>JAFZEP010000119.1 GCA_017560625.1 Bacteroidales bacterium
CTGAGAATGTGATCTTGTTGCATGCCACCACAGAGTAACCCTTCTTGAAGAGGTTCATGTACTTGAACGCGATGTCAGCTGATGCTGTACAGTCCACGAACACGGAGTTCTCAAGAGTGAGTGTCGCGAGCTGAGTGAAGTATGCCTCGTCTGCTGCATTGTCTCCGGCTGCTAGCTGCTCTGCGATGTTGTCAAGTGAAAGTCCGTTCTTGTCGAGGATGAATCTGCGGCTGTTTGCGAGTCCGCACACATGAAGTCTTCTACCTGTGCGCTTCTCGATCTTCTCGCGGTTTTTTCCGATGATGTCCACAAGGGCTTTACCTACGACGCCATATCCTGCGATGAAAAGGTGGATATCCTTACCGCTGCGACGGTCGAAGAACTCGTTGTGGATTGTGCGGATGGCTGCGTCAGTGTCCTTAGAAGAAATGATGACTGACACGTTTCGCTCAGATGATCCCTGCGCTGTTGCACGTACAGGAATGCTGTTGTTGCCAAGGGCTGCGAGCATGCGTCCTGTCGCACCGCTCTGGTTGAGCACGTCGTCTCCTACGAGACAGACGATCGAGAATCCCTTCTCTACCTTCAAAGGATTAAGCTTGCCGAGAGATATCTCGTATGCGAAACATCTGTCAGCAGCCTCACGCGCTTTCTCAGCATCCTTCTCGGACACTGCGATACACATTGTGTGTACTGAAGATGCCTGAGTTATGAGGATGATGTTGATGTCGTTCTGGCTGAGAGTCTCGAAAAGACGGCTTGAGAAGCCTGGAATGCCGACCATGCCGCTACCCTCAAGCGAAAGGAGGGCGATGTTGTCCGAATTTGAAATTCCGATCACTGAGCCCTTTGTGCGTGGCGGGTTCTTCTCGATAAGTGTTCCATATGCCTCTGGATCGAAGGTATTCTTCACATAGATAGGAATACCCTCTGCGACCACCGGCTGGATTGTAGGCGGATAGATCACTTTCGCGCCGAAGTGTGAAAGCTCGAGAGCCGCCTTGTATGAAATGTTGCTGATTGAGCGCGCAGTTGGGACAACCTTAGGGTTTGATGTCATCATGCCCGGAACGTCAGTCCAGATCTCAAGGTTGCGTGCCTTGCAGCCTACAGCGTAGAGTGATGCTGTGTAGTCTGAGCCGCCGCGGCCGAGAGTCGTTGTGCGGCCCTGCTTGTCAGAAGCGATGAAGCCCGGAAGTACGAAAAGCTGGGTGATAGGGTTGTTCTCAAGCATCTCGTTCACTCTAGCGTATGTCTTCTGGACATCCACAATGTTCTTGTCGCCTTTGGCAATGGTGCGTACGATCTGACGTGAGTCGATCCACTTTGTAGCGATGCCGATCGAAGCCAGTTTGGTGGCAAGGATCTTTGTAGACCAGAGCTCGCCGTATGACTGGATGGCGTCAAGGCTGGCAGGGGAGAGCTCTCCGAGGAGGAACACGCCCTGAGCGATGCTCCTGAGGGAATCGAACAGACCGTCGCACACCTCCTTCGACTCCTCCTGCTTCTCGCGTGGAAGGAAGTCGTTGATGATGACATGGTGTCTGTCCTGAAGCTCATCGATGAGAGTCTTATAGCTTTCGTCTCTCTGCGATGCGAGGGTTCCTATCTTGATGAGTGTGTCTGTGCATCCGCTGATGGCCGATGACACGAGGATGGTCCTGTCGCGGTCCACCGCCTTTGTGACGATGTCCACTACCAGTGACATATTTTGTGCGTTCGCTACCGACGAACCGCCGAATTTCAATACTTGCATATAGTGTTATCTTTACGTCATTGCGAGGCTTGAAGAGCCATGGCAATCTTTATGGTAATAATGGTTCAATGATTTCAGTGAGCTGGTCGTTCTCCAGAAGGAAGCCGTCGTGGCCGAACTTCGAAGTGATCTCGTAGTATTTAGCTCCGGGGATGCACGATGCTATGAGCTTCTGCTCCTCCACAGGAAAAAGCCTGTCGCTGTCGATGCCGATTACCGTGCAGTCCGACTTGATTGTGCCCAGAGCTTTCTCCACTCCGCCGCGTCCTCTTCCGACATTGTTGCTGTTCACAGATCCGCAGAGGTAGTAGTACGAATAGGCATCGAATCTGTCCGAAAGCTTCTTGCCCTGGTATCTCTGGTATGATCCCGCTCTATCGGCAAACATGCAGTCCTCTTCCTTCTCCCATTGTGTGGCATTGTATCCCTCGTAGCTTCTGTATGATATGAGGGCGATGCTTCGGGCGCATCTGAGACCGATCTCACCGCCTTTGAGACTAGCGCATTCACGGAATGTAGGGTCTGTTTCAAGTGCCATCTTCATGGACTCGTTATACGCAGTAAGCCATGGAGTCACACGGGCACCGCATGCGATGTATACTGCTGTCCTGATCACTTCCGGCTCCATGATCGACCACTCTACCGACTGGAATCCTCCGATGGATCCTCCGACCATGAGGTCGATATGCTCGATGCCGAGGTGTCTGCGCACAAGATCGTTTGCGCGCACGATGTCGCGGACGGTCACTGCCGGGAAGTCAAAGTAATATGGCTTGCCGGTCTCCGGATTCACTGTTGCCGGACCTGACGATCCGTAAGCGGAGCCGAGCATGTTGGCGCAGCATACAAAATATTTTTCTGTGTCGAACAGCTTACCTGGTCCCACAAGTTCCGGCCACCAGTCTTCTGCGTCCGAATTTGCAGTAAGCGCATGGCATATCCATATCACCTTGCGCTGGTCGTCTTTCTGCCACTCGCGCTCCGAGCAGTGGTACACCACCTTAAGGCCGTTCATACTTCCGCCCGCCTCAAACTCAAACACACCGTCGTGTATATATTCGCATTTAATCATTTTATTTCGATGTTTAGGATTGCCACGCTTTGCCTGCAATGACTTAGGATTGCCACGCTTTGCTCGCAATGACGTGCCTTTTTCCCGATTCTAGTCTATTAATTACCACGTCATTGCGAGGAGCACAAAGTGCGACGTGGCAATCTAAAAAAGCATGCAAAGATAATCTAATTTCTCCTTTTCTGGGATTGCAAAGATGAGATAATGGAGTAATATATACAACTGTTCCGGAAAATTCGGAAAAATATTCTATTTTTGCTTCGTATAAGCATAGAAACAGAATATTATTCTTTAAAACATGGAATATCTAGATAGGACAGACATCCTTATTTTGCGTGAACTGCAGAAAAATGCCAACCTCACGACTAAAGAACTCGCCGCGAAGGTCAATCTGTCGCCTTCGCCGGTCTTTGAAAGGCAGAAAAGGCTTGAGCGTGAGGGATATATACGCAAATATGTGGCAGTGGTCGACCCGATCAAGACCGGCAATGGCATCATGGTCCTTTGCAACGTCCGCCTCAAGCACCACAGCAAAGAATACAGCCAGCAGTTTACCTCAGTGATTGCTGTAATCGACGAAGTTGTTGAATGCTTCAACACCTCGGGCGACTATGACTACCAGTTGAAAATTTATGCCCGAAGCATGCAGGACTACCAGAATCTTGTGCTGGGTACGCTAGGTGATCTGGACTGTATCGGCTCACTGCACAGTATTTTTGTGATAGGCGAAGTGAAAAATTCATTCAGCGTGCCTGTAAAACTTTAATTTTCTTATCTTTGCCGCCCTTTTACAGAATATAAGGATATGATAACAACACTGATAATATTACTTTTGGCCGCATTCTTCTTTGTAAGCGGCAAAGTCAGATCTGACCTTGTGGCAATATGCGCCCTTCTGGCGTTGCTCCTCTCGCAGATCCTGACTCCGGCAGAAGGTCTTGCCGGCTTTTCAAACACCACCGTCATCATGATGGTAGGTCTGTTCATTGTAGGTGGAGGTATTTTCCAAACCGGTCTTGCGAAGATGATCGGTAGTAAGGTGATGGTGCTTGCCGGAAAGAGCGAGCTCCGTCTCTTCCTTCTTGTCATGATCGTTACATCAGCCATCGGAATGTTTGTAAGTAACACTGGTACAGTGGCTTTGATGCTTCCTATCGTTGTGAGTATGGCCGCTGCTGCCGGCACATCATCGCGCCGTCTTCTCATGCCGCTCGCGTTTGCCAGCAGCATGGGTGGTATGATGACCCTCATCGGTACACCTCCGAACCTCGTAGTGAGCGACGAACTTGCCAGGAACGGTTTCGAGGCATTGGGATTCTTCTCATTCCTCCCTGTGGGTATCATCACCCTTCTTGTCGGTATCCTTGTTCTCCTTCCTTTGACAAAGATCTGCTTTGCAAAGAAGGACAAGTCGAAAGATGACTCCAAGTCAGGAAAGTCTCTCAAGGAACTTGTAAAGGAGTATGGTATCGCAGAGAACCTCTTCCGTGTACAGATCGTCGGTGAAGACTCAAAGGCTGTAGGTAAGACACTCGCTGACCTGAACATCTACCGAGAGTATGAAATCAATGTGCTTGAGCTTCGTAGAAGTGCAGGTCACAACCGTTTTGTGCGCACTGTAAATCAGAAGCTTGCATCTCCTGATCTTATAATCAAGGAAGGTGACGTGCTTTATCTTTCAGGCGAGATGGCCGATGTGCAGAAGCTTGTAGCCGACTATAAGCTCAGACTTCTTGACAACCACACAGACGAGATCGAGGGCAGCTCGGCAAATCCTGAGATGGACTTCTTCGACATCGGAGTCGCTGAGATCCTTTTCATGCCGTCTTCGACCATGACCAACAGAACCATCTTCGACATCGGCTTCCGCAGCAAGTTCAACGTCAATGTTCTTGGAATCAGAAGAGGAAAGTCATATATCCTTCAGGATCTCGGACAGGAGAGGGTACACGAAGGCGATATTCTTCTTGTTCAGGGTGCCTGGTCTGACATCGCACGCCTTAAGAAGGAGTCAGACAACTGGGTTGTGCTCGGTGAGCCGCTCCAGGAGGCCTCAAAGGTCACTTTGGATCACAAGGCGCCGATTGCAGCTCTCATCATGATCGCGATGATCGTTACAATGGTGATGGACAGCATCCCTGTAGCTCCGGTTACGGCTGTGCTTGTGGCAGCTGTCCTTATGGTTGCAACAGGTTGCGTGCGAAGCATGGAGGCTGCCTACAAGACCATCAACTGGCAGACAATCGTGCTCTTCGCTGCGATGATGCCTATGTCTACAGCCCTTGAGAAGACAGGTGTGTCAGCGATGTTGACAGATGGTCTGGTGAACGGACTCGGAGTTGCATCTCCGCTCCTCCTCCTTGCTATCGTGTATTCGGCAACATCAGTGATGACCATCTTCATCAGCAACACGGTGACAGCCATGCTTATGGCTCCGATCGCACTGAAATGTGCCGTAGGAATTGGCGTAAGCCCTATTCCGTATATGTTTGCAGTGTCAGTGGCGGCCAGCATGTGTTTCGCTTCTCCATTCTCTACTCCGCCTAATGCACTCGTGATGAATGCAGGTCAGTACACCTTCAAGGATTACCTCAAGGTAGGTCTTCCGCTCCAGGTCATCATGGGCGTGGTGATGGTGCTTGTGCTCCCTCTGCTTTTCCCGTTTAATTAATCTGCCGCATAAAGATGAAACGTTTCATAGTCTCCCTGCTGCTTATCGTAGCGTCCTTCTCTGCAGCCCTCGCTGCCGAAGGCTCCGGAAAGGTCCACATCTATCGGGGTAAATACACCAATTACTCCGACATCCGCTACACCTGGGACGGGGAGCATCTGTATAGAGGAAGATTCACCAACTATTCTGACATCCTCTATACATGGGACGGAAAACATCTGTACAGCGGGAAGTACAAGAACTATTCAGATATAGTTTACACCTGGGATGGAAAGCACCTCTATGAGGGTAGATACACCAACTACAGCAACATACTTTTCACCTGGGACGGAAAGCATATCTATAAAGGCAAGTACACCAATTACTCGGATATACTTTACACATACGACGGTAAGCACCTTTACCGCGGAAGGTACACCAACTATTCCGACATCCTGCTGACATTCGACGGTCCGCTGCCGGTAATCATGATGCTGTTGGCAACAATGTAAAGTGTGTGCACTTAATGTGTTGACTTTCAGTCATTCAAATAATGAGCCCTGCTGCAAAAGACAGCAGGGCTCATCGTCTAATGTATTGATACGCAGCATATTGACTGCGCGTGTAGTTATGCCTGAAGCCATTTGTGCTTTTCTACACTGTAGATCGGAACGAATGGGAGGAGGATAGGTGTCTTCTTGATGTATGCCTGGTACTCAGGGTCAGCGCCGTAGGCTCCGTTCTGGCGGATCTCAAGTCTGCGTGCTCCGCTGAACATCACGTATACGATGCCTGCATATCCGATAGCTGCAATAAGCCACTGCCACCATGTGCAGCATGCTCCAATACATACGATGAACGCGCCAGTCCATATTACCAGCTCTCCGAGATAGTTAGGGCAGCGTACAAGCTTGTACACGCCTGTGTCCACGAATCTATGCTTGTTGACCTTCTTTGCTGCCTTCTTCTGTGCATCTGCCACGCTCTCAAGGAGAACGCCCACTGCCATAAGGCCTGCTCCGATCCATGCCCAAAGCTCATTCACCGGTGCTCCTGCAGCCTTGTTTGCAAGGAAGAATGCCACTGGGCTCACCTGGCCTACATAAAGGAGTGCGCAGAAAATCCAGACAGTGATTACGACAAAGAGAGGTTTCTTCTTAGCTGCATCCGGTCCGTAAAGGATCTTCTTGTACTCTGGAGACCTCTTCTCACGAGTTAGGAGATAGAGTCCAAGGCGGCATCCGAAGATGAACATCACAGCGCACAGCAGTGCTGTCGGAACAGTGATGGCATCCTTAAATAAAACAGCCAAAGTTACAGCCAGCGCAGAAACGCCAAAACCGTAACCGATGCTGAAGAAATAGATGAAATAGATCCATCCAAGTCCGGAAACGGCCATTGAAACGGCCAAGAGAATCCAAAGATAGTGTTCCATAATATGTTAATCTAAAAATTTGACTTTGCCCATGTCGCGTGGCTTAGCCTCCGGTGCTTCGTCTGCATAGCCAAGGCCGATGCACAAGCACAATTCATACCCTTCGCTGAATGCGAGCATATCAAGAACAGGAGCACATGCTTCATTTCCTGCGATAAAGCGGATCGGCATGCCAAGACAGATCGAACCTACACCGAGCGACCACGCTGAAAGCATGACATTCTCCGAAAGAAGTCCCACGTCATATGCCGAGAACTGGTATGAAGGGTCGCGCGCAATGAAAAGCATCACAGGGGCATCTCTGAAACAGCCTTTCACGCCTGCAGGATTCATGTCCGGATTTGCCTGGGCCATGATCTCCTTGATCTGCTCCATTGTTGCAGGATTGTCCACAACTCTCACCTCCCAAGACTGCCTGTTCTGTCCGTTCGGAGCGTTGATGCCGCACTCGAGAATCACGTTGAGAGTGTCCCTGCTCACAGGCGTACTCTTATACTTGCGGATACTGCGGCGCGCCATGATAGTCTCGATGGTGCCATTGGCCTGCTCATTGCCCTGCTGGCAACACTCCTGACCCTGTCCGCAGCACGAAGAAAGCAGTGCGACAGCCGCCAATGCGATAAGTAGAATTCGTGTTTTCATAACTGATTGTTTTAGACTCTTCTCAAAACTCACGAAATATAGCAATTTTATCCATGTCAGGTACGCTCATCGGCCAGAAAAACGGCCCATTTCTTGGCCGAGGCCTCCAATTCACACTCGTCGGCCAGAAAAACAGCCCATTTCTTGGCCGAATCTTCCGGCCTATCTATGACGCGGCTGACCGGTTAGTTCGGGCCATTCCTAATGCCAAACAAAAAACCGATGAAGCCAAGCTTCACCGGTCAGTTATGGTAATGATCTGCTTTTTGAGCGCCGGCGCTGGTCTTGCAGCAGATCAGGCTGAATGACATCACAGCGAATGCCAACAGCATCATGGTGATTCTTGATTTCATCAAATAAAGACATGAATAATCACACCTCGGTCAAAATATCGCTGAAATATGACCGAGGTGTACCTTAAAACAGGCATTTCTTCAAGAAAACTGGACACCTCGGACGTTTCAGTCCTCTGTTTTGACCGAGGTGTCCTGACTCACAAAAAATCCCTCTCAGAGATATCTCCAAGAGGGATTTGCTGTGCTTCGGACGGGAATCGAACCCGTACGGGCATTGCTGCCCACGGGATTTTCTTGCTACTCTTGCTTTTACACAAGCCGACTTCATCCGTAATGCTAAGCCGTTGTAGTCTGGACTATTTCTTGACCATGCGCTGGGCGTGCATGTGTGCTTGCCGTTCTGCGTTTAGGCCCTCCCTGTATAGTCTCTACGCCATTTATCAGCTGTGCTGAATTTAGTGAGCCGTCGCCAAAGCCTGTATTTCTACAAGCGAGGTTTCCGTTTGTTAGGGGAGTTCTACTCTCAAAGTTTCCTTTGAGGCACTCTGTAAGGTAATTTTCGATTACCGCTTAAAGTCCCGCGTGTCTACCTATTCCACCACCAAAGCAGTGCGGGTGCAAAGATAGTGTAAAATTCGGAAATATAAAGCAAATGCCTACCTTTGCAGAATAACAATTTGCGTTATCAGTTAAAACCGTTTCAGATGAGGAAATATAAGGACAGCGAAGGCAGGCGTATCGTTGAGGTGGACGACTTGAGCTACCTGGGCGACAGGAATCATGGCTACACATGGTTCCAGCTCCACAAGAAGCACCATATGACCGGCTGGGCTGTAAGAAAGGCCGACATCGTGTATGTGCCGGATGAGACCGTAGCCAAAGACGTCGTCAAATACTACCTCATCCCCAAAGACAAGGTTGTCATCAAAGGCCGCTAGTCGCTGATTTATCTCCAGAAAGTATCTTCACAATCTTCATAAATCCATCATTTGTGGTGGTCGGCAGAGATAGTGTATTTCGCCCCTCGGCGGCCAGAAATTCGGCCTTTTTCTTGGCCGATGCCTTCAATTGACTCAGTTCGGCCAGAAAACAACCCTGTTTTCTGGCCGGTTAAGTGTTTGCCCGGGGCGCAACGAAATTTGTTTGAGTTTTCAGAAAAATCAAACAAATTTTCGTGTTATGATCGGCCTTGTACGTATCTGAGATAGCGATTCCTGTCATTAAACGCGTACTTTTTTGTTACACGGATAAGTCTTCGGAACTTTGTCGGAACGAATATATGATAAGGACATGAAGATTACCGACAATGTGATGCGAGGCCTGAAGGCTGCTGCAGATTTCATTCTACCCAGAGTGTGCGTGGTGTGCGGAAGAAGGCTGCTTCTCGATGAGACGGTCATGTGCCTGCACTGCCTGGCAGATCTGCCCCTGACCCATTTCTGGAAGCAGAAATGCAATCCGATGGCCGACAGGTTCAATGCAGTGATACAGCATGGGCTTGAGAAGGCATGGGAGGCATACGCGGCAGAGGTGGGGGATGTTGAGGGTGGCGGAGGCATTTTTCCACATATATGCCTGCCATTGAACGCGCACGAGCGCTATGCCTATGCAGCAGCATTGTTCTTCTACAGTCATGAGGCAGACTTTCGACATATATTATATAGTCTCAAATACAAGGGGCGCACTGATGTGGGCAGGTATTTCGGGCGGATGTTGGGCATGAAGCTGAAGGGTACGGCGGCGTTTAATGATGTCGACTGCGTAATGCCTGTGCCGTTGCATTGGGCGAGAAAGTGGAAGAGGGGCTACAATCAGGCGCAGGTCATTGCGCGGGAAGTCGCGCACGCACTGGATGTGCCGCTCAGATGCGACGTGCTGATGCGCAGCCGCAGAACCAAGACCCAGACAAAGCTTGACATCAAAGGGAAGGCCGAGAATGTAGCCGGCGCATTCAGTGCGCGCCCACAATCCATCGCTACTCTAAAAGGAGTCCGTCACATCCTGCTGATCGACGACGTATTCACCACTGGCGCCACCCTTCACGCCTGCTTTGCCGCCCTACGCTCACATCTGCCCCCAACCGTCCGGATCAGCGTGGCAACCCTGGCTTTTGTAGGGCACGCCTGATGATTTTGTGGTGTGGGCCTGATGCAAATTTGCTATATTTGTCCACCAAACAATGGTTTTCGTGGACAAAAGGTATAAATTCATGGTGTTTGTCCACGGAAATGTCATTTTGGTGGACAAAGTTCATAGAGACGGATTCAATGAAGAAGATCATAGGCATATTGGCGGTGTTGGGATTATCTTTCGCCTGTCAGCAGGTGGAATTGCCGGTAGAGCAAGAGCAGGTGAGCGGACCTGAATTTACAGCTCAGGCGGAGATGTTCGGCGCTCAGACAAAGACAGCGATGGATGGAAACGCTGTCGTTTGGAATTCTGGTGACCAGATCGCAATCTTTCAGGGTCTGTCGACAGCCGACAAATATCAGGTGAAAGAGAATGGTATAGGCAGGACTTCTGCAACTTTTGAGATTATCGCAAAGGGAAATGGGTCAAACTCGACAGGTCTTCCGGTCAACGTTGCCATCTATCCATATGAATCGGATCTCATCTGCGCGCCAGTGATATTAGAAAATGGCACAGTCACTTCTTATCAAATCTTAGGTGTAACCTTCCCATCCACACAGACTTACGCCGCAAATTCATTCGCAGATGAGTCCTTCCTGATGGCAGCCATCACATCCAACACCGAAGACCACACGCTGAACTTCAAGAACATCTGCGGTGCCCTCAAACTCCAGCTCAAGGGTACTGCCAAAGTCAAGTCCATCGAACTCAAAGGCAACGACAACGAACCGCTCTCAGGTGAAGCAACAGTGACAGTCTATCCTGGCAAAGCAACTCCCATAGTCGCTATGTCTTCAGACGCCTCCCAGACAGTAATCCTTGACTGCGGCGAAGGTGTCCAGCTAAGCGAAGACGCAGCAACAGATTTCCTCATCACCATCCCACCGACAGCATTTAAAAAAGGATTTTCTGCAATGATTATAGATGTCGAAGGTGGGACATTCAAACTAGAGACTTCACAACCCAATGCGGTCAAGCGCTCCTATGTGCATGGTATGCCCGAAGTTCAAATAAAAATGTCCATAGATGACCCTATTCTCCTGCCTTATTGGAAAGAGTATCTGGACCAAAAGATAAATGAGATCAATCAGTTGGCGGATATATATGGCGACGATGCAGATTGTTTCATTTATATTGCTGATCAGCATCGCCCTACCGGAGCCAGCCTTGAATCCGCTGCCATAAATTATATTACAAATCGCACTTCCATCCGCAACGTGATTATGGGTGGTGATATTGTTCAAGGTTCTGACAATGATGTTGAACTACTAGAGGAATATGTAAAATCATTCAGTAAGAATGTGAGGATTTTACCGATGAGAGGCAATCACGAAATATGGGGCAACCTGACTGCAGAGGATTTTTGGGAAATCGGAATAAAGCCATTACAAGACTATGCTGTTGTTTCGGAGAAATTATGGTATTACTACGATAATCCCACACTGAAGATAAGATACATTATGACAGATTCCACATATTCCTCGTCCGATGGCACAGACAATCTTACATCAGAAGAGCAGATCACGTGGATGCAAGATAGAATCCTGGAACTGGATGAAAACTGGACCGTACTTGTTTTTCATCATGGAATTTGGACTGCCAGCAAGACTGCGCAGATGCCGATAAACAATGACGGACAATTGATGATAGACTCTATGGATGAGATCTATGATCAAGCAGATTGTAAGATAGCTGGCTTATATGCCGCTCACTGCCACAGAGATTATTCGCAGACATCAGATAAAGGATATCTGTTAGTCGGAACCACATTGGATTGCTGCCATTCCGGTCAGTCTTCTTACGATATAAATAATCCAACCAGAACAAAAGGAACAACTGATGAACACAGTTTTGATGTCGCATTCTTTATTCCTAAGGAAAAAACAATCAAGACGATACGTATTGGTGCCGGTCAAGACAGAGAGTTGAAATATTCCCAGGTGCGCCTTCCTGAAGAATCTATATCTGAAGACATCACACCTGAATTTAATTGGACTCCAGGTACTTGCACGTGGGCAACCGGAGGTGTGCAAAGCACCGATACATACTGGCTATACAGCAATGCTGTAGATATTTCAGAATACAAGAAACTGACATTTACACATTGCCAGACAATTACAGTTGGCACGACTTTAGGCTACTGTTTCTATGACGCCTCAATGAACCACATTCTAGGAGAAAGCAACACAGGAGTCAGCTATATTCCGGTAAAAAAGACGATTGACATCCCAGAGGGAGCTGTGTATTTCCGATGTATGTGGATGAATACAACCAGTCCTCATTATACAACAGACAATGACATTAGTAATTTCTCTTGCTCTGGTATATACAGTCGCAAAATACTTACTCATTACGTCAACTCCCCATACGATTTCTCCGGAAAGAAAGCCTTCTTCTTCGGCGACAGCATCACGTATGGATATATCAAGAATGCTGACGGTACAGCCTCCAGAGCTACTAAAGGCGGTTATCCTGGATTCTTTTCTGAAGCAGTTGGGCTTACTCACACCAATTATGGAGTCTCAGGAAGTCTGTTCGGTACATACAACAATTTAGGGAGAATCGGCGACAAGATAAAGAATAGGTCATTGGATTGTGACTTCCTGTTCGTTGCCGGGGGCATCAATGACTGGCAGTGCGGAGTCAGTCTATCCGATTTCAGACAGTCCGTCGAGGAGGTATGCTCATATATAGACGCCAATTTCGATGGTGAAGTTATATTCATCACCCCGATCAACCACTCGGGAAGGAAACCTCTCGTCGAGCCCGTCGCCCAGGTACAAGAATATAGAGAAATCATCACAGAGATAGCTCTGTCGCATGATTTCTCCGTTGTTCAAGGCGGACTGTTCGGCTTCCCGACTACAGAGAGCCCAGAAACAGAAAAGACCCTGATGTTCTGCGACAACCTGCACCCCACAGAATACGGCTACGAGTTCTATGCCAATTGCCTGATTGAGGTGCTCGGAGAATATTAAACCAACTATCTTTCTTTAGTGAATATTATAATATTATTGTTATTATAACGTCTTCACCACCGGAGCCACCCTCCACGCCTGCTTTGCAGCTCTGCGCTCACATCTGCTCCCAACCGTCCGGATCAGCCCGAATTTCTGGCCGGCATGAGATAAATTGAGCGGTCCGGAAATCCATATCAAAGAAAAAGGGCCGGCATCACTGCCAGCCCGATCCAAGGTTTAGGTTTTATGCAAATACTTTTGATGTATTTTCAATGTTGGTGTGATGAAAGTTTAGCAGTCCATGCCGCCGCAGCAGTTGATGACCTGTCCGGTCACGTATGCTGAAAGGTCGCTGGCAAGGAAGAGGGCAACACCTGCCACATCTTCCGGTGTGCCGACTCTTCGCAGAGGAATCTGCTTCTCACATTCCTGGCGCATGGTCTCAGGAAGTGAACTGGTCATGTCTGTCGTGATGAACCCTGGAGCGATGCAGTTGGAGCGTATTCCGCGAGATCCCATTTCCTTGGCAATGGACTTTGAAAGTCCTATGAGTCCCGCCTTTGACGCTGAGTAGTTGCACTGTCCGGCGTTGCCGGAAAGTCCCACCACAGAAGACATGTTGATGATGCTTCCGCATCTCTGACGTGCCATCACAGGCGTGCATGCATGGATGAAATTGAATGCGGATTTGAGGTTCGTGTCAATGACAGCGTCCCACTGTGCCTCGTCCATTCTCATCATCAGGCCGTCCTTTGTAATGCCGGCGTTGTTCACCAGGACATCAATGCGTCCGAAAACAGCTGTAACATCTTCAACTACCGCATGCGCATCTGCAAAAGAAGCGGCATCTGATGGATAGCCTTTAGCCAAAACTCCAAGTGCCTCGATCTCTGCAACCAGCGATTGTGCCGCCTCATGCTGTGACTTATAGGTAAACGCTACATTCGCTCCTTCCGCCGCAAAACGGAGTGCTATCGCTCTGCCGATGCCTCTGGTTGCACCTGTCACCAGAGCGGTCTTTCCTGTGAGAAGTCCCATAACTTTCTGAATTTTTCATGACTGCGGCCATGAAGGTTCATGCCGCAAAATTACCCTTATATGCCAAATCTCCAAAGATATCACCCTGTCATTCCGTCAAAACCCCGCCAAAGTGGTGAAACTTCGTATTTTGTCGGTGAAAAAAGACTATCTTTGCGCCCGAAAATGCGAATTTAAAGAAAAATCTAAGCAAAAAACATATTATGGCAAGCGAAATCAGAAACATGGATCTTTGGCAGGAAGGCCGTCTGAAGATCGACTGGGTAAAGCACCACATGCCTCTCCTCAACGGACTCGAGCAGGAGTTCAGGGAGACTCTTCCATTCAAGGGAATGAAGGTGGCACTTTCTGTTCACCTTGAGGCAAAGACAGCATACCTTTGCGAGGTGCTCGCAGCAGGTGGAGCTGAAATGTATGTTACAGGAAGTAACCCACTCTCGACTCAGGACGACATCGCAGCAGCGCTCGTTCAAGCCGGCCTGAACGTCTTCGCATGGTACGATGCGACTCCACAGGAGTATGAAGACCACATCCGTCGCGTACTCGAGGTTGGACCGAACATCATCATCGACGATGGCGGTGATCTCGTGAACCTTATGCACACAGAGTATGTAGACCTCATCCCTAACGTGATCGGTGGATGTGAGGAGACAACAACAGGTATCCTCCGTCTCGTTCAGCTCAACAAGGCCAAGGCTCTCCAGTTCCCGATGATGCTTGTCAACAATGCAGACTGCAAGCACCTCTTCGACAACCGCTATGGCACAGGCCAGTCGGTTTGGGACGGTATCAACCGCACAACAAACCTCATAGTTGCAGGTAAGAACGTTGTGGTTGCCGGCTATGGCTGGTGCGGAAAGGGCGTTGCGATGCGCGCGAAAGGTCTCGGTGCAGAGGTTATCGTGACTGAGGTTGATCCGATCAAGGCTATGGAGGCTGTTATGGACGGATTCAAGGTGATGAAGATGGAGCAGGCTGCTCAGCTCGGTGACATCTTTGTGACTGTAACAGGTTGCGACGGCGTAATCACTAAGGATCACTTCCTCAAGATGAAGGACGGAGCTATCTGCTGCAACGCAGGCCACTTCGACTGTGAGGTAGACGTAGCTGGCCTCAAGGAGATCGCAAAGGACGTGAAGCCAGCCCGCAAGAATATCATCGGCTACACTCTTGAGAACGGCAACAAGATCTACATCATCGCTGAAGGCCGTCTTGTGAACCTTGCAGCTGGTGACGGACACCCTGCAGAGATCATGGACATGTCATTCGCAATCCAGGCTCTCAGCGCAAAGTATCTCGTGGACAACCGCGACAAGGTAAGCCGTGAACTCGGTCAGATGGTAAACGACGTTCCGCTCGAGATCGACCAGGAGGTCGCTGCCCGCAAGCTTGCATTCTGGGGCTGTGAGATCGACGTCCTCACTCCAGAGCAGCACCGCTACCTCTTCGGAGAGTAAACAGTTAAATATCTAATAGACATATAGTTACAGAAAATGCTTGCTGCAATGACGCAGCAAGCATTTTCTGTAATATATTGATATGTACTAGGTTATACTTTAGAAGTATTTCCTCTCGTTGCGGTCAAGCGCGATAAAGATGAATATCAGGACCGTGAATGCCCAGAGTGACGAGCCTCCGTAGCTGACAAGCGGCAGCGGGATACCGATTACCGGCATCAGGCCAAGCGTCATGCCCACGTTGATGAACAGGTGCATGAATATACAGCAGGCGACGCAGTATCCGTATATTCGTGTGAATGCCTCCCTGCTCCGTTCGGCACTTCTTATTATCCTCCAGATCAGGAGCACATACAAAAGAATGACAAAGGAACTTCCGATGAATCCCCACTCTTCACCGATGGTGCAAAAGATGAAGTCGGTACTCTGCTCCGGCACAAATCCGAAGGTTGTCTGCGTGCCTTCCATATATCCTTTGCCCCATAATCCGCCGGATCCGATGGCGATCTTGGACTGGTTCACATTATATCCGACTCCGCTAGGGTCTTCCTTCATGCCAAGCAGCACCTCGATTCTCTTTCTCTGATGATCCTGAAGCACATTGTTGAAGAGGTAGGCGGTAGAGAATATCAGCATAATGCCTCCCAATACGGCGATGAGCGACAGGTGAGTGAACATATGCCTTTCCCTGAACGCCACGTATGCGGCGACCATGATAAGGATGAACATCACGACCAGGAGGATATGCGTAGGGGTAAGGAAGAAATCTTCAGGCAGCAGCCTAGGCAGGAAGGCCATGAGAACAATCAGCGGAATTCCGAAGAAAACCCACCATTTGCCCCTTCCTGAGTATAGCATTATGCAGAAGGAACTTACTCCAGCCAGCACCAGTAGCGCAACGAAATTTGAGCACGTAAGCGTCAGGATGAAGAGCAGGATCGCCATGCCGACCATGAAGATCAGCCATCCGGAAAGTCCCTCGCGGTAAAGCATGAAAATGAATCCCACATACACCAGCGCAGAACCGGTCTCACTCTGCATGACGATGATTCCCATCGGCACAAGTATGATCAGAGCCGTGATGACGAAGTCCTTGAAACGGCTTATCTTGTAGCCCAGCTGGCTCATGAAGGCAGCCAGCATCAGGGACGTGGATATCTTGGAGACCTCTGCCGGCTGGAACCTTATAGGACCGAGAGCAAACCACGATCGGGAACCCTTCACCTCGACTCCCAGCACAATTACGGCCAGAAGCAGTCCTATGGCAATCACGTATATAGGCACTGCCAATCCTTCATATATTCGCGGACTGACGACGAAGAGTATGACGATAGCCAGCACCAGTGCAGCAGCGATCCAGACAAACTGCTTTCCGCTTCGATTGGCGAAGTCGAACAGTCCAGTGGAGTCTGTCGCCTGTACGGAAGAGTATATGTTGGCCCAGCCGATCAGCACAAGTGTCATGTAGATGATCACAAGTTTCCAATCGATTGTCTTTCCCAGGCCTCTGCCTCTATTTCCAATCTGGCCTATCATTTCTTGATCCTTACTTTATGCAGAAGATTTGCTTCCATCATTCTTTTTTCCAGCGCCTTTCTTTCGTTGCCGCAGATCTCTCCGGTCAGGTATTTCTCTGTCAGCAGTGATGCGATAGGAGCTGCGTATGACGCTCCGAATCCACCGTTTTCGATAAATGCCGCAACTGCGATCTTAGGGTTGTCCTTAGGTGCAAAGCATATGAACACCGAGTGGTCGTCGCCGTGCGGGTTCTGTGCCGTTCCTGTCTTTCCGCAGATGTCCAGGCCTTCGACAGCAGCGATGCTTGCCGTACCTCCCGAACCATATCCGCTGTTGACAGCCCTGTACATTCCTCCGATAACCTTAGGGAAGTGGGTGGTGTCGACCATGGTGTAGTGCTTCTCCTTGTATTTCGGGTCGATAGTCACATTCTCTGAATCCTTGATGATGTGCGGAATGAAGTAGTGACCTCGGTTGGCGATTGTTGCGCAAAGGTTTGCAAGATGAAGCGGCGTGCATCCGATCTCTGCCTGTCCGATCGAGAGCGAGATGACCGTCAATGCCTTCCATCCGCCTTTCTTGTAATACTTGTTGTAATACGCGGCATCCGGGATGAAGCCTGCCTGCTCCGAAGGGAAGTCACTGCCCAACTTCTGGCCGAATCCGAAACTCATGACATATTCCCTCCACTTGTTGAGAGACTCCTCGATGTTTTCGTATTTTTTGTTTTCAAGGATGTCTTTGAGCACGTAACAGTAGTAGGCATTGCATGACATCATGATGGATTCCTCGAAGTTGACCGGTGACTTGTGTGCGTGGCATCGAAGTTTTCCGCTCTTTCCGAAATGGAAGCCCATGCTGCATGGATAGGTGGTATTAGGAGTAAACACCCCTTCCTGAAGTCCGATCAGACCGTTGACAAGCTTGAACACCGATCCCGGAGGATACGGTGCCTGCACAGCTCTGTTGTACATCGGCTTATATGGGTCAGTCGAGATCTCTGTGTAGTGATGTCCGAAGTCTGCCAGTTTGTCCACATCGATTCCGGGGCTTGAAATGAGCGCCAGGATCTCACCGGTTGACGGCTCGATGGCCACTAGACTTCCCACCTTGTTGTTCATCAGCATCTGGCCATAGTTCTGCAGCTCTGCGTCGATGGTGGTGGTTATGTTGTCTCCCGGTATTGCCTCCTTGTCTTCCTCTCCTTCCTTGAACCTGGACTCGATCTTGTTCTTGGAGTTTCTCAGCCACACTTCGTAGCCTTTGATGCCTCGCAGCTCCTTTTCACGAGCCGCCTCGATTCCGGTCATTCCGGCATAGTCGCCGGCCTTGTATTCGTCAGCGTGATTCTTCAGATAGTTTTCGTTGACTTCAGAGACGTAGCCAAGAAGATTTCCTCCGGCATTGAACGGGTATTCGCGAAGATTTCGGGCCTGTCCACGGAATCCCGGGAACTGGTAGGACACCTCAGCAAACTTCATGTAGACTTCAGGCGGCAGTTTCTTCATCATCACTACCGACTGGAAGCCGATTCTCCTTTTGTTCTTTTTGAACTCAGCCATCTTGTCGATGATGAACTGTGGCTCGACTTCAAGCACATGAGCCAAGGCCAGAGTGTCGAATTCAGTGATCTCTGACGGTGTTGCCAGAAGGTCATATGCGACTTTGTTGCCCACAAGGATCTTTCCGTTTCTGTCGTGGATGATTCCTCTTGTGGGATAGATTGTCGTGTATACTTTTGTATTGTTTTCGGCGCTCTGCTTGTATTTGTCGTCCAGGATCTGGATGCTGAAAAGTTTGGCTATCAGAATCGCAGCCATTGCACAGAGACCTATCAGAAGTTTGTTCTCCCTGTCTAATGTCATGTCTTGCCCTCCTATTTTCTGTCGTCAGGTGACAGGATGTTGATGATCATGATGGCAAGAAGGAAGTTGCACGCAAACGAGATGCCGCCTCTCAACAGACAGAATTCGACAGGTCGTGTGCCTGCTCCGTCAAGTATGATATACAGCGCCAGGAAGACAGCAAGACACACTGACTGAGCAAAGGAGATCTTTCCGAATCCGTTTTTGCGATATGAGAAACGGTCGCCGCGGCTGATGAGGTCTTCGCCAAGGAAGATCTTTATGATGCCTTTGCGCATGAGCGCAACCGGCAGGATGGCCGCCGCGTTGAGTCCCAGAAGTCCTTCGGACAGCCAGTCGATGGAAAGTCCGCTGGCGAATGCGATGAGCATTCCCATGATGGTGCTGACGCTAGGCGGAATACACAGGACCATGGCCGGAAGTATCGTCAGCATTACATACGGACTGAACTGACCGTAATTGCACAGAAGGATCTGCGCTATCACGAGCAGCGTATACAGTATTCCGAAATTCTGATTTCCTCTCATTACTCCCTGTTTTCCAATTTTGTTATTTCTCCGTTGCCGAGGTTGCCTACGATGATCGCATATCTGAGCGATTCGAGATCTTCAAGCAGTGTGACCTGGATCTCGTATGTCGCTCCGTTGACGATCTTTGCCTCTCCTGCAGTTCCAAGCGGGATGTCAGCCGGGAATATCGATGAATATCCGCTGGTGTAGACTGTGTCTCCTGCAGCGAGGGCAATGTGGTGAGGAATCTCTTTGAGCAGAGCCTTGTTCTTGCTCACGCCATCCCAACTCAATGTTCCCACTGAACCTTCTTTTCCAAGTCGTGCACTGATGCTCATCTGGTGGTTCTTGAAGGACCTTGCGAACGCGTAGTTTTCGCTGACAGCGTCGATGATGCCGACAGCGCCTTTTGCTGTCACCACTCCGTCGCCTTCCCTGACACCGTCATTCATTCCTCTGTCGAGAATCATGTAGTTGTGCTGGGAATTGCTGCTGATCTTGCTGATGCGGGCCGGAATGTAGGTGAAGTCTCCCACTGCATTCATCGGCATGACCATCTTGTCGAGAGTGTCTCTGAAGAGGGAATCGTTCTGTTTGGCAAGAAGCATTGTGAGTCGGCTGTTTTCTGCGGCCAGCTTTTCATTCTGCTCTCTGAGCGAGAAATAGTCGGATATCTTCTGGGTGCCTCCCCAGATCCATTCCATGAAGCCCTGTCCGGCCTTGCCGAACCAGGTCTTCTGCAGCTCTCCGCTGCGTGTGAGCATAGTCAATGCAGCTACCTCCAGAACGATGAAGATAGCTGCTGTCATGATGTGGTATATGAGGTTACCTTTCTTCAAGGCCTTATCTCATAAGGAATGTGTAGTTGTCTGTGTTCTTGAGCGCCAGACATGTTCCGCGGGCTACGGCTCTGAGCGGGTCTTCTGCCACATGGAAAGGAATGTTGACCTTTTCAGTGAGACGCTTTGCAAGGCCTCTGAGGAGCGATCCGCCACCTGCGAGGTGGATACCGTTCTCGACAATGTCGGAGTAGAGCTCAGGAGGTGTCTGCTCAAGTACGTGGAGAATGCCGGCCTCGATGCGCGCAACAGACTTGTCAAGGCAGTGTGCGATCTCCTGGTAAGAGATGCTTGCATGGACAGGGTGTGCTGTCATGAGGTTTGGACCAGTCACGAGATATGGCTCCGGCTCGTTCTCGTCGAGATCAGGAATGACGGCTCCGATAGCGATCTTGATCTTCTCGGCAGTCACCTGACCCACGCGGATGTTGTGCTGCTGGCGGAGGTACTGCTGGATGTCGTTTGTGAAGACGTCACCTGCCACCTTGATACTGTCCTGGATAACGATGCCGCCAAGGGAAATCACAGCGATCTCTGTTGTACCGCCTCCGATGTCTACAACCATGTTTCCTTTTGGAGCCTCCACGTCAAGACCGATACCGAGTGCTGAAGCCATCGGCTCGTAGATCAGATATACGTCGCGTCCTCCGGCGTGCTCTGAAGAGTCGCGCACCGCACGGATCTCCACCTCGGTAGAACCCGAAGGGATACCTACAACCATCTTGATGTTTGGTGTGAAAAGTGATCTGCGCTTGCTGTTTACCTGCTTGATGAATCCGCGGATCATCTGCTCGGCAGCCTGGAAGTCTGCGATGACTCCGTCTCTCATCGGACGGATGGTCTTGATGCCTGGGTTTTCCCTCTCCTGCATAAGCTTAGCCTTCTTTCCGATGGCGAGGGCCTTGCCTGAAGAGTTGTCGATTGCCACGATGCTCGGCTCGTCGAGAACGATCTGGTCATTCTGGAAAATGACGGTGTTCGCAGTTCCGAGGTCGATGGCGAGCTCCTGTGTTAAGAATGAAAATGCCATATGTTTCTTTAGAAATTATCGGTTGATGAAATAGGCCGTAAAATTACAAAAAATAAGTTAATTTTGCAGTACAAAATTTCGTTATGGGCAGAAAAAAATATTTGATTGTGATGGCGGCCGGAAGCGGCACGCGAATGGGTGCAGAAAAGCCGAAGCAGTTCATAGAACTGGGTGGCAAGGCAGTGCTTCAGATGACCATTGAAAAGTTCCTGAAGGCATGCCCCGGCATCAAGGTGGTGACCGTCCTTCCAGAGGCTCACATGGAGTATTGGAAGGCATACTGCATCGACCGCAACTTCTCCTGCCCGCAGACTCTTGTAAAAGGCGGAATCACACGCTTTCATTCTGTCCAGAACGCTCTGGCCAAAGTTCCCGAGGGGGCATTGGTCGCAGTGCATGACGGCGTACGCCCGCTGATTTCCGTCGAATTCATCCGTGAAATGTTCGAGAAGGCAGAGGCAAAGCCAGCCCTTATCCCGGTGCTGCCTTGCGTCGACACCATGAAGGTCCTTGTGCGCAAAGGTGACGAACTCGTTACCGCCGAAGGACAGAGCGTAGACAGGTCTGTGCTGTATGGTGCCCAGACTCCTCAGATCTTCTATTCCGAGATCCTCAAGGACGCTTATCTCCAGCCCTTCGACACATCCTTTACCGATGATGCTTCAGTGGTTCTTAAAAACGGAAAGAACCTCTCATACCTTATCGGCGAGAGGTTCAATATAAAGCTTACTACAAAGGACGATCTTATCCTTGCGGGTGCAATTCTTTCTCTTTCTCCTTCTCCTTGTGATGCTTCTTCACGCTAGCTGAGAAGCTGGTGTTCTGGTACTCCTTCACCCACACCTGGCGTTCGATCGCCTGGTCGAGCGAGATCTGCGTTTCTGTCTGCTGCACGTAAGGGATCCTCTGGATGGTGTTGAGCAGAATCTGCATCAGATGGTCGTGGTCAAAACAGAAAATCTTGATGAGCAGATTGTGCTTGCCGGTTACGAAATGACACTCCACAATCTCTGAAATCTTCTTGAATGCCTCGATTACTTCAGGGTATTTGTTTGCCTCAGAGAGAGAAACGCTGACAAATGCACAGACGTCAAGTCCTAAGGCCTGTGGCTTTACAAGCAGTCTGGATCCTGTGATGACCCCGTTCTGCTCAAGTCTTTTTACTCTCTGGTGGATTGCTGCTCCAGAGACATTACACTCCCTTGCAATCTCCAGAAACGGCATTCTGGCGTTCTTTACAAGGAATGAAAGGATCTTCTGGTCGATCTGGTCTAACTGGTAGGTTGGCATAGCACTTATGATTTATAAATGAATTCGGCCGCAAATTTAATGACGAATTTTAAAATGTCAAAAAATGCGGCCGAAAAATATCAATTCCGAAGATTATTTACTCCTTTTCTTACGTCCTGTAGGCTCGGAGTTGCTTACAATCTCCTTACACTTTTCTTCTGTAAGCGTTGTCGCGTCAAGGTCCTTAGGGATCTTGTAGTTGCGTCCGGCGTGCTTGATGTAAGGTCCGTAGCTTCCGTCGATCACCTGGATGTCGCTTTCCGTGAACTCCACAATCACACCTCCAGTCTTCTTGTTGAGGCTGTCCTCGATGAGCTTGATGCATGTGTCAAGATCCACCTTCAGAGGGTCAGTTCCTCGCGGAAGTGAGACGTTCTTGTCGCCATATTTCATATATGGTCCGAACTTGCCTTTGGTGCAGATGATGTCGATGCCGTTATGCTGACCCACAGTGCGCGGCAGCTCGAAAAGCTTCAATGCCTCTTCCAAAGTGATGCTCTCGATGAGCTGGCCAGGAGCAAGGCTTGCGTACTGCTTGCTGTCGCCGTCGCCTTTCTGCACGTATGGTCCATACTGTCCGAAGCGAGCCACAAGTGGCTGACCGTCAGCTGGATCCACTCCGAGCTCCCTGCTTACGTTATTGAACTCACGGTTGCTGAGAGTCTCCTGGACTTTAGTGTGGAAAGGTGAGTAGAACTCGTTGATGACGCTGTTCCACTGCATCAGTCCGTCTGCGATCTGGTCGAAATCCTTCTCCACGTTGGCAGTGAAGCCGTAGTCGAGGATCTGCTCGAAGTTCTTCACAAGGAAGTCTGTCACGATCATTCCGATGTCCTGTGGAAGAAGACGTCCCTTTTCTGCGCCGACTGTCTCGGTCTTGGTGCTGGTCTTGATCACGCCTTTCTTGAGGGTGAGGTTTGTCACTGTGTGCTTCTCACCTGTCTTGTCTCCCTTGACGATGTATCCGCGTCCCTTTGTAAGGGTCGAGATGGTCGGAGCATATGTGGAAGGACGTCCGATACCGAGTTCCTCAAGCTTCTTGACCAATGTCGCCTCAGAGTAGCGTGATGGCGCTGCGGTGAATCTGCACTCTGCTGTGATCTCCTTGTCGAACATTCTGTCTCCGATGTTCATTTCCGGAAGGATCACTACCTCGTCTTCCTGGGCAGGCTCGTCGGTGCTTTCCATATAGAGCTTGAGGAATCCGTCGAACAGCACCTGTGTTGCCTGTACGTTGAACTTCTCCTCGCCCTTGTCGCTGGCAACCTTGATGTCTGTCCTCATAACGCGGGCGTCTGCCATCTGTGACGCTACTGTGCGCTTCCAGATGAGCTCATAGAGCTTCTTTTCCTGAGGGGTTCCCTCGATGGACGTATTCTCTATATATGTAGGGCGGATGGCCTCGTGGGCTTCCTGAGCGCCTTTGGCCTTGGTCCTGTACTGTCTTACCTTTGAGTAGTCCTCGCCGAAATTGTCGCAGATGAACTGCTTTGCTGTGTTGATGGCGAGCGATGACAGGTTGGTAGAGTCGGTACGCATGTATGTGATGAGTCCGTGCTCGTAGAGCTTCTGTGCGATGCTCATTGTCTGGCTGACTGAAAGGCGGAGCTTTCTGGCAGCCTCCTGCTGAAGTGTAGAGGTTGTAAACGGAGCAGCAGGAGTTCTGGTGCCCTCCTTCTTCTCTATGTCTGAAATGGTGAATGTCGCTCCGATGCACTTCTCAAGGAATGCCTGAGCGCTTTCAAGATCTGGAAAGCGTCTGTCGAGAGTTGCCTTTACGAGAGTCTTTTCCGGAGTTCCCTCTGGATTGAAGAGCGCCTCTACCTTATAATACTGCTCGTGCTTGAAGCCCAGGATCTCTCTTTCCCTGTCAACCACAAGGCGAAGTGCCACAGACTGCACGCGACCTGCCGAAAGCTTCGGCTGAATCTTTCTCCAGAGCACCGGCGAGAGCTCGAAACCTACGAGTCTGTCAAGCACTCGGCGAGCCTGCTGAGCGTTCACGAGGTTCATGTCGATCTCTCGTGGATTCTGGATCGCGTTGATGATCGCATTCTTTGTAATCTCGTGGAATACAATGCGTTTGGTGTTTTCTTCCTTGAGTCCGAGAGTTTCGAAAAGATGCCATGATATGGCCTCTCCCTCTCGGTCTTCATCGGATGCCAGCCACACTACATCGGCAGCCTTGGCTTCCTTCTTGAGGTCTGCCACTACCTTTTTCTTATCGGCTGGGATTACATATTCCGGTTTGAAATTATCCTGAACATTTATGCTGAGCTCGCTGTCGCTGAGGTCTCTGATGTGTCCGAAGCTGGATTTGACTGTAAAGCCTTCTCCAAGAAACTTCTGAATTGTGCCGGCCTTTGCAGGAGACTCGACAATAACTAAATTTTTTCCTTCCTTCATGCTCTTGACTCCTCTTTTTCAAAAAGAAGTTGCAAAGTAAGGCACAAACGAGGCAATTTTCCAAATTTTGTTGCTAATTTTGTGAGTTTATAAGAAATTTTTCGCCTTATGTCAGAGAATGATAAGACCCCAAAAGAAAAAGAGCAAAAGATAAAAAGGATCATCATATTGGCCTTCTGGACATGCTTCGCTATGCCTGTTCTGGTAGTGCTCTGCAGTATCCTGTGGATATGGCTTGGTGCAGACATTCCGTCGTTCGAGGAGCTTGAAAGCCCAAAGAGCAACCTTGCCACTCAGGTGCTTGGAGACGACGGCTCGACAGTCCTTTCCACATTCCACATCGAGAACCGTTCATACGTGACATATGAAGATCTGTCACCGAATCTGGTGAATGCTCTTGTGGCGACTGAGGACGTCCGATTCTATGAGCACTCAGGCATTGACTTCCGAAGCCTTGCCCGCGTGATCGTCAAGACACTCCTGGGCGGTGACTCCAGCCAGGGAGGAGGAAGTACTGTTTCGCAGCAGTTGGCAAAGACTCTTTATCCGCGTCAGGACCTCAGCCAGATGGGCAAGATAAAGAGGATATTCACTATGGTCGGCATCAAGCTTACAGAGTGGGGCACAGCTGTCAAGCTGGAAAGAAGCTACACCAAGGAGGAGATCGCCACCATGTATTTCAATCAGGTGTTCTTCGGCAGCAATGCCTATGGAATCAAGTCCGCAGCCCAGACATTCTTTGCAAAACATCCGTCAGATCTGACAGTAGAGGAAGCTGCCACTTTGGTCGGTATGGTCAACAAGCCGACCCGTTACAATCCGGCGATCAATCCAGACAAGTCTCTTTCCAGAAGAAACTTTGTCCTCTCGCAGATGGAGAAGGCAGGTTTCCTTTCACAGGCAGAGTGCGATTCGATACAACAGATCCCGATCACCCTTTCATATCAGATCCAGGATCATACAGCCGGCACAGCGCTGTATTTCAGAGAGATGCTCAAGCGCACAATGAGCGCATCCGAGCCGAAGCGCTCATCATACAGACAGTATGAAGATTATGTTGTGGATTCGCTTCAGTGGGCGGAGGATCCTTTGTACGGATGGCTCAACAAGAACTTCAAACCGGACGGATCGAAGTATGACATCTACAGAGACGGTCTGCGTATCTACACAACCATCAATCCTAAGATGCAGAGATATGCAGAAGAGGCCGTTGCAGAGCATCTTGGCGGCGACCTCCAGGGACGTTTTGACCGTGGTCTGAAGAATCTCACCAACAAGCCATTCGCCAACGACGTCGACAAGAGCCTGGTCAACAATCTCATGAAGCAGGCCCGTCGCGACAGTGACAGATACCGCAATCAGAAGAGGGCCGGCAAGTCCGACAGCGAGATCTACAAGACTTTCTCGGAGCCTCAGAAGATGAGGGTCTTCGCATGGAAAGGCAAGAAGAGGACTTATGTGGACACGACAATGACTCCGGATGACTCCATCCGCTACTACAAGAGACATCTGCGCAGCTCGTTCATCGCGATGACTCCGGACAATGGAGAGATCAAGGCTTATGTGGGTGGTCCTGAGTTCAAGGCGTTCCAGTATGACAATGCCCGTCAGAGCAAGCGTCAGATCGGATCTACCATCAAGCCGTTCCTTTATACTCTTGCAATGCAGGAGGGCATGTCTCCATGCGACGAGGTGGCGAACGTGCCTCAGACATTCATCATTGCAGAGGATAAGATCTGGACCCCTAAGAGTACCGACAGGGACGAATATATCGGAAACATGGTGACCCTCAAATGGGGACTAGCAAAGAGCTCCAACAACATCTCGGCCTATCTGATGAAGCAGTATGGTCCGGAAGCGATGGTGGAGATGATGCGCAAGATGGGTGTGGGCAGTTTTCTTGATCCTGTTCCGCCTCTTTGCGTAGGTTCGGCAAACATTTCACTTTATGAAATGGTGGCTGCCTATAATACTTTCCCTTCGGAGGGTGTGTATGTGAGGCCGATGTTCGTCACCAGGATCGAAGACAATGAAGGCAACATCCTTTCCCGTTTCTCGGTCAAGAAGCGTGAGGCCATCAGTGACAGGACTGCATATCTCATGGCTAACCTGATGCAGGGTGTAGTCAATTCCGGAACAGGATATGCGCTCAGAAGCAGATTCGGACTTACAGGCGAGATTGCCGGTAAGACAGGAACTACAAACAACAATGCCGACGGATGGTTCATCGGATATACCCCTGAGTTGACTGCCGGTGTATGGACCGGATTCGAAAACGAGCAGATCCACTTCCAGGCCATCAGCAACGGTGGTGGTTCGGCTTCGGCACTCCCGATCTGGGGTCTGTTCATGACAAAGGTGAAGTCTGATCCTTCTCTTGCCAGCTACTGTGACAAGGTGGCGTTTGACCGCCCTGTTGGTTATGATCTTAATCTCAACTGCACAGGAGAGGAAGTGGTTGTCCAGACACCAGCGGGAACAGAAGTGCCTGCAGAAACAGTGGAGGAGCCGGTTGTTCCTGTCTTCGAGGGTTATGAGGAAGAAGAAGATTATTTTGACTAGAATTACAGAAATGAAAAACACATACAACTCAATAGCTGTCATCTATGGCAGCGACTCTTCCGAGTGGGAAGTGTCAGTGAGAAGCGGTCAGTTCACCGCTTCTCAGATCGACGGTGACAAATACGATGTTTATGAGATCTTCGCCCGCTTTGGCCAGTGGTCTGTAGCGGCATACAGAAAGAAGGGACAGGATAGGGTGGCTTTCCCTGACGGTGAGCAGCCTATCGTTGACAAGACTGATTTTTCAGCAGTTGTGGATGGCTCTAAGGTGAAGTTTGACTTCGCTTACATCATGCAGCACGGAACTCCTGGAGAGAACGGCCTGATGCAGGGCTACCTCGAGATGATCGGTGTCCCTCACAGCGGCTGCAATGCCTTTGTTTCAGCCATCACTTTCGACAAGTTCTCATGCAAGAGCTATCTCAAGGATGTGGACTTCGTCAAGTGTGCTGACGACATCTTCCTTCGCAAGGGAGAGCAGATGGACGGTCTGGCGCAGATGGCAGTGGAGAAGCTTGGTCTGCCGATGTTCGTGAAGCCTACTGACGGAGGCAGCAGCTTCGGTGTCACTAAGGTGAAGGCTGTCGAGGACTTCGACAAGGCTGTAGAATACGCTTTTTCAGAGGGCAACATGCTTATCGCAGAGGCTGCCGTTGTCGGCCGTGAGCTCACATGTGCTGTATATTTCGACGGCAAGGAGAATGTGGCTCTGCCTGTGATTGAGATCCTTACTGAAAACGAGTTCTTTGACTACGAGGCAAAGTACAATGGCCATAGCCGCGAGGTGTGTCCGGCACAGATTCCGGATGCTCTAAGAGATCAGATCCAGGAGGTGTCGAAGAAGATCTACAGCCACCTCGGTTGCGCAGGCCTTGTGCGTGTGGACTACATCAGCTCTGAGGAAGGTCTGTACTTCCTTGAGGTCAATACGATCCCTGGCATGACATCAGCATCGCTTGTGCCTCAGATGGTACGTGCAGCCGGCCTGTCTATGACCGACTTCCTCTCGACAGTTATCGAAAACGCATAA
>JAFZEP010000120.1 GCA_017560625.1 Bacteroidales bacterium
GAGTGGCTTTCAAGAGCACTTGAGACAGGCTACAATTCATGGCATATCGAAGGCCTTGAGTCTAACACCAAGTACATCGTATACGCTATCGGTATGGTTCCGGACGGAACATACACAACTAAGGCATTCGTGAAGGAATTCACTACCAAGGAGCTCAAGCAGGGCCCTCAGGTGGACGAGATCCTCTTCAGCAAGTCTGGAAACGATGTTCTCGCATACTTCTACCTTGACCTTGACTCACAGGTAGCTAAGTTCGTGATGAGCCACATCATCGACGATGCTTCCGTATACAACATGTCTGATTCTGAGCTCCTCGCTTATCTCGAGCTTGAGAACGCGACAACGTTCGTGAATGAGGTGAGCAACCAGACATACTTCACTGTAGTTGACAAGAACGTAAGCGCAGGCGCTACAATCTACTATGCCGGTGCAGTTTACGATCCGGAGGGCAACTACACTATCATCCGTCATACTTACAAAAAGTAAATAAATGAAAAAGGCTTTGATGCTCGTTTCAGCATTGGCTTTTCTGGCATTCTCGTGTACCAAGCCGGACAATCCGTCCGACTTGGACACAGAGAAGCAGCCGGAGGAGAACACAGGCGGAAACGAAAATAATGAAAACACAGAGAAGCCTGCTCCTACAACATATCAGGCAGGCGACTACTACAAGGTCAATCTTGCAGAGGGCGTGGTGATCTGGGCTGATGAGACCGGCGAGCACGGACTCGTGATGTCACTCGACGAGGCTTCTGCCGCGTGGTCTACTGAGGACGAAATGCTTACCCAGTACGGCGACGAGTTCTCGCTCTCGAACGGTCAGGCAAACACAAAGTTCATCAAGCAGCAGGAGAACTGGAAGGAGCGTTTCCCTGCATTTGCATGGTGTGACTCAAAGAACGCACTTGGACTTTCGTCATGGTATCTTCCTGCTCCTGAGGAGCTTGAGCTCGCACTTCCCGCAGTGGAGGCGATCAACAAGACTCTCAAGGAGAAAGGAGCAGCCGAGATTTCTCTGGAGGCAAAATATTGGACTTCAGTGGAAATGACTGCCTACCAGGCAGCTCCTTTCAGCTTTGTATCGGGTCCGATGTATGAAGAATTCTACGAATCCAGCAAGAGCCTGGAGCACCGCGTACGCGCAATGCGCAAATTCTAAAAGAACATATAAGAAGAATGGTTAGAATAACTAAATATTTTGCACTGGCACTCGCAGCAGCAGTTTCATTTGCGGCATGTGAGAAGCCGGATCAGCCACAGCCGGAGCCGCAGCCAGAAGAGAAGCCAGTATCACTGGATATCTTCGAGAACCTCGTTCAGGCTAAGGGTGATGGTGGAGAATACTCATTCACCTACACGCTTGTAAATGGCGAAGTTGCTGATCTGGAAGCAAAGAGCGACGACTCATGGGTTCATGACTTCGATCTTTCAGAGGAAGGTGTAGTGAAATGCATCATCGATGAAAATGAGACAAGTTCATCAAGAATTACTCAGGTGAGACTCACCCACGGCAAAGTTTCAGACAAGATCGTCATCTCTCAGACAGGAAAGACTGTTGAGGTCGAAGAGACAACATTCGATATTACATATGAGATCAACGGTCCATACGTAAGAATGTTCGTAACTCCGACACCGGAGAAGACACGCTACTATGCATGGTACTTCTCTAAGAAGACAATGGAAGAATCTCTTGCAATGTCTCCAGGTGTGGACATCACAATGTATCTCAACAAGATTGTGGAGGTGGACATCTCAGAGGCCATCTACTATGGAGCTTACGCAGGCTATTCTGCTGAGCAGGCTGTAGCGGAGATCACCCTCGTAGGTCCGACATATCAGGACTTCGAGCTCAACGCAGAGACTGAATTCTACGGTTTCGTCTGTGCGGTAAGCAACAGCGGAGAAAGACTTTCAGACGTAACAATCACTGAGTTCAAGACAGGTCCTGTAGCACCGTCGGCAAACGTCCTTACAGTGACCGCAGACGATGTGAACACAGACCGCATCACCTACAGCGTCCACGCTTCCAACATGGATCAGTACGCAGCCATCGTGCTTCCTGCTGCGGATGTCGAAGGCAAGACTGACAAGGAGATCGAGCAGATGTACAACACATTCGGCAACTATGTAAGCTATCTCCACTTCGGAGACTACACCGGAACAGTGCTCGTGAGCGAGGAAGATGCAGACTACTACATCCTTGCATTCGGTTACGAGTACGGAATGCTTACAACTGATGTACAGAGACTGAAGGTTCACACTCTCACTTCCGATCCTTCTGCAACTCCTGAGTTTGCAGTCAGCATCGACAAGGTAACCAACTACAGAATCAAGGGCTCTATCGAGGTGTCACCTAAGACAAGTCTCTATTATGTAGACTGGTGCTACGCCGGCGACAGCGCCGAGGGTCTCAAGCAGATGATCCGCGAAACTGCTCAGTGGTATGTGGACAGCGGCTACTACGGAAGCCTCGCTGCCTGCATGAAGGTTATCGGAACAAAGGGCAACAGACAGCTTGAGTACACAGGTCTCTCTCCACAAGAGAACTACCAGATCTTCGCCATCGGTATCGACGAGAAGACTGGAGAGTTCAACACAGAAGTATTCTTCTCAGAGGTGATCACAACTCCTGCGAAGGTGCAGTCGGAGTCTTATATCGACATCAAGTGCGACAAGTACTTTGACGGATTTGATCTCGCTGCAGCATACCCTTCTGAGTTTGCAGACGCAGAGGGATGGGCTGTGATTCCTCTCGAGGTGACTGAGCACGGTGATGTTGTAGACTACTACTATGACATCTACGTAGGCGACGTTGCAGCTGATCCAGAGGCAACAGACAACGCACTTATCCTTGACCTCGTACAGTACGGCAACCACAATGCGCCGCTTACAATGTCATACTGCTATTTCAATGAGGACCTTACACTCGTATACTTCTCGAAAGACTCAGATGACAACTACAGCGAGGTGAAGAAGATCAAGCTCAAGATGGATCCAGCCAAGTGTGCTCCTGTTTCAGAGTTCAACTATGGCGCTCCATCCAAGACAATGGCCAAAAGCCCTAGAAAATTGACTAAGTAATGAAAAAGTATCGCATTTTGCTACTCGCTCTGTGCGCTGCTGCAGCATCCTGCGTTTCAGAGGCAGACCTTTCTGCCCCTGAAACTGCAGCGACTGCAGGAGAAATGGCCCTGCAGACTAAAATCACAGGCAGCACAGAGGGAGAATACAGAGAGGGATGCCTCCTCCTTTATCTCAACGACCAGACAACCGCAAGGATTGAGAACGGTGAGATGGATGCTGTTGCAGACGAGATGTTCGCAGGTCTTGAGATCAAGGCATTCGAGCCGGCTCTGCGCCATGCTCCGAAGAACGTCGAGCTCGCCCGTGAGCTCGGTCTTCACAAGTGGTTCGTGGTATCGTTCGACGAAAGCACGCCTGTAAGAACATTCGCAGCAGCTGTTGCAGCACGTCCTGAGATCAGCGCCGTGCAGTTCAACGCAACACCGAAGCTCGCTTCTGACTGCAAGGCTATTCCTTTCAGACCACAGGCAAGCCTCAGCGCAGCTTCAGGCGATGTCATGCCGTTTGACGACCCTATGAACTCATATCAGTGGAACCTCAACAACACAGGCGACAAGTCTGTTGCCGAGACTGCACGTGAGGGCGCTGACGTGGGAGTAATGGACGCATGGAAGCTTACAGCAGGAACTCCGGACGTGATCGTTGCAGTGTGCGACGCACCTGTGAAGTACACACATCCGGACCTCGCAGCCAACATGTGGGTAAACGAGGCTGAGAAGAACGGAGTGAAGGGTGTGGACGATGACAAGAACGGATTTATCGACGACATCCATGGATATAATTTCTATCCAAAATCAAATGGAACCATCAACTGGGATGCCAAGGGAGAGTCGGGACACGGAACCCATGTGGCCGGTATCATCGCAGCTGTAAACGGCAACGGAATCGGCGTAAGCTCGATTGCCGGTGGTTCGGGCAAGGGTGACGGCGTCCGCATCATGACTTGCCAGATCTTTGAAGGCGGATATGCCGGAGGTGACCGTGAAATGTCCGAGGCAATCATGTATGCAGCCGACAACGGCGCATGCATCGCACAGTGTTCATATGGATATAGCGCAAGCGTCTTCTCAAGCGACAATGCATACATCAACAATGCACCTCTCGAGTACAGGGCGATCAAGTATTTCATCAACCCTGAGAATGCCAACCACCCTTCACTCGAATCGAATCTTGTGATCTTCGCAGCAGGTAACGAAGCAGCAAGCAACTCTGACTATCCAGGAGCTCTTCCACAGTGTATTTCTGTGACAGCCCTCGGTCCGGACTACCTCCCTGCAGGATATACAAACTACGGCCGCGGCTGCAACATCGCAGCTCCGGGCGGAGACTATTACATCGGTGCCAAGAACGAGGCCGACAACAAAAGCCAGATCCTCTCTACATGCATCAGCGAGGTGTCTGACGACTACGCATGGATGCAGGGATCGTCAATGGCATGTCCTCACATGTCAGGAGTGGCGGCTCTCGGAGTATCGTATGCTGGAAAGCTCGGCAAGAAGTTCACCAGCGAGGAGTTCACATCAATTCTCCTTACTTCAGTGAACGACATCAACCAGTACCTCGCAGGAGGTGGCATCAAGCCATACGGCGACATGACTTTCAGTCTTAAGACATATCACAAACGTATGGGCACAGGTGCGATCGATGCATGGAAGCTTCTTATGCAGATCGAAGGCACTCCATCTGTGATGGTAAAGACGGGTGAAACTTGTACTGTCGACCTCAAGCAGTTCTTCGGAGAGTCGGCTGCCGACATCACATATCTTGATGTGACATACGACGACGAGGCGAAGAAGACTCTCGGATTCGCATCTGCACCGAAAGTGAAGAACGGAGCCCTCGAAATCGTCTGTATGAAGAACGGATCAGCAAAGGTGAAAGTGTCTGCAATCGCCGGCGGCGGACAGCTCGGTGGCGGAAACAACATCGGAGGATCGGAGATCGCACGCGAAATCTCGATCATTTCAAGAGGAGTTTATTCTAGCAATGGAGGATGGCTATAATGAAAAGACTGCTATACATGCTCGCAGCTATTATGTTCATTGCAACAGGCTGCAACAAGGAAGAAAACAAGATCGACTATAAGACTGCTATCCTCGGAGAGTGGCTCTATGCTGCAGATGATATGGGTGTCAGCATCTATGTCGAGTTTGAGGCTGACGGCGATTTCTCACTCTATCAGCAGCTTGGAGAGGGTAGATACAGAAAGTACACCGGCAGCTGGACATGCGAAGGAAACATCCTTTCGGGAACCTACACAGACGGTTCCCCTTGGGGAAGCTCATACATGATGGCGTTCAATGCAGACACTATGACGCTGACTGCACAGAACGGCTCCAACGAAGTCATGAAATACGTAAAGCAATCTATCCCGGACGAAGTGCAGGAAGAGTGCATCGAAGTGAAATCAGGCGGATCTCTATAAGAGACCGCCTATTTTTCTTACTTGCTCCTCGAAATTGTCTCTGTCGGAAACAGCAGCATTCTTGATCTGCGCCCTATAGTTATATATGGTATTCACCGAGTAGCGCAGCAGAGATGCGATGTGAGACGACTGGGTGATACCCAACTTGATAAGTGCGAAGATCCTGAGTTCTGTGGTAAGGAGTTCGCCTTCTTTCACGTTGATGCGGGAATCTTCCTTGAGCAAAGCGTTGAATTCCTCCACGAAAGTAGGATAAAGCTGAAGGAAAGACGTGTCGAATGTCTTGTAGAAGTTCTTCAGTTCAGCATCATACTGTTCACGCGAAATGGTCTTCTTGAGTTTGTCCAGATAGCCCGAGCACATGGAGAGGAAAAGTCCTAGGTACTCCTCCTTGGCTGCATTGGCTTCACTGAGTTCAATATTGGTTCTTCTGAGGATTTCCTCTGTCTGGGCAATGGAAGCATTGGACCTTGCAAGCTCCAGATTCTTCTCCTCCACCCTCATTGCATTGCGTCTGATCTTATGATGAAATGTCGCTGCAAAGACTGTCGCAAGCAGGAGAAGGAATGCTGCTATCGAAGTCATCACCAGCATCCTGATATGGTCATGGGCCTGCTTGTCTTTGGCATCGATATATGCCTTCTCAATCCACGGCAAGGTGGAAGCGATCTGCACCTTGCGCAGCTTGGAATTATAGAACACTGCATCCTCAAGCGAGAGACTTATATATTTGAATGCTCTCTCTGTCTCTTCAGGCTCTGTCAGTTTGATGGCAATGGAACAAAGCGATGCATTGTCCTTGATCGCGCCCTGCATATCGCACAAAGCAGACTCCACCCACCATTTTATCAGTTCGTCATCTCTCTTGAGGTTTTCACAGATGAATCCCTGCCAATATGTCTGGACAGCATAGTCGCGAGAATTTTTATTGAGACGTTCTATCACGCGGAGATTTTCCTCATAAGCTTCCTCCCACTTCTCTGCCCAGATCAGGTGCATGATGGAGATGTGTCGGTTCAGCGGTGAATCCTCAGGAGTGTTCTGAAGGATAAGGTTCTGATATGATGTTATCTTGTCCGCATCAGGCACGATTATCTCTGAAGTGCGGAGGTACTCCGAATAGTCGGACAGGAATTTCTGACGGGTGTTCCACCATAGTATCTTCTGCTGGTAGTCGAAAGCGAGGGTGTCAAGCTGCTGAAAGGTGTTGTGCGCCTCAAGGTACATTCCTCCGTTGGTCAGCAGGAAGGCCTTGTTGAGAGTCGCGGTCGTCTTGAGGGAAGCGTCTCCGATTTCTTCAGCAATCTGCTCCTGCATCTCCACCATCTTACGTGCCTGGTCAAACTGGTATGGAGCATACTCTTCATACAGACGTCCGTAGATGACATATTTCTGCATCAACGGAATCGACTCATCCGCAAGAGGCTCCATTATCGTGCTGATGCGGTTCTCCTTTAGTTCCACATATTTGCTCATGCTCTCCAAGGCCTGGTCGATGCGTTCAAGCTCATGCTCCATCGGATGCTTGTAACCTTCCGAGCATGATGCCAGAAGCAGTGCGGAAATCAATATGATGAAAAGTCTCTTCATAGTTTCAGTGTCTTTGCTTATTCGCAAATATAATTAACTTTGTGGAATATACATACCCTCTAATCATGAAGATAAAACCTATAATTGCAGTTCTTGCAATGACTGCAGCCCTGCTCGTGGGCTGTGATAAAAATCCATACGGACCGACAGGATATGTCCCTGACACACAGAAGCCGGAGCCTGAGCAGCCTCAGGAGCCTGCAGTTGACGCCGGCTTTGCCAAGGGCGCCGACATCAGTTGGGTGACCCAGATGGAGGCTGACGGCCAGAAGTTCTATAATGCATCCGGCAAGGAGATGGAATGCACGGCCCTGATGAAGGAGCTCGGCTTCGATGCTGTGCGACTGCGCGTATGGGTGAATCCCGACGGAGGCTGGTGCGGCAAAGATGACGTGCTGGAGAAGGCCCGACGTGCCCAGGCTTTGGGAATGAGGATCATGATCGACTTCCACTACAGCGATTCGTGGGCAGACCCTTCAAAGCAGGTTACCCCAAGCGCATGGGCTTCATATGATCTTGAGCAGATGATTGAGGCGGTGAGCGCTCATACGACTGATGTGCTTCAGGCGCTGAAGGATGCCGGGGTTTCGGTGGAATGGGTGCAGACCGGAAACGAGGTGAATGGCGGAATGCTGCACCCTCTCGGAAAGGTCGAGGGCCGCACTTATGAGAACTTTGTAAGGCTTGCACGCGCAGGACGAAATGCTGCACGAAAGGTCTATCCGGACGTAAAGACCATTCTTCATGTCAGCAACGGTCATGACGAGGGGCTATTTGACTGGTTCTTCAATCTCATGAAGCTCGGCGCTGCCGACTATGATATCATAGGTATGTCTCTCTATCCGACATGGTGGGAAAACAACGGCTGGTGCGACTGGAAGCCCAATGCCGACAAGTGCCTGGCCAACATCAAGTCTGTTTCTTCGAAATATGGCAAGCCGGTGATGATATGTGAGTTCGGAATGCCTGTGTGGGAGCCGCAGATGTCTAAGGAAGCCGCACAGTATATGCTGGAGCAGGCGCAGAAGATCGACAAGTGCCTCGGATTCTTCTGGTGGGAGCCGCAGACCGACGGAGTATGGAAGCCTTCAAGCTATGCAGACCTGGGATGGAACGCATACGACAAGGGAGCATTCAAGAACGGAAAGGCGACTGTTGCCTTGGATCCATTTAAAGAATAGAGCTTTGACCGCACAAAAAACCGGGCCACTCTATGCTGTCCGGGAAATTGCCAGTTTTTCCGGACGAGGTTGGCCGAACCATCGTCTCTATCCGGGAAATCGCCAGTTTTTCCGGACGAGCTTGCTAACTACTGAAATAAAGTAACTATGAAACGATTATTGATATTGGTGGTGGCATCATTATTTGCCACAGCAGCACAGGCGCAGCCTCATCACATTCCAGCTGATGTTCAACGCAGCGAGACCATCCTTAAGGATTGGGAGTTCAGACACGACCATGAAATCACGGCCACAGATGGCTGGGAGGCAGTTTCGGTGCCACACGACTGGGCCATCTACGGACCGTTCGACAGGAGCAACGACCTGCAGAGAGTGGCTGTGCTTCAGAATGGAGAATACACGCCTTCAGACAAGACCGGCCGCACAGGCGGACTTCCGTATATGGGTAAAGGTGCATATCGCAGAAAGCTGGAGGTGGCTTCAGAGCAGCTTGACGGCCGCAGGCATATCCTTATGTTTGACGGAGCCATGAGCGAGGCGCAGGTGTATGTAAATGGCGAAAAGGTGTGCTTCTGGCCATACGGATATAACTCATTCCATTGCGATGTGACAGAGCAGCTGAAAGCCGGCGAAAACGAAGTGGCTGTGATGCTTGAAAACAGGCCGCAGTCGTCGCGCTGGTATCCTGGCGCAGGCCTATACAGAAAGGTGCGTCATATCACATTGCCGAAGGTACACATCCCTGTCTGGGGAACATATGTGACTACGCCTTATGTCGGTGAAGACTATGCGACAGTCAATGTAAAGACCAAGGTTGAAGGAGTGGAGGACGGCACCATAGTTACAGTTCTGACATGTATTGTCGACGGCATTGAAGGATGGAATATGGGCTGGTCTAGAGATACAAGACCTGTATTAAACGGTGAGGTGGAGCAGAATATTACTATACTTTCTCCTATGCTCTGGTCGCCGGAGGATCCGATCCTTTATCATGCCTGCACATCTATCTATCTCGGAGGCGCCATTGACACAGACTGGAATATGGACAGACCTGAGATTAGTGTGAAGCATGGCTCTGAGTTTCAGGATTATGTGGAGACACGCTTCGGTTTCAGGACCATCGAGATCCGCCCGAACAAGGGATTCTTCCTCAACGGCCAGATGCGTAAGTTCCAGGGTGTGTGCATGCACCACGACCTCGGTCCTCTCGGAGCAGCCATCAACAAGGCAGCGCTCCGCCGCCAGCTCACCATCCTCAAGGACATGGGCTGCGATGCCATCAGAACATCACACAACATGCCTGCAGAGGAGCTTATCGAGCTTTGCGACGAGATGGGATTCATGGTGATGTGCGAGAATTTCGACGAATGGGACAGCGCGAAGTGCGAAAACGGCTATCATAGATTCTTCAACCTGGACAGCGGCAACGGCCAGATCTGGGCTGAGCGTGACATGCTCAACATGCTGCATCATTTCCGCAACAACCCTTCAGTGGTAATGTGGAGCATCGGAAACGAGGTGCCTTCGCAGTGGCAGCAGGAAGGCGTAGAGGTGGCTGCATGGCTTCAGGACCTATGCCATCGCGAAGATCCTACAAGACCCGTAACCTGCGGAATGGACCAGTACAATTCAGTGGTTCTCAATGGCTTTGCCGAGCAGCTCGACATCGTCGGATTCAACTACAAGGTAGACCGATATATACCTGCATATCAGATACTTCCTCAGAAGCTCATCCTCGGAAGCGAGACCGCTTCAACCGTAAGTTCGCGTGGAGTCTACCACTTCCCTGCCAAGCTCGGAGCGGCTATCATGCACGACGACCATCAGTCGTCTTCGTATGACACCGAGTTCTGCTGGTGGTCCAACATTCCGGACAACGATTTTGCGGCGGACGAGGACTACAACTGGTGCATGGGACAGTTTGTGTGGACCGGCTTCGACTATCTCGGCGAGCCTTCACCATACGACACAGACGCATGGCCAAACCACTCTTCGGTGTTTGGCATCGTAGATCTTGCGTATATCCCTAAAGACAGATTCTATCTCTACCGCAGCCAGTGGAACGAGACAGAGGAGACTCTCCACGTGCTCCCGCATTGGAACTGGTCTGGCCGCAAGGGCGAGGTGACACCTGTATTTGTTTATACTTCTTATCCATCTGCTGAGCTTTTTGTGAATGGTATTTCGCAGGGAGTTCGTACATTTGCAGCCGCCGACGGACAGGTGCCATGCCTGGGAGAAAAGGCGATGGAGCGTTTCCGTCTGATGTGGAACGATGTGGTGTATCAGCCGGGAGAGATCCGCGTGGTGGCTTATGATGCCGCTGGCACAGTTGCGGCTGAGAAGGTGGTGCGTACTGCCGGCAAGGCTGCGGCCCTGAAACTTACACCGGACCGCACTGAGCTGTGCGCTGATGGTGAAGACCTCTGCTTTGTGAACGTAAGTCTGGTGGACAAAGATGGCAACCCTGTGCCTGTGGACAGCAGACTTGTCAATGTGAAGGTCAGCGGCGCGGGCTCGTTCAAGGCGATCGCCAACGGCGATCCTACATGCCTTGAACCGTTCCACGAGCCGCAGATGCATCTTTTCAGCGGACAGCTGACTGTGCTTGTGCAGAGCGGATGCGAGGCTGGAGATATCACCGTAGAGGTGAGCGCGAAAGGCGTGAAGAAGGCAACAATGACAATAAAATCAAAATAATACATGAAGAAGACAATTCTTGCGCTGGCAGCGCTGGCGATGATCGGAGTTTCCTGCAGCAAGCAGGAAAGCGTCCATGAGCAGGCTGCGCAGCAGCACACTTTGGCCGCCAAGCTAGTTGGCGGCACTGACGGCGCAACCGTGCCGGGAAGCATTCTCGTGAGACTGGATGCAGAGAGCGCCGGACTTGTGAAGGACGGCGGATTCAGTCTGATTTCGGCTGAGATTTTCGGCGATATGGAGGTAACTTCGTTTGCGAGTGCACTTCCTATCCAGCCTAAGAACGCAGAGGTTGCCAGGAAATATGGCCTGGACCAGTGGTTCATCGCTGAGTTCGATCAGCAGACTCCGGTTGCTTCTGTTGCTGGCAAGTTGGCCCAGTCGTCTCGTGTGCGCAGCGTGCAGTACAACAAGTTCGTGGAGCCGGTCATGTCGGATAAAGTATTTGATGCTGAAGACTTTATCGCCACAAAAGCTGCGGAGGCCGGTTCGGCTGGCGCCTTAGTGGCAGACGCGGGATTCAACGACCCGTTTGCTGTTCACCAGTGGAACCTTTATAACGACGGAAGCATCAGTCCAGATGCCGTTGCCGGAGCTGACGTGGGCGTACGCCAGGCGTGGAGGCTCACAGCCGGCGACCCAAGCGTAGTGGTCGCAATCTTTGACTGCGCTGTGGCGACACGTCATGAAGACCTTAAGGATGCAGTATGGCAGAATGAGGCCGAGATCAATGGCCAGGACGATGTGGATGACGACGGCAATGGATTCATTGACGACAAGAACGGCTTCAACTTCGTAGGCTGCTATGCCATCAACGCAGATTATGTGAATGGTGCGCTTAATGGTCAGAAGCAGACTGCCATCAAGGGTAAAACCCTTAACAGCACTGCCGGCAGCGGACATGGTACCCATGTAGCCGGCATCATCGGAGCGACCAACAACAATGGCAAGGGAGTAAGCTCGATTGCCGGCGGAACAGGCAACGGAGATGGCGTAAGGCTCATGACATGCCAGATATTCGAAGGATCATCTTACTGTGCGGATGCACAGAATGCGGCAGCGTTCATCTATGCTGCCGACAACGGTGCCTGCATCGCTCAGTGCTCATATGGAAACTCCAACATCATCAAATATGACGACCTCTATCTGAACGGAGGTGAGACTGAGGATGGCGCGAAGGTAACCGGCTCGACACTTGAGAATGCAGCGCTCCGCTACTTCCTCGACCCTGCAAACAGCAACCACGAGTCCCTTGAGGGCAACATGGCCATCTTCGCTGCGGGTAACCACAAGAACCCTTATTCCATCTATCCTGGAGCACTTTCATATGTGATTTCAGTGACTGCAATGGGTTGGGATTTCCTTCCTGGAGAGTACACCAACTATGGTCCCGGATGTAAGATCGTGGCTCCTGGTGGACAGTATAATGCAGAGGCCGGCAACTACGCAAGCATGATCCTTTCCACTGGCGTGGCGGCAGCTGCGACGCAGTCTCCTGGCGTAGAGACCGAAAAGGGCACAAACAGGAATTATGTATACATGCAGGGAACATCGATGGCTTGTCCTCATGTGTCAGGAGTCGTTGCGCTCGGCATTTCATATGCAAAGAAGCTCGGCAAGAAGTTCACCCGCGAGCAGATGCACTCAATGCTTCTGACCTCTGTAACTGACATTGATCAGTTCAATCCTGGCGGATCGATGAGCAAGTATGTCGGTCAGATGGGTACCGGAGCTGTGGATGCATGGAAGTTCCTTATGGCTATCGAGGGTACGCCTACCTTCCTCGCAAAGGCAGGAGAGACAGTCAAGATCGACCTCAGCAAGTACTGCAGCCCGTCACAGACATATGAGATAGCTGTCGATGCAGCAACACGTCAGTCGCTCGGCCTGGAGTCTGATCCTGTAATCAGGAACGGTTATCTGGAGATCTGCTGCAAGAACATAGGCGCAGGCAAGCTCACTTTGAGCTCATCAGTCGGCCAGGATGCCACATTGGAAGGCGGCATCGGCGGTATGGCCTACACACGAGAAATCTCAATCGCATCACGCCCATTCGCCACCTCAAACGGCGGCTGGTTGTAATAGAGCACCCCCGCGTAGCGGAAGGGGCCCAGCTTAGCTGGGAGGGGGCCATCGGAACACATTGGCGAGATGAAAAGAAAACAGAAAGCAAATGAAGAAATTACTATACATATTGACAGCCATCGTAGTTCTTGCATCATGCGGCAAGAACGGCGACGAAAAACAGACCCTCGAGCAGAAGGTCTGCGCAGAGTGGCACAGCACTCAACTCCCTATCAGTGGAGATATTTACATTGATTTCAATGGTGACAAGACATTCGAGCTCTACCAGCAGATCGGCGAAGGCGCCTACCGCCTCTACCGCGGCACATGGAACCTCGAAGGCGACCTTCTCACCGGCAGATACAACGACGGAGAAGACTGGGCCTGCTCCTATACTGTCGCACTTGAGGGCAATAAATTGACCCTCACATCCAGCAACTCAGCTGCTGAGGTCTCAGTCTATGAGAAGAGCAGCATCCCAGCATCAGTCAAGGAGTCTTGCGAGACTGTCGTAAAGTCTTTATAGCTCTCCTTCAGCCTGACTCTCCTGAGCACGCATGCTGAACTCACAGCCGCAATACAGCTGGTTGTAGAAATCGTATTCCTTGATGATCTGCAGGCGGCGCTCCTGAAGCCCGCCCTTGCGCCAATTCTGATCCCACCAGATGACCTGCCTGTCTTCTGGTGGGATTATATTACCTACCTGTCTATCACCATCAGAAGCATCATCACCGACATGAGCCTGCATGCTCTCCCGCATACCGGCTAGCGTGTCACATGCCCACTGCCCTGCCTCATTGATCTGATCCAGCGATTTCCATCTCGACGATGCCAATGTGGTAGTAATCACCTTGATACCTCTCTGGCGAGCGTATTGTGCCGTACGCTGAAGGCGCAGCTTGAAACACTTAAGGCATCGTCCTCCCCTCTCCGGCTCGCCTTCCAGGCCCCTCATCGCCACAAGCCAGTTCTCATGATCATAGTCCGCATCCACAATCTCAAGTCCGAGCGCCTGCGCATAACGCGTGCACTCATCCTTCCTGATCTCATATTCCTCCTGCGGATAAATATTCGGATTGCAGTAATAGATCACAGGCGTGATGCCGTTCTGCATCATCGCCTCAATGATCGCACTCGAGCACGGCGCACAGCAAGTGTGGAGAAGCACCTTCGTCTCCCCCATCGGCACCTGTATGATGTTCTTCTTCACTTTATCTGACTGCATTATATGACTGTTCTGACGGCGACCAACCAAACGCTCGCAAATATAACACTTTCTTCCCAACCACATCTCCTCGCCCCTCGACACAAGTCACATCAACCCTTTCCTTGAGGAGCAGACAGGCGTATTCGACAGCTCCGATTACAGCCCTACCCAACACATTGCATCACCCTCCCCAATACCACCTAAAACCTAACCATCTAACATTCAAACTGTTGCATAAAATGCTTGCCGCATCAATGCAGCAAGCATTTCACACAACACATTGCACTTCAATAAGTTAGCATTTAGTTCGCATATTTCTATTTGCTCTCCTTTGAATAGGGATATGCAGAAATTTACATATCTGGTGACTTGATGCACATGTATGCGCCCTCAACTCAGATGCGATTTGAAACTTTTCTTCAAGCGGCAAGGAAATCATCTTGGCAACGAACTCTTCCGAATAGCGCCCACGCATATATCTCATCATCTCATTAAATACTGTCAAAGAAAAGTCATCCCTTTCTTCTTTAATTTCAAACTCATCACCAGTTGTTGAATACATCGCCATAATCATATCTTCATAACTCTTGAACATTGAAATCAAACCTTCATAATCTAACGGCAGATATCTGGCAATTATATAATCCACCAACTGATTGTACTCCTTGGCATCAAGCCTTTTGCGAAAATAAGAAAGCATCGGATATCTAAGCGGCAGATTCAAATCTATCAGACTATCTATAACAGTAACACACGCTTTAAGATTCCGCGATGATTTTGTCGATAACATCGGCTTTGAAAAAGGATGATCAGACTTAGCATAAACAAGGAAATTCCATCTGCACTCCTCAGCAGCCTTGCAGAATCCTTTCTCAACAGGATTATTCCCTACATATATTGCAGCACTCCTCTGCTTCTTCATGTCCCACTTGGGGGCGCTGCCAAAATTCTTTTTAAACAACTGTCCTTTTCTCCCATGCTCTGCATTATATACCATCGCATACCATGACGTCAAGCGTTGCATAAAAGAGCTCAACTCTTCAAATTTATCTGCTATAATCAGCAAATGTATATGATTATGCATAAGGCACAACTCCAATACACGCACATTGGAGCTCCTGACACAGACAGACAAAATAGACAGAAAGACCAAACAATCCTCCATCGTGTAAAACAAATGGACACCACCGACTGTGCGTTGATAGACATGGTTCACAACGCCATTGTAAAATTTCCTTCTTCGTTTCATCTTAAATCTTAGTTTTTTAGACAAAACTAGAGACGCACCACCGGAAGGTGTTAAAGAAAAAGAAAAATGTGGCGAAAATCTGTGTTAAAAATAAATTTTTAAGTGTTTAAAATAAATTTTACCTAATCTTCACATCACTGCTAATCAACAACTTACACAAAATGCTTGCCGCACCAATGCAGCAAGCATTTTCTATAATCATATGATATTCAAGCACTTCGGTTTCAGGTGTCCCGAGGACATGAAATGCCATCTCGTATAGCGCCACACGCGCTACGAATACTTACGCGGAAGGCGGAAGAGGATGGCCAGGAGGGCGAAGGCACCCATGACGAACGGGTAGTAGAGGTAGGTGGTGATCGACAGCGAGGAGATGCCGGCGAGGCCTGCTGCCATCAGGAGCTGGGCGCCATACGGGATGAAGCCCTGGACGAGGCATGAGAAGGTATCGAGGATACTGGCTGTCTTGCGAGGGTCAAGGCCGAAGCGCTCGGTGATCCCTTTGGCGATCGAGCCGGATGTGATGATGGCGATGGTGTTGTTGGCTGTGCATATATTTGACAGGCTCACCAGGCCGGCTATGCTGAGCTCGGCACCTCGCTTGCCATGGATGTTTTTGGTAAGACCTCGGGTGATGAAGTCCAAGCCACCATTAAAGCGTATCATTTCAAGCATACCTCCGGCAAGAAGCGTCACTATGATCAGATCACTCATGCTGGTAATGCCGTTTCCTATAGCCTGCATCCAACCTGTCCATGTAAGCAACCCCTTACAGAAACCGATCACAGCTGTGATGATCAGTCCGGTCGTCAAAACTATAGAGACATCCAGTCCGATGAGAGCAAGAATGATGATAAGCAGGTATGGAAGGATCAGCAGAATGTCTACGCAGACCACAGACAATCAACGCAGCGGGACCTACGATGCGGATATTTGCCTTGAACTTATCCCTCATCGAACAACCCTGAGTACGTGTCGCCGCAATGGTTGTATCGGATATGAACGAAAGGTTATCTCCGAAGAGGGCGCCTCCCACGACGATGGCAGTGATGAAGGCAGTCAATCCCGGGTCGGCACCAAGAGGGTCAATCTTGGCAGCAATGTCAGCTCCGATCGGCACAAGTGCAGCAATAGTTCCGACGCTGGTTCCGATAGACATCGAAATGAAGCATGCGGCTATGAACAGGCCGGCATAAAGCAGCTTGCCCGGCAGCAGCTTCAGAGCCAGATTTACAGTAGCATCAATGGCACCGATCTGTTTCGCTGTGGCCGCAAATGCTCCTGCAAGGATGAATATCCATATCATCAGCAGGATATTAGCATTGGCCGCTCCATGAGAGAAGACCGTCATTCTCTCCTCAAGGGTCTTGCCGCGAGTGATGATGATCGCATATATGGATGCAATGATGAATGCAGAAGATACCGGCACAGTGTAGAAATCCTTGGCTATGATCGATGAGACAAGGTACACGGCCAGGAAGACGATCAGCGGACTGATTGCCAGCCAGCCGTTCATAGGTTTATCGCTGGTGCCTTTGAGCTTGTCACGCAGAGAGCTGATCAGCTCGGTAATATGTTTATCCGGAATTATACCCATAGGTTGCAGTTTAAGGGTTGCCAAGATACAGAAAACAACGCAAACGCATCATATTAAGTATCAGCGAGTTAATGGTTTCACGTGCCGCACATATGCAGCACGTAAAACCACGAAAATTAGTGAGTATCAAATAGTTACAACCGCACACGACTTTGGTGCCCGGCTTTAGGTTATCCTAAGAAGAGTCCAAAGATGTGATAAGTGGCGAAGGCAGCGAGCCATGCAAGGACGATGGTGTAGACCGCTGTGAGGAGGGCCCATTTCCAACTGCCGGTTTCGTTGCGTATGGCGATGAATGTCGCTACGCACGGGAAGTACAGCAGGATGAAGACCATGTAGGCCAGGGCGCCGGCTGGAGTGACGGCATGCTTCAAGGCATCCGAGAGTGATACGTGACCGCCAGCACGGGATGCGGCATCGACTGCCACGTCTCCGGGAGAAGAGATTGCCACGTCGCTGTCGCTCCTCGCAATGACGTGGTCAGGACTAGCACCATCAACGCCTCCGACAGAAGAGATTGCCACGTCGCTGTCGCTCCTCGCAATGACGTGGTCAGGACTAGCACCATCAACGCCTCCGACAGATGAGATTGCCACGTCGCCATCGCTCCTCGCAATGACGTGGTCAGAGCCATCACCAGCCTCAATCTCATAACCCGAATACATCACACCTAAAGTGCTGACCACAAGTTCTTTGGCACCGACACCGGCAACAATGCCGACACCCATGCGCCAATCAAATCCGAGAGGCTCAAGGACCGGCTCGATGGTCTTTCCGACCATACCGATGTATGAATTTTCCTGCTGCTCCTGGGTTGTAGCATACTCTCCGCGCGGGAAGTAGCCCAAAGCCCAGATCAGCAGCGAGCACACGAGGATCACGCCGCTCATCTTCTGCAGATACTGACGGCCTTTCTCCCATGTATGTCTGAAAATGGATTTTGCAGTAGGAACCCTATAAGGCGGAAGCTCCATTACGAAAGGCAGATCGTCATCCTTCATGAAGCGGCTCATTATCTTGGCTCCAAAGACAGCCAGGAATATACCCAGAGCATAGAGTCCCAGAAGCACCAGTCCGGCATGACGAGGGAAGAAGGCTCCGGCAATGAGTATGTACACCGGCATTCGTCCCGCACAGGACATCAGAGGTATGATCAGAGTCGTTATCAGCCTGCTCTTGCGGCTCTCGATGGTCCTTGTGGCCATGATTGCAGGCACATTGCAGCCGAATCCCATCACCATCGGAATGAACGACTTGCCGTGCAGACCCATCTTGTGCATCACCCTGTCCATGATGAACGCACCGCGGGCCATATATCCGGAGTCCTCAAGCAGCGAAATGAACATATAAAGCAGCATGATGTTCGGCAGGAACACCAGCACACTGCCGACTCCGCCGATTATGCCGTCTACCACCAGGTCTTTCAGCCAGCCGTCAGCCATCACCGATGAAACGAAGGCCCCGAACTGACCCACCAGCCATTCTATCCACTGCATCGGATATTCTCCGATGGTGAACGTACCGCTGAAGACCAGGTAAAGAAGAGC
>JAFZEP010000121.1 GCA_017560625.1 Bacteroidales bacterium
TGAACCCCGACGTTGAATCCTGACATTGAACCCTGACGTTGAACGCTGGTTTGGACGCTGGTTTGGACGCTGGTGTTGATGTCCTATCGTCATTGCATTGGAGTCTTGCAAATGAATTGTCAGTTTCTTTTGCAAGAATACTGTAAATCGGGCTTCAAAGGCCGATTTGGTGCAAAAAGTCAAACTCTTGCAAAAGAATCAGCTCATTTGTGTGCAAGAACTCAATGCGCAGGAGTGCGACACGCAAAATGACATGGAGGCAAGGCACGAAAGCTGGGCATGAAAGCAAGGCACGAAAGCTGGGCATGGAGGCAAGGCACAAAAAAAGCGGCGAGCCGAAGCTCGCCGCTGTGAATTATGTATGAGTTCTGATTAGAGAACCTCGATACGTGCGATTACCTGGTTGTTTGCACCGAAGTAGTAGAGATCGAATGAATCACCAGTTGTAGGAACGATTGCTACGTCTGACCATGGACCAGCAGCGCCAGCCCAGCTTGATGATGACTCAGGGAGTCTCCAAGTACCTACTCTTGTTACAGCTGCAGGGTTAGTGATGTCGAGAACCTCAACACGTGCCTGAGTGTAATTGAAGTGTGTACCAACACCGATAGCAAGGTAAGTCTTACCGTTAACAACAGCGATATCCATTGAGTTAGGGTTGTCGTTACCGTTGAATACGCCTGAAGCTACAGAAGTCCAAGTCTGCATATCTGGAGTGTGGTATACATCATATGATGAAGTGTAACCTGTGTAGACAGCACCCTTTGAAAGGTTGTCACCGAGTGGGTGAACAACGCAGTGACCCCAGTTCCAAACTGTCTTATCTGACTCTGGAAGAGCTGCAGTAGTTCTATCTGCATCGATAACGCCGTCAACGATGTTGTAAGCGAAGTAGTACTGAGCAAGAGCGCAATACATAACGAGAGTTGCGTTCTTTGTAACGTCACCTGCTACGCGGAGGTTACCGGCACCGTTGCTGTATACATCATTTGTCAAAGTACCGAGAAGCTGTGGCTGTGACTCGAGTGAAGTCATGTAATAGAGGTTACCTGAACCACCGTAAGGGATCTCGTAACCAGCTACGATGTTACCAGCGTCGTCAGTAGTGAGCATGTTGATGTTCATTCCCTCAGGGAGAGTGTAATCCATTACGAATGTACCAGTTGCAGCGTCGAGAACCTTGATCACGTTAGAACCGTTAGCAGCGAGGATAACGCCACCTGTTACAGCGAAACGAGTCTTGTCAGCAGCAAGAGTCCAACCGTAAACCTGGTCAGTGTAGTTGATCCACTTCTCCTCAGCGCGACCGCCCTGGAATACATAGAACTTGTTCTCCTCTGAAGACCAGCCAGTGATAACAACCTCAACAGCTCTGTAGTAGAAGTCTGTGTTAGCAGTTGCAGTGAAAGTGTACTTGCCACCATCCTTAGCAACTGTAAGCCATGCAGCGTCAACTGTAAGCTCATACTCGAAGTTTGCAGTGATGTTGAGCTCAGCTGAACCACCCTCTACAGGGAGCCAAAGCTCAGTAGCGTCCATCTCGAAAGTAGGAACGAAAGCAGCCTGGTTGACAGTAACCTCCTGCTTGAGAGCACCTGCAGTGATAGTGATCTTTGCAGTACGTCCCTCGAGTGCAGTGTTGGCAGCTACGTTGAATACGAGCTCAGACTCTACATATGCCTTTGAAGGAACATAAGTAAGCCAATCAGCGTCAGTCTTAACCTCGAAGTCTACGTTGCGGCCAAGCATAACCTTGAGCTCGCTAGCCTCAGCAGGAACATCGTATGAAGATGCGCCAGCAACGAGAGCGTCCTTCTGGAGCTGAGAAACAGTAACCTCAGCCTGAGCTGTCTGAGCCTTGATTACTACAACAACCTCACGGTTATTGTTTCCATCGTTCTCGATAGCAACAACCTTTACCTTGCTTGCTCCGGCAACACCGCTCTTTGGAGAAAGTGAGCACCAAGTAGCAGTAGCAGCATCCTTGAACTCTGCAGTCCACTCAACGTTTGCATCGAAGTCGATGAGAACCTCACCACCTTCCTGAGCGATAACGAGAGCAGAAGCCTCAGAAAGAACCTTTACCTCAGGAGTGATTTTCTCCTCAGGCTTACATGCGATAGCTGCAACAGCTACAGCAAGAAACAAAAAGATTTTTTTCATAATAAAAATGGTTAGTAATAAAATGTTATTGTTTGTTGAAAGATATTCAGATTTAGAGTGTTTCAAGGATCTGCCAGATCTGGTAGAGAGCACGTGGAACATGGAAGCAACCTTTCCACTTACCGCCCTTGAGTGTGAGAAGAACCTCACCACGGCGATTGAGATAACCGTACCACTCAGGATATTCTGCATCTTTGAAGTGCTCCCACATGTAGTTGTGGATCTTCTCGAACCACTCGAGACACTTCTCATTGCCCGTAAGCTGGTATGCCTTGATGAAGCAGATCGCTGACTCGAGGTGTACCCACCAGAGCTTCTGATCCCACTCGAGCTTCTGCATAGGAGCTCCCTTGATGTCCTTGAAGTAGAAGATTCCACCGTACTCCTTGTCCCAACCGAACTCTACAACGCTGAGAGCGATCTCTACGCACTTATCGATGAGAGCCTTGTCATTGCGACGGATACCGAGGTTCATCATGAACCAGAGCGCCTCAAGGTCATGACCAGGGTTGATCTCGCGGCCCTCGAAGCAGTCGATAGGTGTGCCGTCCGGAGAAACATTCTCGAGCATCACACCAAGCTCAGGATGATAGAATACGTTGAGAATCTCGCTGAGACACTCGTCGATAGTCACATCAAGAAGGCTCTTGTCAGGGAGGATGTTCTCGACCTCGAGAGCCATGTTGCAGATGATCATCGGAAGGGCGAATCCCTTCATTGGACGGGTTCCAGGATATGATTTCTCCCAATGTCCCTTAGGCGCATTGCGACGGTCAAGAATTCTCTGGAAAGTCTTGAGGGCGATCTCCTTGTATTCCTCGCTGCCTGTAGCCTCTGCAAGCTGAGCGAATGCCATGCAGGCGAATGTGTTGGAGAAAATGTTGTAAGGCTGGATGATAGGCTGTCCCTCTCGTGTAAGAGAGAAGTAGAAGTCATAATTTCCGTCATGACCGTACTTCTTGAGGAACTCCGCACCCTGGATGGCGCAGTCAAGCCACTCCTGCTTCTTCTCTACCTTGTTGTAGAGCATAGCGAACATCCACACCTCGCGGCCCTGAAGCCATACGAACTTGTCAGTGTCGAATACACTACCATCTCGGTCGAGACATGTGAAATAACCGCCGCACTCGAGATCCTGAGACTTCTCAAGCCAGAAAGGGAGAACGCTGTCAAGGAGTTCACTCTTGTACTGCTGAGCAAGCTGCTTAAAATTTAAAGTCTCCATATAAACCAACTATTATTCTAATGTTATTAAATATTCGTCAAAAGCCTTCTTGAAGGCATCCCAGTAGTCATACATCTTGATGTGACAGAGGTCAAATACAAACATTCCTTCTGTACATGAATTGATGCATGCATCTACAATCTGTGGTATCTTGGCCTGCTGGCCTCCGTTCTCGAAACCGCTTGCGTTTCCGATGTCAGGTCCTCCGACATAAGGCACATCTCCGGCAAAAAGCGTCTCCGCTTTCTGACAGAATCCCTGCATTGTCCACTCAGAGGAGCCATAGATGCTGTTCACTCCAGCATATGCTCCAATGATCATGATGTCGCAGTGGTCTGCATAGCCGTATTCGTTGTAATCCTTCGAAGCCCAATTATAGTACGAAGAAGTCTCATACTTCGGACTTGCCCAGTTCACTCCTACCCCGTAATATGAAGAATACCATGCTCCCACATATGCACCGAAACGGATGTCAGGATTTACCTGATGCACTCTGTCGGAAGCCTTCTCCATAAAGTCATGAATCACCTTCGCACGGAACTCCAGCCACTTCTTCTGAAGGTCTGAAAGTCTGTATGGAAGGGATGATGTACCAGGGGCAAAAATATCGGCCGGCCAATTTACTACTTTTTCTCCAATATATGCCTCAAATTTCTCACGAGAAACGTCAGAAAAGTCGCTCTGGAGCTCATAATCGCTATATCTGCACCTGTCAAGGATGATTCCGTCAAGGTCATATGACGCAAGGTCAGCCAGAAGGTTCACCATATAGTCGATCACCTGATCGTTTGCAGGGTTGAAGAACTTGGCTCCGGCTTCGTCGATATCCATCACATTGACAAGACCGTCAGCTGTGTTCACAACAGTCGCCCATGACTTCTTTGACGCATCATCGAAGAGGATTCCCTCCTGTCCGAGACCATACGGACACTTGTATCCGCCGGTCATTGTGTTGATGCTGGCATTTACCCTGAGGCCGAGCTTATGACCTTCGTCGATGAACGCCTGCAGATAATCAAATTCTGCTGTTCTGTAGAGCCATACATAACCCTTTGAGGTCCATGCATCCACTCTTCCGATCGGATGTTCCACAGACGATTTGAAAAATACACCTGTCGTACTTGGGCGGACATCTACGATCACATCGGTGAAGCCCACCTCCTTGATTCTTGCAAGGTCGGAAGCGATCTTGTCTCGGTCGTTTGCGTAGTCCTGGAAATTGGCCGCCGCATCGATCCAGACATATCGTCCCTTTCCTTTGATCTCAGGGGACGGAAGCGGATCAGGCTCCGGTTCTGGCTCAGGTTCCGGCTCAGGCTCCGGAGTCGGCTCAGGAGTCGGCTCAGGTTCCGGCTGAGGGGCATTCAGATCCCAATCCGGATTCCACGGATACTCCTTGGCCCCTTCGCACGACACCGCGCACATCAGGAACACTGCCAGAAGTAGAAATCTTAAAGTTTTCATAGTCATTATTTGAACATTACAGTACTTGCCACTGAACGCTGCTTACCATCGCTGACCTTGATAGTCTCCTGGCCATTGATGAGCATGCATGACGATCCGCCGCCATCGAGGTTGATAGCCTCAACACAGCCAAGATCGAGAAGGACATTGGCAACGTCTTCAGTGGTGAGTCCCTTGATGCCCTCGGTCATGCTGCGTCCTTCGCAAACAAAGAGGATCATCTTCTTGTCTGCAGTCACGCCGACAGCAGTACGAGGCTGGTTGCTTGTCGGGTTCACACCACCCACATCGAACATCTCAGCCTTCCATGTATTGGCATACTTACCTGCGTTGATGAGGACAGGACCACCGCCGATTGCAGTCTGAGCCTCGAACTTCACGCCCTTCTCAGGGAATGTTGCAGAAGGCACCTGAAGAGGATCCTTGTCATATGAGTTGTCTGCAGGAGTCTGGTAGGTGTAATGTACGCCGGAACCGTTCACATAAGTCCAACATGCGTCGATCGAACCGTCCTTCTTCTCCATCAGCGCAGCCCTTGTCGGATAATAGATCGAAACCCAGTCCTCAGAAGCATAATTAATGTTGTATGCAAGTAGTTCACCTCCACTTACAGCAAGGCTTGATGTGTAGTTTCCGCCTGAATAGTAGAAATAACCGGCATTTGTGATGATAGGAGCCTTGGTTGCCTCATACACCTGTGACGGAGTCTTGTAGGAATCGTCAGTCTTGTATGTGAGGTCAGACTTCACGCTCCACACATCCCAGTCGCCCTTTGCAAGGTCGACAACAGCGATGTAAGCAATGGCCGCCTTGTCCTGAAGAGTCGCAGGTGACTTGTAAACGCTGATATGCTCAGGAAGCTCGCCGTAGGTATCCCCTACGTTTGTCCATCCGGCATCCACATAAGCCTGATAAGGTTCATCCTTTACCACAGGCTTCTCTGGTTCCTGCGGCTGCTCAGGCTGAGGCTTGTCTCCCCAAGGCCAATCGTTTACGGGGATATCTGTCTCCCCCTTGTCGCTGCAGGACAGGACAAGGGAAAGAGCTACTGCAAATGATGTAAACATCGTGATTCGCTTCATATCGTTATTCATTATTTCTTCACACAATCAGCTGAATATCCACCGATCACACCGGCATAGTGGTCGTAGTAGTAGATATACACCTTGAATCCGTCTGGAGATGCACCCATTACAACGTCTCCTGAAGACACTGTACCGTCAGCATTTGTTCCGTTGAAATATGTGATCCAGCTGTTATATGTTACACATGACGATGGATTCTGATAGTTGCCGGTTGTTCCGGCAGGATCTGTAATATCATATACCCATACGCTTGGCTGGCCTGCCCATGCAGGGAAATGATGGAGAACAAGGAGAGCCATGTATGTAGCATTGTTGAATCTCTTGGAATCCAGACAGTTTGGATTGAGAAGCCATGCATTGTCAGGATCATCTGTAAGAACTGTAGAACCTACAGACACATTCGGCTTCACCCAGCTCATACCGTTGAGAGTATAAGAAGCATAGAACCATCCGTTCGAGTTGTCCACACTTGTAGGTACTACACCGGCTGAAAGCTCCGGCGAGCTGCCCCATGAGTAGCCGGCAGCTGCGAAATCAACCACATAAGTCTCTACAACCTGGCCTCCCTTCACAAGAATATTGAGCACCTGGCTTGCTTCTGTAACACCGGACACACCCTCATAGTTGACTGTGATGCAAGCATCCTGATCGATGTTACCGATCACCTTGATCTTGCTTCCGAGAGGGAGTGAGATCTCGCTGTTGTATGCATAGTAAAGCACTGGAGTCTCAGTTACAGACGATGTTCTGTAGATCTCGAATGTACCTGCAGTCTCAAGACGGTTACACAGGAGGATGTTGCCGGCCTCGTCATTTGTCACCGCACCCACATTGAGGCCGCCAGTAACGATCTGACCAAGCTTAGCGCCGTTGCGTCCGTCCACATAGATAGGAGCGGTGCCGTCGCCGTGGCTGATCACGAGATGACCGTTAGAATATGCAATAGATGAAAGCACACCAGCCTGAGTGTAAGGAGGTACACCAAGACGGCTCACCGGATCGATGTTGAAGAGCTCCTTCACGCTTGCAGGATTGAAACCGTAGTCGATCTTCTCAGGATTTCTCTTCACGACCTTGAACTCAGTCGCATCCTTGCCGTTGTGGGCAGTTACAGTGATTGTCTGTTCCTGGTTCCAGTCCTTGGCCTCATCGAAGAGGAACACGCCTGTCTTCTCGCCGGTCTCGAAAGCACCGTTTACAGTCGCGTGATACCAAGGTGTCACCTCAGCAAAAAGACCGCTCATGTCATCGACTGTGAAAAGGTATACAGTCTCCTCATCATTGTCCACAAAGCCCTCGATGACTACCTCACCGTCAGCATTGAGGAGGTTCATCGACACCATCTGAGAATTTGCAGACTTCACGCGCTGACCTGTGATGACGATCGGCTTAGACTCACCCTTTGAATTGGTGTATGTGAACTGGTTGTCAAGGTTGAGGTCGAGGATTGTAAGAGGCGGATCTATCTTGCAGTTCTCTGCAAGCTCAGCTCTAACGCGCACCCTGCTCATATGCAGTGTTGTCACATCGTATGACTCCTCAGGATAGAACCATGGAACCGGGATCACATATCTGTCCAGATCCTCACCATCCTTGATCTCAAGCTTGGCAAGCTCCATCTCTGTGTACTGACCTGAGGTAAAATAAGCAGTCAAGCTGGTAATGCCCTGACGGTCAGCTGTCGGCTCCACAAACTCAGGCTTGTGGCACGAAGCAAAAGCCATGAGCGCCGCAGCCAACAGTATATATATCTTCTTCATATTCATAATCTTTTTTCGTTATTTCCACTCAGGATACTGGTCAACAGATCCGTTGTTTGCAAGTTCGCCTGACGGCATAGGGAAACGGTACATCTTCTCAGGGAAGTTTCTGTTCTGATCGTCAACAGACACATATGTGTATGTAAATGTGCCGTCATCGTTCTTCTCGATCTTGAGACCATGCTGCTGGTAGCCTGTAAGTCCCTCAGGATACTGCTTGTGAGCCACTCCCCAACGACGCAGATCCCAATACCAGAGACCCTCGTAAGCGAGCTCCACCTTACGCTCCTGACGGATCGCAGTCCAGAGGTCTGCGCCTGACTTGTTTTCATAAGGAAGGCCAACGCGTGAGCGGATTGCCTTCACAGCCTCGTTTGCTGCGGCATCCTGACCGCCAAGCTTGTAGCAAGCCTCAGCCTTGTTGAGGAGAACCTCAGCAAAACGGATCACGCTGAGAGGCTGAACACCGCTACCGTATGCGATCACATCGTGAGTCTCATCGACCATCTTGCGGAGATAGTATCCGGTTGTTGTACGTCCTTTAGGCTCACGCTCCTTGTTCCACTGGCACCATCCGTCCACACCGCCCACGAAAGGCTCGATCGTACGGCCTTTCCAGTCTGCACCGTTATAGAGGACAGTAGCATGGAAACGCGGCTCAAGAAGTTCGTATGGAGGAGTCTTTGTGGTTGTACCGTGCCACTCTGACCAGTCAGCGAAACCGCCGGCAGCGAGCTCGTATGACTCGACCATCTCCTGAGTAGGTGTACCATAACCGCCACCTGTCTCACCGTAAAGGCTATAATCTCCACCTGGAGTGTAATAGAAGTCAAAGCTGTGTGTAACGTCAGCAGATCTGTCGAACTGGTACTGAAGGATAGCCTCGGTGTTGCCTGCGCCCACACCCTTCATATACGCATCAGCATAGTTTGCCTCAAGAGCATAACCAAGCTTCTCCACCTCCTCGGCAGCAGTCTTCACAACATCATATCTCTCGGCATAAAGCATAGCACGTGACATGAATGCCCAAGCCATACCCTTGTCGACACGTCCGAGCGCATCTGCCTTCGCAGGAAGATTGTCGGCAGCGAACTTGAGGTCCTTGTAGATGAAGTCCCAGCCCTCTTTCTCAGAGCTTACAGCCTTGTTCTTTGAATAGGCGTCCATGTTCTCATCGTAGAGTATGATCTCCTTGTAACGCTTCATGATATCGAAATAGAGGTAAGCGCGGACAAACTTCATCTCAGCCTCAAGTCTAACCTTGTCCCCGTCAGACATCTGGCCATACTTGTAAAGGCTGTTGATCGCCTTGTTTACCTTCGCAATTCCGCCGTACCAGCTTCCCCAGTATCCTAGGTAACTGTCTACATAGCTTGTAGTCAATGTTGTAGCCGCACCATAAGCGATTTCACTAGGGATATAGCAAAGTGCGTTGTAGTTGTATGAACCATACTTGAGCATGTCGGTCAAGGCCTCTGTCTGACCTGCCACACACTGGTTCATCAGCACATCATATACATATGAGTACAGATAGTTCACATGATACTCCGCGTTCTTGGTGTTCTCCCACATCACCTTGCTGGAAACGCTGTCTGTCGGAGTCATGTCCAGGAACGACGTGCACGAAGAAAGTCCGAGCGCGAGTACCGCTGAGAGTAATGCTTTATATATATTCTTCATAGCCAATGTCTTAGAATGTCAATGTTATACCTCCCATGAGCAGGCGCTGCTGCGGATAGTATCCGTTGTTTACGCCTGGAGACTCTGGGTCGATTCCCTCTGGAAGAGCATCGAGAGTGAAGATGTTCTGTCCCTCGATGAAGAATCTGAGAGCCTCGATGTTGATCTTGCTTGTCCACTTGTGTGGGAAAGTATATCCCAACTGTGCAGACTTGAGACGGAGGTATGTTCCGTCACGGAGCCAGAATGTAGACGCGAGACCGTTGTCACCGCCATGACCTGTAGCACCGAGAGTAAGACGTGGGAATGTTCCTTCAGGATTGTAGATGCTGTATGCATTCTCCACAAGGAAGAGAGGAGAGTTTGCATTCTCCTTGAATGTCTGTGTCCAGATGGTATTGTCGTCGTAGCCGTTGTAGTATGTACCTGTCAAAGACACGTCGAAGAGAGCACCACCGGTGAACTGAGCATTGAAGTCGATGCCGTTCCAAGCGAAGTCGAGGTTGAGACCGTATGTGAGCTCAGGACGGTTTGTGCGGCCGATGAAGCCCTTGTCGTCTCCGTCGATCTTGCCGTCACCGTTAAGGTCTACGTACTTGATGTCGCCCACACATGGACGTGTTCCGTACCATGCAGAGTTGTCGATCTCCTCCTCGCTCTTGTAGAGACCGTCTGCAGTCCAAGCCATTGTCGAACCGAGAGGTCTACCTGTAAGCTTCTGGTTTTCAGGAGAGTTTGGTTGGTCAGGATAGATGATCCAACGGCTGCGCGCGTAAGTCACTGTAGCGCTCACGCCATACTGGAACGGCTTTCCGCCCAACATGAAGTGATTTCTGTGAGAAACCATCACATCGATACCCTTGGTGTCGTAAGCATTGTGGTTTACAACTGACATATAGTATCCTCCCATTGAAGGCGGATAGTCAGAACCCATCCAGGTAAGGATGTCATAAGTATACTTGTAGAATGCATCCACCTCGGCAGAGAGGAGTCCGCCCCACATCTTGAGGTCGAAACCTACGTTATATGAAAGGCTCTTCTCCCAAGAAAGGTCGATGTTTGCAAGACCGCCGTCAGCATAGCCAGGGTTGATTGTATTGCCGTTGGCTGTGCCGTAGATGATGTCTGAGTAGTACTTGCTGTATGTATCAAGGAACATATATGCAGATGTTCCGGCATCATTACCGAGGAGGGCAACCGAACCTCTGAGCTTGAGGTCATCAAGAGAAGAGAAGTTTGCCATCCATGGCTCCTTTGAAAGATTCCAAGCCAAAGATGCTGATGGGAAGAAGCCCCATCTTGTCTTTCTCATGCCGGCGAACTTGTATGATCCGTCATAACGTCCTGTGAACTCAGCGAGATATCTCTCGTCCCAGTTGTAACGTGCACGGAACACGTAACCTGCAGAACGGGAAGCGTTGCTCCATCCGCTTATAGGGCTGTCTGTCGGCTGGCCGTAGCTGAGCTCAGGGAGAGCGTCGAACGGAATCAGCTTAGCGTATGCAGAGTGAGCGTTAGACCTGTAGTCCTGGATCTCGCCAAGGGCGAGGAGCTCAAGGAAATGCTTGTCGAAAGTATTTGTGTATGAAATACTTGCCTGGCCTGTCATCTGCTGATAGTATGAAGTTCCCTCACCGAGGTTCACTCCACTGCCTGTACCACGTGGGTCAACAACCTGCTTCCACTTGCCATCTGAGTAGCACATCAGATCGAAAGGAGTGTTGAGGTTCTTGTTCATTGTAGCACCGTAGTCGAATGCACCTGTTACCTTGAGCTGAAGGCCCTTCACACATGGAACATCATATGAGAGTCCGATGTTTGCAGACACATCCATGCCACGGCTCTTCTTGTATCCCGACTCATAGATCGCTGCAAGAGGGCTCTGAGGAAGACCTGTGTTCTTCTTCTGGGATGCTGTGTAGAGGTCGTTGTATTTCTTAGGAAGGTAAGGGTGCATCTGGATTGTCTGGTTGGCGATAGAGAGCCAGCCTGTCTCAGAACCCATGTCCGATCCACCGGTTCCGAATCCTGGAGTGTGACGGTTTGACAGCACACCTGAGAGACCGAGGTTGAACTTGAAGTTCTTTGCAAGGTCAGACTCGATGTTTGCACGGAGGTTATACCTGTCGTAGTTGTAGTTGTCGATGTTACCCTGCTGTCCAAGGTATCCGAAAGATGCAAAATAGCGTGATTTATCGCTACCGCCCTGGACTGTGATGTTATGCTTCTGTGTGAAACCTGTTCCGAAGACCTCATCGATGTAGTTTACATTGTCCCAACCGTCAGTAGGGTCACCGTTCTGCATGAGAGCCACCTGCTCACTTGTGAAATACGGCACATAATCCTTGTCTGAAGCGATCGCACCTGAAGCAAGCTGGTCCATCATCTGAGCCACATTATAGTAGTATGCGAACTCGGGACCGTCCATGAAGTCAGGGAAGTTAGCATTCATCGAAGCACCGAATGTTGCGTTGTATGTGATCTTCGGTTTGCCGGCACTACCCTTCTTTGTGGTAATGATTATGACACCGTTTGACGCCTGGAGACCATACACCGCTGCTGAAGCACCGTCCTTGAGAACTGAGATGCTCTCTATGTCGAAAGGATCGATGTCATTGATATTGTCTACAGGGAAACCGTCCACAACGTACTTTGCAGCACCCTGAGAACCGCGGATACGGATAGAAGCCTGGTCGAGACCTGGCTCTCCGGACTCCTGCACCGATGACACACCGGTGAGTTTACCGGCGAGAAGCTGAGACACATTTGTAGAAGGTGCCTTGAGAAGCTCGTCTCCCTTGATTGCAGAGACCGCACTTGTCATCGAAGACTTCTTCTGCACGCCGTATCCTACGACGATTGTCTCCTCGATAAAGTTGGTATCCTCTGTCATGGTCACGTCAAGCTTTGTGAGCGAGCCGTTGCAGTCGAACACCTGATCTGCCATACCAAGGCTTGTGAAAAGAAGCTTGTCTCCCTTCTTTACTGTGATCGAATAGAGACCTTCATCGTCAGTCATGGTTCCGTTCGAGGAACCTGGCACAAGGACTGCGACGCCCGGAAGCGGCTGTCCCTCTGCATCAACTACACGTCCCTTTACTGTAGGCTGTGCAAAAGCAGTCGCCATGCCCACAAAAAGAAGCAATGTAGTGGTAATCAGTTTATTAGTCAATTTGCTCATAATATAGGGTATATTATTCTCGCAAATGTAGCATAATTTTCAACAGTTTTCAATAATCAGCCCATTAATTTTAAAAAATTTTAAAAAGATAAGGAAAGACGAACTTTTTTATTATATTTGTGGGTTGGAAAATTAACTAAAACTATTATACAATATGGCAGACCGTAGAGACTTCCTAAAATCAATGGCGCTGGGCGGAGCGACAGCCCTCGTAGCACCACATCTGCTTTCTTCATGCACACCAGGCAGCGAGAGCGCAGGCGAATCACTGATCGACACATCGGCAAGCAAACTCATTGTCCCTCATGACAATGGACTCCGCATCACAGGTACATTCCTCGATGAAATCTCTCACGACATCCCTCACCAGAACTGGGGCGAGAAAGAGTGGGACCAGGACTTCGCCTACATGAAGGCGATCGGCATCGACACCGTGATCGACATCCGCTGCGGCTATCGCAAGTTCATCACCTACCCTTCACCTTATCTTTTGAAGAAGGGATGCTACATGCCATCTGTCGACCTCATCGACATGTTCTGCCGTCTTGCGCAGAAGCACGGCATGAAGTTCTACCTCGGTCTTTATGACTCAGGTGTATATTGGGATACAAAGGACATGAGCCACGAGATCGAAGACAACAAGTTCGTCATCGACGAGGTGTGGGAGATGTACGGCCGCAAATATGACAGTTTCGGAGGATGGTACCTCAGCACTGAGATCAGCCGCGACACAATCGGCGCAGTGGACGCATTCCATGCAATGGGCAAGCAGTGTAAGGACGTTTCAGGCGGCATGCCTGTGTTCATCTCGCCTTGGATCGACGGAAAGAAGGCAGTGAGCGCAGCAGGCGCAGCCCTCACAAAAGAGGATGCTGTCTCAATCGAGGCACACGAGAGAGAGTGGAGCCAGATCTTCTCAGGTATCCATGACGTAGTGGATGCAGTGGCGTTCCAGGACGGTCACATCGACTACGACGAGCTCGACGCATTCTTCAGCGTAA
>JAFZEP010000122.1 GCA_017560625.1 Bacteroidales bacterium
GAATGGTGGTTGGTCCAGCAGTCGGTAGGGGACTCCTTCATTATCAGACCCTTATACTCGAAAGGTCCAAGTGGACTGTCGCTCATCGCATATGCCAGAGTCTCAGTGTCCTCCCTTACCCATGGATATGTCAGATAGTATTTTCCGTCTTTTTTGAATGCGAACGGTCCCTCCTTGAATCCCTCTGGAAGGTCGGTGTCAAGCTTCTGAGGCGTTCCGTCCAGTTCCAGCATGTTGTCATTGAGGCGGCAGCCGCTCAGACCCATTCCGGACCAGTAGATATATGCTGAACCGTCGTCATCTATAAGTACGCACGGATCTATGCCGAAGACGCCCTTGATAGGCTCCGCTTCAGGGGTAAACGGTCCGAACGGCCTGTCGGCGACGGCCACTCCGATGCCGAAACCGAATCCCGAAGCCGGTGCATCAGGGAAATAGAAGTAATACTTTCCATCCTTATATACACAGTCAGGTGCCCACATGGCATATGCGTCCGGCTTGCCCCAAGGCACATCCTCCTGTCTGAGGATGACTCCATGGTCTATCCATGTGGTCAGGTCCTCCGACGAGAACACATGGTAGTCCGGCATGCTGAACCAAGGTGATCCGTCAGTGTGGGTGATCACGCTAGGGATGTCATGTGAAGGGTACATGTAGATCTTGCCTTCGAACACCCGTGCTGTAGGGTCGGCTGTGAACTGTCCGGTAATGATCGGGTTGGTGCCGGTGATGACTTTGCCGGCCTCTTCCTGTGCACTAGCAGTAAACCCGACGGCCAGGACCGCAGCCAACGCAAATAAGTTCTTCATACGTAGTCAGTTAGTTTTCTAGATATCCAATGCTGCGTGGTAGCCTTCATAGACTGCCTTGGTGATGTTGGCTGGGCGGATGCAGTCGCCGACTTCGCGCACGAACGGTGCGCAGAAGCGGAGTGCATCGACGCACGCACGGTTGGCACGCTGGCCCACAGCGCAGATGACTGTCTTACCTGGGATCAGAACCTCTGATCCATCCGGAGCCTGGCACACTACGCCTTCTTCTGTGATGCGCAGACCGACATGCCTAAGATGTGATGTAGCATATTTCTCCACCTGTTTCATCAGGATCGGCTTGTGACGGATGTTGCAGTCGGCAGCAAGGACGTCGCGCATCTCCACCAGGTGCACCTGCTTGCCTTCCATGCCAAGATGTACGGCGCACTCGCATCCCGCAAGTCCTCCTCCCAGCACCACAACGCTCTCCTGTACTTTTTCTTTCTGGAGGTAATAGTCATTGACAATCACCACGTTATCTCCGTCGATGCCCGGAAGCTGCGGCACGATCGGAGTCGAACCTACAGCCAGGATCAAAGCATCAGGCTTCTCGGTCGCTACGTATTCCGGTGTCACATTCACACCAAGGCGGATCTCCACGCCCTCTTCAATGGCCTGCTGCTCAAGCGAAAGTCCGAGCTGATACATTTCATATTTGAACGGGATGGCCTGCTCCGATTTGAGGATGCCTCCCACCTTGTCTGTCTTCTCGCAGAGGATGACCTTATGACCACGCTGCGCTGCTGTGACTGCAGCCTTCAGGCCTGCAACACCGGCTCCCACAACAAGCACTTTCTTTGACTTATAAGCCGGAGTCACGTCCATTCCCTCGATCTCTCTTCCGATGATCGGGTTGACAGCGCAGCGGCGTGTGCCTGTAGTCGGGCGCTCTGCCATGCATGTGTAGCAGCGCAGACATCTGACGATCTTCTCATCCTCGCCGGCCATGACCTTGTTAGGGAGGAACGGGTCAGCCAGAAGCGCTCGTCCCATATAAATGACATCTGCCTTGCCCTCAGCGATGATCTGCTCCATCTGTGCCGGATCGTTCAAGGCTCCCACAGTCGCAACTGGTTTGGAAACATGCTTCTTGATCTCAGCCGCAAGATGCACATTGATGCCATGCTCTGCAAACATTGGCGGAGTGGTCACATAGAATCCGAACTGATAAGAACCGGCCGAAACATGGATCATATCCACAAGATCTTCCAGAGCATGAGCGATCTTGCATCCGTCCTCAAGGTCGTAGCCGCTGTCGAAAAGTTCGCTTCCGCTGATGCGAAGCTCTACCGGAAATCCAGGGCCTACAGCTGTACGGATTGCCTCCAGCACCTCACGTACAATCCTGATGCGGTTTTCAAGGCTTCCGCCGTATTCGTCTGTACGGTGGTTGAAATAAGGCGAGAGGAACTGATTGAGCAGCCAGCCGTGACCGGCATGCACCATGATCATCTCGTATCCTGCACGCTTTGCCAGCACTGCTGCATCGCCATATGCCTTCACGATGTCAGCGATCTGCTCTTTCGAAAGCGACTTCACGGGACGTCCGTCCGGGCGTGTTCCTTCGCTAGGTCCCCACTGGCATAGGCTTTCTTTCTTGTTCTTATCGGTGAGATATGTACCGGCATACTGCCCCGAATGCGAGAACTCGATGCTAGGCACTGCACCATGTCTGCGGATTGCGTCCGCCACAAATGTATGCGCTGCCAGGCATCCAGGAGTCACGAGGTCCAGATGAAGCATGTGGCTGGCATCAGTCTCAGGATGAACGACAAGTTCGCTGACAGTCACAGAACCTGCTCCACCCTTTGCTCTGAGTTCATAGAATCCCTGAGTTCGCGGACCCGGATAGCAGTCCGGAGTGATGTCAGTGGCACCCATAGGTGCAGAGAATATCCTGTTGCGGAAATATACATTACCTAGCTTGATCGGGCTGGTCAGATGAGGGTATTTGCTGGTCATATAGTTTGTTTTAGCTGTGGTTAACCGTCCTCAAATATAATGAATTATTGTTAACTTTCATGCTTGATGCCGAGGATGCACCAGCGGAGGAATGGGATGCGGCTGATGATTGCGGTCAGGAGCGGAGAGAGTGAGAAGACTGCTACTGTGAGGATGGTGTAGATCCAGAACAGCGGAAGCTGAGTCTTCACTTTAAGGAATGTTCCCACTGAAACCACCACAAGGTAGTGCAGGATGTAGATTCCGTAGCTTGAGGTTGTCATGTGGCTTGCAAAAGGACCTGTGCGGTTGAAGCGCGATTTGAACCATCCCATCATGGCCAGGCACATGAGCCAGCCGTAGATGTTGTTCAATGGTGAACTCAGGTATTGTGGTCCTGTGCAGTCTTGCCCGAATGTCGTTGCTGTGAGCACGATTCCGGTGGTTGCAGCGCATGCCATAAGAGGAATCCATATGCGTCCGAGTGTCTCCTGCACCTTTTCATGTCCGAATATGAAGTATCCCATCAGCAGCGGTATCAGGTAGAACTGAGGCTTATATAGGTTTATAAGTCCGTCTGCGCTCAGAGGGTTTGGATCTATGATCAGTGTCTGGTGACCCAGGTAGAACAATACTCCCAGGAGGATCATAGGGATCGCGCCGATTTTGCCGCAGGCGTTGTAGAACTTATTCTTTGAATCAAGTCTTCTTGCCAGCAGAATTACAACGGAAAGCAGCCAAAGATCCTGAATGAACCACAGAGGACCGGTTCCGCTGATGGTCCATATGAAATATTTTACCACACCTGGCAAACCTTCAGGCATCTCCATAGCTGTGGGCATCCGGGAGTTGAACCAGCCGACTGCGGCGCCTATGAAGAGCAGGCCGATGGTCGACGGCACAAGCAGCTTGCGGGTGCGTGACTTGAACCACTCGCCGGCCGGCTTCTTTTCCAATGCATAGCGTGCGCTCACGCCTGCCAGAATGAAGAGCAGCGGCATGAACCAAGGATAAAGGATGTACATCGCAGCATCTTGATACTGAGGACCTTCGCTAAATCCTCCGATGCCTCCGACGACACCTTTATTGTTGTAGAAATAGATTACGTGGTAGAACAGTACGAGCAGAACTGTCACCCAGCGAAGATTGTCGATCCAATGCTTTCTCATTTCATTATGCCATTAACGATCTTGCCTGCCAACTGCTGGAAAACCTCTGTCTTCACCAGCGCCATACCGTTTTCATCACCAATCAGCATCAGAGAATCACCTGGCTTGATGTCATAGACCTTGCGCGCATCGCTAGGGATCACAATCTGTCCATTTTCGCTCACCTTCACGACTCCGAAGATGTATTTGCCTTCATTTTCTTGCATAATACGTAGGATTAGTAGGAAATTTCCAACAAATATAACGAGGTTGCGATAAAAAACAATTTTTCCTACATTTGAACTGGTAAATAAATACAGACGATATGATAAGATTTGGAATTGTCGGCACTGGCAGGATCAGTGACTGGGTGCTTAAGGGTGCAGCTCAGGACCCTAGGGTGCAGGTGACGGCCGTGTGCTCACGTACCGTGGAGGCTGCTGAGGCTTTCGTGAACCGCAACCCGATGGCTGCCGGCGCTAAGATATATACCTCAGTTGAGGAAATGGCTGCAGATCCGCAGGTCGATGCAATCTACATCGGCACGCCGAACCAGACCCATTGCGAATACACACTCGCTTCACTCAAGGCCGGCAAGCATGTCCTGTGTGAGAAGCCTCTGGCCATCAATGCAGAGGAAGGCCGCAGGATGGTTGAGGCTGCGCGTGAAAGCGGATGCCTTCTGATGGAAGCTATGGTGTCGACGCTCAATCCAAACTTCCGTGCTGCGGCCCAATTGATCGGACAGATAGCTCCTGTGCGTCAGTACAGTTCGTATTTCTGCCAATATTCATCAAAATACGAGGCCCTGAAAAGGGGAGAGGTTGCCACTGCGTTCAAGCCTGGCAGTGCCGGTGCTTTGCGTGATGTGGGCGTGTATACCATATATCCGCTGGTGGCATTATTTGGCAGACCTGTGACCGTCAACGGTGAGTTGAGGACCATTGAGACTCCCGAGGGATATGCCGACGTGTGCGGCGCTGCTTGCCTGGGATATGAAGACATGGACGCGACCCTGACATGGGCGAAGAGCTTTGACAGTTTCCAGCCGACTGAGATCGCCGGCGAAAAGGGCAATATCATCCTGGACGAGATCCACATCGCGCGTAAGGCGGAAATCATACCGCATGCTGCGCCTACTTCAGGACAGGGTCCGAAACCTGGACGCACGACTGTATGCGAAGGCCTCCCGTGCAACGAATACTACTACGAGTTCAGGGAGTTCGCCGATCTAGTGGAGCAGGGCAAGACAGAGTCGGAGATCAATTCGCTCGAGACCTCCCTCATCGTGCTGGAGATCATGGACGAACTGCTGTGTGAATAAACCCCATATGCATTATGACACGACAAGAAGAAATCGACAAGTATATATATGAGGTGGTTGTGCCTCAGTATGCCGGGTTTGATGCTGCGCATAAGGAAGATCATGCGCTCACTGTGATAGACCAGGCCATGAAACTGCTGGACCAGATGCCTCAGTGGGCTGAAGGACAGGATGCTCCCGATCCGCAGTGGCTTGTGCCGGTGGATAGGGAAGTACTTAAGATGGCGGCGGCCTGTCATGACCTCGGTCTGGTGAACGGACGCGACAGACATCATCTTGACTCAGGTGAGATCATCAGGGGCGATCAGGAATTGCGACGCTGGTTCACTGAGGATGAGATCGAGACTATTGCCCAAGCTGCAGAAGACCATCGTGCTTCAGGTACGGGTGCGCCACGCAGCATCTATGGCATGCTGGTGGCAGAGTCAGACAGGGTGATTGACGCTGACACCATCATCCGCCGCACCATCCAGTTCGGCTTCAAGCACTATCCCGACCTTGGACGTGAGGGTCACATGCAGAGAGCTGTGGACCATCTGATCGAGAAATACGGCCGTGGGGGTTACCTGAAACTCTGGATTCCGTGGAGCGACAATGCAGCGCGCCTAAGCGCTCTACAGGACACCATTGCTGACCCTGTTGCTGTCCGCGAAGCGGTTGCAAAAGCCTACGATCTCGTGGCAAAGAACTTGTAATTTTAAAACGAAAACAGAAGAATTATGTTAAAGATAGGTGACAAGATGCCGGAATTCCAGGTCATGGACCAGAACGGCAACATGGTCGACAGCAAAGACCTTTTAGGCAAGAAGACCATCATTTATTTCTATCCGAAGGACAACACCAGCGGATGCACTCAGGAAGCCTGCAACCTTCGCGACAACTACCAGGCAATGCAGGCCAAAGGCTACAACGTCATCGGCGTGAGCAAGGATAGTGTGAAGTCCCATAAGAACTTCGCCGAAAAGTACGAACTTCCGTTCACATTGCTGGCCGACACATCGACAGAAATGATTCAGGCCTTTGGAGCATGGGGCGAGAAGACCCTCTACGGACGCAAATACATGGGCACCATGCGTTATACCTACATCTTCGATGAAAACGGCATCCTGACAGAAGTAATTGAAAAGGTGGACACAAAAAACCACGCCTCCCAGATTCTTGGGTAGGCGACGTGCCGCCATAGCTCGGGAAAAGTTAAAACGCTGTGCCACAGCGTTTTCCTGGTTTTACGTGCTGCGTCAGTGCGGCACGTAAAACAATCATTTCGCTGATACTCAAAGTGTTGCGTTTGCTCTAAAATCTTCGCCCGAGGTGTCTGCTTCGCTGCCAGGAGTGAGGATCAGCGGAGACATGGGAAACCCAGCATGGACGAATAGTGCCTGCAGAGCTATTGTATCACGTCGAAAAAAGATACACTCGATACTACAGTGCGTAAGGTGGTGATTGAAAACGTACCTTTCCTTCTCAGTGACACTGTAGGATTCATCAGAAAACTCGGCTAAAATTTAACCATCTGTGCTACAACGAGTTACTATTTCTGCTTGCTGCGCGAGTGCGGCAAGCAGAATGGCTATTATGCTGATAACCAGTGTGTTGGATTTCAGGTCGCTATGCAGGGCAAATGCAAAGTGCTGTGGCCCAGCGACTTCCTGCTTTTACGTGCTGCATCAGTGCGGCACGTAAAATAAGGATGTGACGGATAATCAGCAGATTGTGTTTGCCTGCAATTCTATGTTGATGACGACCTGATTTCTCGCTAAAATTTGTTTGATTTTTTATAAAAATTGAACAAATTTTAGCGTTTGAATCGCCTCTAGAGCGCGCTGCAGGGGCGATTTCATAATTTAAACGCGTACTTTTTCGTTACACGGATAGCTCTTCGGAACTTTGCGGTATGTTA
>JAFZEP010000123.1 GCA_017560625.1 Bacteroidales bacterium
CTTCTTATATTCTCCGATCTGGCGGCTGATCTTCATACGCGAGCCGAGAGCATAGAGGAGATTTTCGTCGATGATGTCGATCTTTGCTCTAAGCTGATCGATGTTCTCCTTCCACTCAGGAGAGTCCGAATCCTTATCCTTTACCTTGATCTGGTGATAAAGCAGATCGCTCAGTTCGCATGGAGTGAGCTGCTGCTTGGCGTCGCTCAATGCTACTGCAGGATTACAGTGGGACTCAATCATCAGGCCTTCGAAGCCAAGATCAAGCGACCTCTGGCTGATCTCACGGATGTAGTCCTTGCATCCTGCCATATGGCTAGGATCGACAAAGAACGGAAGTTCAGGATAGCGGTTGCGGAGCTCGATGGCAACCTGCCACTGAGGATCGTTGCGATACTTTATCTTATCGAATGTTGAGAATCCTCTATGGATCACACCTAATTTCTTGATGCCGGCGCGATTGAGACGCTCGAGTGCACCGATCCAAAGATCAAGGTCAGGGTTAGCCGGGTTCTTCACGAGTACCGGAATATCAGTATCCTTGAGTGCATCAGCGATCTCCTGAACGAGGAATGGATTGGATGTGGTACGTGCTCCAAGCCAAACGAGATCAACGCCGAACTTCAGGCACTCGAACACATGCTTCTCGCTGGCAACCTCAGTCGCGATCTTGAGGCTGTACTCCCTCTTAGCCTTCTGCATCCACCTGAGGCCCTCAGCACCGGCGCCCTCGAATGAGCCAGGATGAGTTCTTGGCTTCCATATTCCTGCGCGGTATACATTTATACCCATCTCACGAAGACCTTTTGCGGTCTCCATCACCTGCTCTTCACTTTCTGCACTGCACGGACCAGCCACAACACTTGGCCTAGGCTCCGTGAACATACCCCACTCATACAGCGGAATCAGCTCTAAATTCTTTGTTGCCATATATCTGTGTTTTAATTTATCAAATCATTGCTATTCACCACGTCATTGCTATTCACCACGCCATTGCCGTTCATCGCGTCATTGCTCTTCACACGTCATTGCCATTCATCACGTTATTGCCGTTCATCGCGTCATTGCTCTTCACACGTCATTGCCATTCATCACCTCACTACTTGGATCTTGTCATTGCGATTCATCAGTCATTGCCTTTCATCACGTCATTGCCTTTCATCACGTCATTGCCTTTCATCACGTCATTGCCGTTCATCGCGTCATTGCTCTTCACCACGTCATTGCCATTCATCACGTCATTGCCTTTCATCACGTCATTGCGAGGCCGAAGGCCGTGGCAATCTAGCGTATGATTCTCCGTATTCTGTTCGCCTCATCGATCAGGCCACGTATAGCTTCTTCGTCGCCTTCGGCAATCGCCTGTCGGAAAGCATTCATCTTTTCTATATAGGTGTCCATCACATGAAGGACATTGTCTCTGTTTTGGGTCAGGATCGGCACCCACATGTCCGGGTTGCTCTTTGCCAGACGCACTGTGGATGAAAATCCGCCGGAAGCGAGATCAAATATATGCTTTTCATCCTTTTCCTTGTCCAGTACCGTCAGCGCAAGTGCAAAAGACGTCACATGGGAAATGTGCGAAACATAGGCAGTGTGGACATCATGGTTAGATGAGTTCATATAGATGGCTCTCATATTGAGGGCATCATAAAGCGCCTCGATCTTGCGCACCGCCTTGCTGCTTGACTCCTGAGCGTCACATATGATGCACGCGTGGCCATCAAAAAGGCCCGGCATTGCTGCCCATGGGCCGCTGTACTCGGTTCCGGCCATCGGATGAGTCGCAACATACTGTCGGCGGCAAGGGTGATATTTCACGCTGTCTGCAAGCATCTCCTTTGTCGAGCAGACATCGATGACGACCTTGTCTTCGGCTCGCGCCTGATCAGGACCGGCTTGCGATGGTTGAGCCTGGGCTGCCTGATAGGCATCCAGCACCTTTGAAAGCAGTTTCACAGCCGCACCTACCGGCACAGCAAGCACCACTACATCACTCTCCGCCACGCACTCATCCAGAGTGACGATTTCATCCACCAGACCGATCTGCTTGGCTGCCGCCGCATTCACAGGGTCAGCCTCAACGCCCACAACCTTCTGCGCAAACCCTTTGCGCTTCAGATCGATGGCCATCGAGCCTCCTATCAGTCCCAATCCTACTATTCCCACTTTCATAGCACAATGCATTTCTGTGATTATCAACACCTTATCCAACTAGCCCGACGCCCCGGGGCTGCAGGCTAATCAGTTAAATCTCTGGCTTACAGGATATTACATTCCGCCCTATTAAGCATCGCCCGAATGTTTACTGCCGCCTGCTGGAGCACCTCCGGCTTTGCGCAGAGGGAGATGCGGATGTAGCTCTCACCGTTCTTTCCGAAGATGAAGCCCGGGGTGATGAATACTCCAGCTTCATACAGCACTTTGTCGGAAATCATTTCTCCGGGAGACTTCCCGACTTGCTCCGCTCGCTCGAAATGACATTCCGCCACCTTGCCCCAAAGGAACATGCCGGCAGAATTGTGATCGTATTCCGCGCCCAACATGTCGAATATCTCTCCTGCGAGAACGCGACGGCGGGCATATTCTGCATTCAGCTTGGTGAACCACTCCGGTCCCTGTCGAAGCGCCTCAACTGCCGCAAGCTGCAATGGCTTGTACATACCCGAATCCATCTGACTCTTGACCTTGAGGATCTGAGCAATCACCTCAGCATCAGCAGCAACCATTCCCACTCTCCAGCCGGCCATGTTATGAGCCTTGCTCAATGAGTTCAGTTCCAGGCAGCACTCCTTTGCCCCTGGCTGCGCCAAAATCGACAACGGGTTGTCATTCAGAATGAAACTGTACGGGTTGTCATTGCATATCAGGATGCCATGACGCTTTCCGAAGTCCACCAGCTTTGCATAGAGTTCCTCTGTTGCTGGAGCACCTGTCGGCATATTCGGATAGTTGGTCCACATTATTTTCACACCAGTCAGGTCCATCTGCTCCAGAGCCTCGAAATCCGGCTGCCATCCGTTGTCTTCCTTCAGGTCATAAGTGACTATCTCAGCCTCAACCAGCTTGGAAGCCGAAGAATATGTCGGATAACCAGGATCCGGCACCAGCACCTTATCTCCTGCATTCAAAAATGCAAGCGAGATCAAAAGAATTCCTTCTTTTGATCCGACCAGCGGCTGAATCTCCTTGGCAGGGTCGAGTTCGACGCCATACCACTTTGAATACCACTCAGCAAAAGCCTGCCTCAACTCAGGAAGGCCCACATAGCTCTGATAAGCGTGGTTTCCCGGCTGCTGCGCGCTTTCACACAGAGCCTGGATTGCCTCTGCCGGCGGCATGCCGTCAGGCGAGCCGATGCCGAGATTGATTACCGGAGCCTCACCCCACTGAGCACGGTCTGCATTCATCTGAGCAATCTCCTTGAGTTTGCGTGAAAAGTAGTACTCCTGTACCGACTCTGTTCTTTTTGAGGGTTGTATTATCATTCTTCCGGTGAGTTGTTGTCACGACGCACGTCATTTGACCGAAAAGCTTGCGTCGCGACAAGAAAAAACTTCAAAAACTTTTATTTCGGTCACGACGCAGTGGAATCGCCCTGAAACCTTGCGTCGTGACAGCAGCCTTATACTGCCGCCACGTATTCTCCTAAAATATTCAGATCTTCCATCAGAGGGCGCACAGCTGCGAGCGCCTGCTCATAACGGATATAGTCGTCAAACTTGATGTCTACGTAGAAGAAGTACTGCCACTCCTGTCCAGGGATAGGCAACGACTGGATTCTCGTAAGGTTCATTCCGTAGAATGACAGGATTGTCAACACGTGAGCAAGCGAGCCGGGCGTGTGAGTGAGAGTAAAGCACATCGACGCCTTGTTGATGGCCGCCTTGTTCACCCTGAGTTCATCATCAAGGATGAGGAATCTAGTGAAGTTCTGCTTATACGTCTCGATGCTCTCGGCGAGCATCTCCAGACCATAAAGCTCCGCAGCCAAAGTAGAGGCAACGGCTCCGACACCCATAAGGCCGTTCTGAGCAACATCCGCAGCACTTTTTGCTGTATCCTCCGACTCCACAAGACGGATCCAAGGATAGGCCTTGAAAAACTCACGGGTCTGGTTGATGGCCATATAATGAGTGCGGACCTCCTTGATGTCTTCTATCTTCTGACCCGGAAGTGCCATGAGGTTCTGCTGAATCCGCAGGAACACCTCACCTTTGATCTTCCTATCGTTCTTGCGAAGAAGTTCAAAATTCGGCAGGAGTCCACCGGACACCGTGTTCTCGATTGCCATCACTGCAGCATCCGCATTGCCCTTGTCCATCTCCTTATAAAGTCCGTCAAAAGTCAGGCACTCTACAATCTCGGGCACAATATGTCCGTGCTCCTCATAGAAAAGCCTAGCCGCCTGCTCGTGAAAGCAGCCCTTCACACCCTGAATCGCAATTTTCTTCTCCATATCAACCTCTTCTTGCACACCTATATTACTGAATATCAGTCATTTACCCATATAACCCGCTGCAAACGACAGCAGGCATGACCAGTTAAAGCACTGGAAATCAACAGGATAGGTGCGACATAAAAACAAAAAACTGTCCGGCGCATAGGCACCGGACAGCATATATAAGTCATTATAATAATCGATACACAGCAGCCGGTCTATTACCTTTTCTGGAAATAGAAGAAATAAAAACCGAAGCTGCTAAATCGATAAGTTCCCATAACGC
>JAFZEP010000124.1 GCA_017560625.1 Bacteroidales bacterium
CCTTTGCACCACCTACGATTGCAGTCACTGGGTGCTCTGGAGTCTTGAGAACGTGGTCGATAGCCTTGATCTCGCCTTCCATCACATAACCGAACATCTTGTCGTTAGGGAAGTACTCAGCGATGAGGGCTGTAGAAGCGTGTGCACGGTGTGCAGTACCGAATGCGTCGTTGATGTAGCAGTCAGCGTAAGAAGCAAGCTTCTTCACGAACTCCTTCTGATTCTCCTTTACAACAGCCTTAGCTGCCTTCTTCTCCTCGTCAGTAGCGAACTCGCCTCTTGGCTTACCCTCCTCCTCAGCGTAGAAACGGAGGTTCTCGAGTACGAGGCACTCACCCATCTTGAGGGCAGCAACCTGCTCGTCAGCAGCCTGGCAGTCGTCAGCGAACTTAACCGGTGCGCCGAGGAGTTCCTCTACGCGACCGAGGATGTGCTTGAGAGAGAACTTCTCAGTCACGCCCTTTGGACGGCCGAGGTGTGACATCACGATAACTGCACCACCCTTCTCAAGAACCTTCTTAAGTGTAGGGATAGCAGCACGGATACGTGTGTCGTCAGTAATCTGCATGTCTGCGTTGAGCGGAACGTTGAAGTCAACGCGAACGATCGCCTTCTTACCGGCGAAATCATAAGTGTCAATAAACTGTTGCATAGTTGTATAAATGTAATTATTAATATTTCTTCTGTTCATCATTGCCGGCTTGACCGGCACTCTCTAAAACCGGGCAAATTTAGCAATTTTCGGGAAAATACCACTAAATATTATGCTTCTCTGATTATATATCCCTCAATCCGAATATCGATCCGCCGACCACTCCCAAGCCAAGGTACACAGACAACGAAGTCGAGTCCATCATTTCCCAGGTCAAGAGACGATATCCGGCCTTTTCATTCAGAAAATCCACATAAGTCATAATGCTGTCAGGGATGAAGAAATCCTTAAGATCGGGATTGCATATTATCATGACTACCAGTGCCGTAACGATGTATGTGACAATATCCGTCACACCAAATTCTGTCCAGCCGAAGAAGAATCCGTCGACCACTCGTATGACGCACCATGTCACTCCACCACAGACCGCAGCAGATATCGCACATGTTATTATCCAATCGACCACCTTAAGGAAAGTAAAGAATCCTCCTTCGCAAAACTCGCAGATGAGAGTCATGATCAGACCTTTCAGCTGAAGAATGAACAGTGTGATGTTCAAGCCCCAGATTACAAGCAGAAACAGCGCAAAATAGAGCGCAATTCGAACAACTGACTTAAGCGTCAGACCGAGAAAAGAGAACATAGATCAAATTTTAAATTAGGTGTATGCATAAAGAGTCACGAATATAGTCAATATTTTCATATCTTTGCCCACTGTTAAAAAAACTCTGATATGATGACTATTGAAAGTCCAGGTGCATTCTGGAATGATTACGAACTCATTGACTCCGGCAATTTCGAGAAGCTTGAAAGATTCGGCCCGTTCATCATGGCTCGTCCTGAGCCTAAGGCTTTGTGGGACAAGTCTTTGTCTGACGGAGAGTGGAACAAGATGATCCATACCCGCTTCAAGACAGGTGCAGGATTCGGAAAGGCAGGAAAGGAAGACAGCGGCACTTGGGAGCGCAAGAAGAAGATGGACGACCAGTGGTACATCCGCTACACAGGTGCACAGGAAGGACTGAACTTCTCGCTCAGACTCGGCCTCACGTCGTTCAAGCACGTGGGAGTGTTCCCTGAGCAGTCATCAAACTGGGAGTACATCTACAAGCAGACAAGAGCATTGGTGGAAAAGGCCGAGGCAGAAGGCAAGCCTAAGCCAAAGGTTCTCAACCTTTTTGCATACACCGGAGCGGCATCGCTTGCAGCAAAGGCAGCAGGCGCAGACGTAACACACCTCGACTCTGTCCGCCAGGTTGTGACATGGGCACGAGGCAACATGGAGGCCAGCCGCCTCGACAACATCAGATGGATCGTTGAAGACGCCCTCAAATTCGCGCGCCGCGAAGCAAAGAGAGGCAACACCTACCAGGGAATCATCCTTGATCCACCTGCATATGGTCACGGCCCGGACGGAGAGAAGTGGAAGCTCGACGAGTGCCTCAACGAAATGCTCCAGTGTGTGGCAGCAATCCTCGCCCCACAGGACAGCTTCATGGTCCTCAACCTCTACTCCAACGGTTATTCTGCAGTCCTGGGCGAGACCATCGTAAAGCAGGCATTCTGCATGAAGACAGCCTACAAGTCACTTGATTTCGGAGAGCTCGTCCTCAGGGACAGCTACGGCAAGAACCTTCCACTGAGCGTATTCGTAAGACTGGCAAGATAAAGACAATACGACGATATAAAACAATGGCGTGACCGAATCGGTCACGCCATTGTTTTACTCACCATAGACTGCTGTAATGACAGCCCTCATCTGATCCGCCTTATCGGAACCATAGGCATCAGTCAAAGAGATTGCATCCTCGAAGAGGTAGAGGCAATTGTAGATAATGTCCTCCAGATCTGCCATCGAAGACTCGACTTGGCTCTCCTCATTCATAAGTTTTTCAAACTCTGTCTCAAGCTGGTCCATCTTGCGCTCAAGCGCTTCCGCCTGCGACGAACTTGCAGAAGAGTAGTTTGAATATACCTCATAGTACTGGCTCTGGAGCTTCTCTTTCTGCTGAGCGATGGTCTGGGACTTTTTTCCAAGCGTTGCATATTCGTCGAAATAAGCCTCAAACTGCTCCATAAGCACATCCACATACATATCGAACAGATGCGCCACAGACCCTGCACGGTCAAATTCGTCGCACTGGCTGAAGTATGTCAGCCACACCTGGCTCTCGGGCTTATAGCTCATCAGCTCCACAGGAATCCAGGAATCGTACTGCTCCATAAGTTCAGCTGCCTTCTTAGGATCCTGATCCATGACATTGTAGACATCTGCCTGGCAGATGCTGATCAGCCATACCAGAATCTCGGCCACAGAAGAAAGTTCCTTCTTCGTATAATTGTAGCAACTGAAGAACCTCATAGACTCGCAAAGTGCCGGAGCAAATCTGTTGAGCATGTCTCTTCCCTTTTCCGACTCGCCAAGATCAAAATACATCTGGATCATGTCAGCCACCATGTACTCATTGACGAATCCGTAGTAGCTGATATCCAGAGGGTACATCAGCTCAGGCACACACTCCTGGCACAGGTCAAGGATTTCGACAGCCTTCTCGATCTGTCCGTCCTCCATCAGTTCTCTGGCCACATTGACAAAGATCTGCCTCTGTGAAAGAACACCGCAGAATGTATAATAGTTCTGATAGTCTACAAAGTAGTCTGTCCTCTTGAGGGCGTCCCACTTGAAGACGTTCTTCATCTTGTAGTACAGATCATCCGGATCCGAGAAACCGATGTTAGAACTGCTCATCCTGTTCTTGACCGGAACGAACTTATATGAGAATCCCTCGTACATCAGATAGTCCTTCTGACCGATGTTGATGTCACCACCCATGCTGAGCATATTGACCGGACGGTCCCACTCATAGTTTGAAAGGAGGTCCATAAAGAAAAGCTCAGGCTTGGTGATGTAATACTTGCTGCTTGGAATAGCAAGCACGATCTCATCCGGGATCCTGTCTGCATACTTTTCATCGAGGATACCATACTTGATTACGTTCTCCTTGTTGACAGGAACCGAGAATCTTCTTGCAGGAACATATTCCGCCTTCTCTCCGTCACGGAGTTCAAGCGTGCATTTTCCTGACGCAATCTGAGCCATCACATCTTTGAGAGGAAGCACTTTGTCCTCATTGTCGCCATATGGATCGACATAAAGGATCTCGTTGGTTCCGTAGAGGTACTTCGCCGGTCCGAGCTTGAGAGCAAGCGGAGCGGACTCATTCATCGCCCACTTCATCTGGTCGATATGCCAATCGGTGCCGAGGAGAGAAGTGTTTGCGATACGCACATCCGGACGGATATTCTCCACCTCCTGTGCATACCAGAGAGGGAAAGTATCGTTGTCGCCATGAGTGATGAGGATACCGTTCTCTCCCACAGAGTTGAGATAGTTCTCTGCAATCTCCACAGCTGTATAACGGTTGCTGCGGTCGTGGTCGTCCCAGTTTTCAGCAGCCATAAGCACAGGCACGAGGAGTGCTGCGATAGTCACTGACGATGCAATTGTGGTCTCACAGCCTTTCTTCTGGTTTGCCTTGCAGAAGTCGCATATCCAGGTGTAAAGAGCAGCGACAGCCATACCGATCCAGATAGAGAACGCATAAAACGAACCTGCATATGCATAGTCACGCTCACGCACCTGATATGGCGGCTGGTTGAGGTATATCACCACAGCGATTCCGGTCATGAAGAACAGCAGGAAGGTGATCCAGCAGCCTCTCTTGTCGCGGGCAAACTGGAAGAAAAGACCGATAAGTCCCAGAAGAAGAGGGAGCATATAGTAGTGGTTCTTGCCCTTGTTGTCGGTCAGATAGCCAGGAGCGTCCGACTGGTCTGTCAGGCGAAGCTCGTCTATGAATCCGATGCCGGACTCCCAGTTTCCTGCAAAGAGGTTAGGCTCCGGTCCATGGATATCGTTCTGACGGCCGGCAAAGTTCCACATGAAATATCTCCAGTACATCCAGTTCATCTGGAAGTCGAAGAAAAATGCAAGATTGTCGCCGAAGGTAGGCATTGAGAATTTGCGCAGTCTGCCGTCCTCATCGATATATGTCTTGTAGTTCGGCTCGCTTACATAAAGCTTATAGAAATTCTTATGCGAATCGCTTGAAGAACTCCACATTCTAGGGAAAAGCATCTTTCCCTGCGGATAGTACTTCACGTCAGCAGGGCCTACAGCCTTGATGTATCGGTCTCTCACCTTGCCGTCTCTTCCCTTCTTCGGCATCGGTGCCCAGTACTCAGTAGCTTTCAGAGTGTATGGAGAATCAAACGCCTGGCCATAGATGAGCGGGTTGCTTCCATACTGCTCGCGTCCCAGATAGCGCACAAGCGTATAAGGATTGTCAGGCTGATACTCGTTTGTCGGAGTCTTTGCGCTTGAGCGGATGATCACGATCGTGAAAAGTGAAAATCCGATCACGATCATGGTGAAGCAAAGAAGGATTGTATTCCAGAGGGCATTCTTGGCTTTCGCTGTGCTGAAGAGTCCCCAGAAGCACAGGCCAAGCAGGGTGAGCATGAAGAACGCTGCACCGCTATTGAAAGGAAGCCCCATTGTGTTCACAAAGAAGCGGTCAAACGCCGCTGCAATTCTCGGAAGATACGGGATCACGCCGTAAAGAACCACGGCGAGAATGACCACAGAAGCTCCAAAGATGCCAAGCAGCTGAAGCGGAGTGTATTCCAATGACTCTTTCTTTCTGTAGTAGAACATGAACACAAGAGCCGGAATGGCAAGGAGGTTCAGAAGATGGACTCCGATCGAGAGTCCCATGAGGAAAGCAATCAGAACCAGCCATCTGTTGGCATATGGTTCATCCGCCTGCTCATACCACTTGGTCATCGCCCAGAACACAAGGGCGGTGAACAGTGAAGACATCGCATACACCTCTCCCTCAACGGCCGAGAACCAGAAGGTGTCGCTGAATGTGTACGCAAGAGCAGCCACTGCACCCGATCCGAAGACAGTAATGGCCTTCGCAAGTGAATAGGTTCCGTCTACACTCGGCTTGACAAGACGCTTAACGAGGAACACGGTTGTCAGATAGAGAAGCAGGATGGTCAGCGCAGAAAGGATTGCATTCATGGCATTGACTGCCAGAGCTGCATGCTGAGCGTCTGCAAACATGGTTGCAACTCTTGCAAACAGCTGGAACACAGGGTTTCCAGGAGGATGTCCTACTTCCAGTTTGTATGATGAAGCGATGAACTCACCGCAGTCCCAGAAGGATGCGGTCGGCTCGATTGTCAGAAGATAAGTCACAGCTGCGACAAGGAAAACCGCGAGTGCGACCATTCTGTTCCAAAGAGTGAATTTCTTTTTATCCATCAGAATACTTGATTATCTACAAAAGGACAAATATACGATGATAATCGCTATATTTGCAAAATAATTTCATTGACATGGCAGACAACGACTGGAAGAAAAGATTAGGGGTAGTCTTCTCTACAAACCCCGACTTCAATTACGAGGAAGAGGCCGAGCAGGAGCCTGCAACTCTTGAGCCATCCAAGCAGAATCTCATCGTGGGCATAGACCGCAAGGGACGCGGCGGCAAGCAGGTGACACTGGTCACAGGATTTGTCGGCACAAGCGAAGATCTGGCCGAGCTGGGACGCACGCTCAAAGTGAAATGCGGTGTGGGCGGAAGCGCAAAGGATGGAGAGATCACCATCCAGGGAGACTTCCGCGACAGAGTCGTTGCCCTCCTCAAGGACATGGGATACAAAGCTAAAAGAGGCAACTGACATGCTCTCCCAGATTCTCTCACTCATATCGCTATTCGTGATGATGTTCGCCCTCAGGACATTGGTCGAAGTGTTCCCTTCGCTGATGGCCTGCCTTATCAGGGCCAAGGAAAGCATCAATCTTGAAGCCAGTGTGCAGCTCAGCAGAGGCAGAAACATACTTTCAGTCTGCCTTGCGCTGCCGTTCTTCCTTGTGGTGTGGCAAAGGGAGCTTTACATGCCGTCTTTCATGGACAGCCTTGATGAAAATCTGCGTTTCTGCGTCATCATAGGCATATTCCTGACATTAGTGCTGCTGAGAATGATGCTTGAGCGCATCATGAAGCCTAAGACGGTGAACAGCAAGACCTATGCGACCGCATGCAAGACAGACCGCACGTTCTTCAGTCTTCTGACCCTGATTCTTCTCGCAATGGGAGGAATCATGTCGATTTTCAGCACTCCTGCAGACGTCGTCACAAGTGCAATGCTTTGGGTATCAGCAGCTATTTATCTGATCTATATTCGAAGAAAAACGCAAATTTTGACTTCTTCTGCTTCTTTTTTCGCCTCTTTTTTGTACCTTTGCGCCCTCGATTTGATCCCGACTGGAGCGGTTGTCGCTTCAGCCATTATTTTTTAAATATAAAGAGCTAAGTATAAACAAGTTACGGTAGCAATACCGTTTTTTGGAGAGATGAGCGTTAGAAAAATACTTATTTCACAGCAGCAGCCGAAGACGGCTTCGCCATATGACAGCATTGCAGAGAAATTCGGAGCCCAGGTGGACTTCCATCAGTTCTTCAAGATAGAGCCACTTACATCAAGAGAGTTCCGCACACAGAGGATCAACATCCTCGATCACACAGCAATCGTATTTTCTGCAAGAACAACTATCGATGCATTCTTCCAGCTCTGCGAAGAGTTGAGAGTGAAGGTTCCTGAGACTATGAAATACTTCTGTACTACTGAGGCTGTAGCAAACTACCTTCAGAAGCACATCGTCTACAGAAAGAGAAAGATCTTCTTCGGTGACGGTACACCAGACTCGATCATCGGTCTTATCGGAACGAAGCACAAGGGAGAGAACTTCCTCATCGCGACTGCCGACACATCAGGCAAGGACGCAGTGACCAAGATCTTTGAAACACAGAAGTACGCGTTCGAGACTGCAGCATTCGTGAAGCCGGTGTCACAGGACATCAAGGGCCTCGATCTGCACTCTTACGACCTGGTGGTTCTTTTCAACCCTGCAGACGTACACTCATTGTATGAGAATCATCCGGAGTTCACTCAGGGTGACGTGAAGTTCATTTCATACGGAAGATCAGTCGTGAAGGCTATGGAGGAGGCCGGTCTTAAGATCGAGATCTCTGCCCCATCACCAGAGGTTCCTTCTGTTGCCAAGGCTATTGAAATCTACCTGACAAACAACCAGTAAAGTGGAAGCGAAGGCTTCATATACATTCAAAAAGGAAGAACGCCTATGCAGCAAGACGCTCATCGGCGAGCTTCTTGAGAAGGGTAAACACGGAAACGTTCCTGGTATGCGCTACCGCGTGAGAAAGAACACGGGATGCGGGCATGCCAGGATTCTTGTATCCGTACCTAAGAAGATCTTCAAGAGAGCGGTCAAGCGCAACCTGTGTAAAAGACGCATCAGGGAAGCCTGGAGAAAGCAGAAGCACCTGCTCATCTGCGAGAATGGAGTGGACATCCTCTTCATGTACGCCTCAAAAGAGATCCTTGACTATCAGGCCATATTCACAGCAGTCGGCCAGATAATCGAAAAAGTCAACGGCTCAAAGCCTCAAGTTAAGACAGATGCAGAAGTTCCTCAGCATAATTAAGAAGATCGCCATCTTTCCTTTGGTGCTCCTGGTAAGATTCTACCAGGTCTGCATTTCGCCGCTCAAGCCATCATGCTGCAGATTCACGCCGACATGCTCGGCCTACGCCCTTCAGGCGCTTCGCAAGCACGGACCATTCAAGGGGACATACTTAGCCGTCAGACGCATCCTGCGCTGCCACCCATGGGGAGGCCACGGCTACGACCCGGTGCCATAAAAGAGAAGGACCTCAAAATTTTTGAGGTCCTTCTCTTTTATCATATTATATTAAGAAATTAGTCAAGCTTAAGCACTGCCATGAATGCACTCTGAGGAACTTCTACTGTTCCGATCTGGCGCATGCGCTTCTTACCCTGCTTCTGCTTCTCAAGGAGCTTTCTCTTACGCGAGATGTCACCACCGTAACACTTCGCAGTCACGTCCTTTCTTACAGCCTTCACAGTCTCACGCGCGATGATCTTCGCACCCACAGCTGCCTGGATGGCGATATCGAACTGCTGGCGAGGGATGAGCTCCTTGAGCTTTTCGCACATCTTGCGTCCGAAATCATATGCATGGTCTGCATGGATCAAAGTAGAGAGGGCATCGGCTGGATCTCCGTTGAGGAGGATGTCGAGCTTCACGAGCTTGGCCTCTCTGAAACCGATCACATGATAGTCGAATGAAGCGTAACCCTTTGAAATAGACTTCAGCTTGTCATAGAAGTCGAATACGATCTCTGAAAGAGGCATCTCGTAGGTAAGCTCGAGACGGTCTGCAGTGAGGTAGTGCTGATTGATGAGAATTCCACGCTTGTCAAGACAGAGCTTCATGATCGGTCCATAGTAGTCCGAGCGCGAAATGACCTGAGCGCGGATATATGGCTCTTCGATCTTATCTATGAGAGTTGCAGCAGGAAGTCCTGACGGATTGTGCACATCCAGACACTCTCCCTGGGTTGTATATACCTTATATGATACGTTCGGAACAGTTGTGATCACGTCCATGTTGAACTCTCTGAAGAGGCGCTCCTGAACGATCTCGAGATGCAGAAGTCCAAGGAATCCGCATCGGAAACCGAATCCGAGAGCGAGCGACGACTCCGGCTCGAACACGAGCGATGCGTCGTTGAGCTGGAACTTCTCAAGCGAAGTGCGGAGCTCCTCATACTGGTCAGTCTCCACTGGATAAAGACCTGCGAAGACCATCGGCTTCACCTCCTCAAAACCTGCGATCGCCTCTTTACATGGCTCTGAAACATGAGTGATGGTATCACCCACCTTCACCTCGACGGCACTCTTGATACCTGAGATGATATATCCTACACTTCCGCATGGGATCTCCTTGCGCGGATGCATCTTCATCTTTAGTACACCGATCTCATCGGCCACATACTCCTTTCCTGTGCTGACGAACTTGACCTTATCGCCAACCTTGATGGAGCCGTTCACAACCTTGAAGTATGCGATGATTCCTCGGAAAGAGTTGAACACAGAGTCGAAGATGAGGGCCTGAAGCGGAGCATCAGGATCTCCCACAGGAGCAGGGATCCTCTCTACGATAGCATCAAGAACCTCTTTCACTCCCTGACCGGTCTTGCCGGATGCAAGAAGAATCTCCTCAGGCTTACAGCCAAGAAGGTCCACCACCTGGTCAGTGACAACATCAACCATCGCCGAATCCATATCGATCTTGTTGAGCACAGGAATGATCTCCAGGTCGTGCTCGATTGCAAGGTAAAGATTAGATATTGTCTGAGCCTGAATACCCTGGGTAGCATCAACAATAAGAATAGCACCCTCACATGATGCTATGGCACGCGACACCTCGTAAGAAAAGTCAACGTGGCCTGGAGTGTCGATCAGGTTAAGAGTATATGTCTCTCCCTTGTATGCGTAGTCCATCTGAATCGCGTGACTCTTGATGGTGATTCCTTTCTCTTTCTCGAGGTCCATAGAATCGAGGACCTGGTTTTCCATATCACGCGCTGTCAATGTGTTGGTTATCTCCAACATTCTGTCTGCCAAGGTACTCTTACCATGGTCAATATGCGCAATGATGCAAAAGTTTCTAGTTTTCTTCATTTTAGTATACAGTAGGCGGCAAAGATACAAAAAAATTCAGTACTTTTGATTGGATAAAACGATGACTGACGACAGACACATAATAAAATTATGCCATGAAGGCGAGTACGAACTCGCTTTCAACAGCATCGTCGACACTTATTCGGAACGTCTCTACTGGCACGTACGCCGCTTCCTCTGCTCTCATGAGGACACCAACGACCTTCTCCAGGACATATTCATAAAGATCTGGAGTTCGCTCTCTTCCTTCCGCGGAGATGCACAGATATACACCTGGCTCTACCGCATCGCAACCAATGAGACATTGAATCATCTGAAAAAGATCCGCCGCGAAAACGCCATAAGTCTTGACGCCGAAGGGCAGCTGCTGGCTTCACGCATCGACGAGGACCCTTACTTCAACGGCGATGCCCTGCAGAGAGAACTGCACAAGGCCATCCAGCAGCTTCCGGAAAAGCAGAGACTCGTGTTCAACATGAGATATTTCGATGAACTCAAGTACGAAGACATCGCTGAAATCACCGGAACATCGGTCGGAGCACTGAAGGCATCATACCATCATGCCTACAACAAAATAAAGGAAGCATTAGAAAACGCAGACATTTAAACCTTTTGATAAACATATTGTCTAACAATCGCTATGACAGAAAACGAAAAGGACATATTACAGGACATCAAGCTCAAAAAGAACCCTTACAGCGTACCTGAAGGGTATTTTGACGCGCTCAAGACTCAGGCACGAAAGTATGCCGAGCCGACGAAGATTGTCCGCGTGAACTTCTGGACAAGGCTCGCGCCTTATGCCGGCATAGCCGCAATGTTTCTATTTGTTCTCGTTCTGGGAAAAGTCTTCGTCAACAACAGTCAGGATGATCTTACCGCTGAGCAGACAGAGTCATATGAAGATTTCCTTGTCTTCTCGGACATAAGTTCCGACATCCCGATGCAGTATCTTGCTGAAGAGGTGGGCAGCGAGGAAGCCATCGACTACGAAGACATCATCGAATATCTTATATATATAGGTGCAACAGAAGAATACATAGAATATAACAGAGAATAATATGAAGAATATACTTTTTACTATCATCGCCCTGACATGTTTCAGCATGACGATGAACGCAAATACAGGTTGGGAAAACGAGTGGAAGGAAAGATTCAAGAGCGAGAAGATCGCTTTCCTGACAATGGAGATGAACATCACTCCGGCAGAGGCTCAGGCATTCTGGCCGATATACAACGAAATCGAGCAGAAGAAAGATGAAGCACTTGTGCAGGTCATCAAGACATACAAGGAGCTGAATGCTGCAGTGGAGAGCAACAATCAGAAGGAAATCGAAAAATGCCTTGCCGCATACCTCAAGGCGCAGGAAACTCTCAATGAAGTTGAGAACTCAGCAGCCGAAAAGTACAAGAGCGTACTTCCGGTAGAAAAAGTGGCAAAGCTTTATATCGGAGAAGAAAAGTTCAGACGCCAGAACATCCGCAAACTGCAGGGCGGCGGTCAGGCGAACAAATAGAAATCTTTAGTGAGGGACAGATACTCTTGAGTATACTGTCCTTCATTCTGTATTGTGAGGACCGCATCGTCGACAGACTCGGTTCTGCTGCGGGAGAATTCCGCAATGATGCGCGAAGGGGCCTTGCGGGGAACTGTGCGTACGCGGAGAATGCGGAACAGATGCAGCCCGCACATTCTGCCATATCGGCAAAGCGCAGCCTCCTGGTCTGCCGGAAGCACGAATGCAGCACGTCCCTCCTCTGTCAGTCTCTCTTTGGCAAATTCGAATATATCCCTATAGGAAAGACCGTCAGATGTGTGTCTGGCGGTACTTTTTCTTTCATCCGGGGCCGTGAGAGAATCCTCGAAATATGGAGGATTGGAAAAGATGAGGTCGTATTTTTCAGAATGAATTGCAGCAAACTGATCCAACGGAAGGTTATAAGCATGCAGATTGTCTGCCCATGGAGACTCCTTGAAATTCATCGCAGCTTCAGTCGCAGACGGCTCATCGATATCTATGGCATCAATACGTGTGGTGTCCACACTGTCATTCATGACGTCATTGCGAGGAGCGTCAGCGACGTGGCAATCCGCAAAAATCCTCTGCGCCGCCATCAGTGCAATCGTTCCTGTGCCAGTTCCGACATCCAACATGCGCCTGTCCTGCGGCATTATCGTCATTGCAGCACCAAGCAGCACGCCATCGGTGTTCACCTTCATGGCGCTGCGTTCATTTGTCACGCTGAAATGTTTGAAACGAAAGACTCCCATTTTACTGCTCCACAAACTGTCCGTCGATCATGTAAAGCGAACGATCGCACATCTTCGCCAAATCAGGATCGTGTGTGACGATGACGATAGTCTGACCATATTTCTCGCGGAGCTGGAAAAAGAGATTATGGATTTCCTCTTTAGTCTTGGAATCCAGATTTCCTGAAGGCTCATCTGCAAAAAGTACAGCCGGATTGTTGATCAGGGCACGGGCGATCGCCACTCTCTGCTGCTCACCACCTGAGAGTTCAGAAGGCTTATGACCAAGCCTTTCAGCCAGGCCCATATCTGCGAGCAGACTCTCAGCTTCTGCCTGAGCTTCCTTGCGGGAACGTTTTGCAATGAGCGCCGGGATCATCACATTTTCCAAAGCCGTGAATTCTGGAAGAAGATGATGGAACTGGAAGACAAAGCCGACCTTGCGGTTTCTGAAATCTGCAAGAGCCTTGCCTCTAAGGCTCGCCACATCGACCCCGTCGATCACCAGAGTGCCGGCATCGGGAGAAGAAAGCGAACCAAGGATCTGAAGCAGCGTCGACTTTCCGGCGCCCGAAGCACCCATTATCGACACGACCTCCGACTTCTCTGCACTGAAATCAATCCCCTTCAGAACCTTCAGCGCACCAAACGATTTCTCAATTCCCTTAGCCTGTATCATAACTTCATTTTTACTCCCGCAAAGGTAATAAAAAAAGCAACCACTCGATTGAGTAGTTGCTTTGGATTTTGTCGGGGTACTGTGACTCGAACACAGGACCCTCTGGTCCCAAACCAGATGCGCTAGCCAACTGCGCCACACCCCGATTATGTTTCCCTTTCGTTTGGGATTGCAAAGGTAGATAAAATATTTTAACCTCCAAACTTTTTTGCAAAAAAAATTCACTTTTTCGCATTTTTCTGCACTTTTTCTTGGCAAAGCTCCTTTATCATGGGCTCAAAAGCACAAAAACCGCACTTTTTGTGCTTTTAAATAGCAAAATCATGGTCAAAAGAACAAAACCGGGCCTTTTTGTGCTTTTAAAACCACAGAACAGACAACATAAGTTGCAACCTCTCAACTCTTTAAATAAGAAGCCTGCCACCCCGGGGCGACAGGCTTACATTTGAACTAGATGAATAACAGCGGATTATATTCCACCGAAGCATTAATATCCGTAATTCTGGACGAGCTTAGGATTGTTGTCGATGTAGGTCTGATAGATCGGCCAGAGATAGTTGCGGTCTTCAAACGAGCGCGTCATGAAGTTGCGCTGGGTAAAGAAGAACGCATCATCTGTTGTGGCTTTCACGTTGAGACCTCTGATCGGCTCAGCAAACACATCCTTCGAGATCATCCAGCGGCGAAGGTCAGTATATCTCTTACCCTCGTCAAGAAGCTCGATGCGGCGCTCGCGACGGATGAGATCCCTCATCTGGTCCTGAGTATAGGTTCCCTCATAAGCAGGGATGCCGGCTCTCTCGCGGATCGCATTGAGGTAAGTAAGAGCCTCCGCATGGGCTGACGCACCGTAGTACTCATTGAGAGCCTCCGCATAGCTGAGGTAGAACTCGCCAAGACGGAAGATAATGCCGTGACGGTATGGGTGGTTCTGCTTTCCGATCTCAGTTGCCTGAGGGTGCTGACGCTTGCGCATCAGGTAGCCGCACTGAGGAGAGTCATATGTAGGACCTCCGTTGGCTCCTCCATAGAGGAAGTCTACGCGGCCTCCAAGCTGAGTCGACCACTCTCTGTGCCAGAGAATCGAAACATAGAAGCGTGGCTCACGGTTGCAGTACATGTTAGGTGTACCGGCCTCAGTGATGAGACCCTTCTCCTCCTTTGAGTTGGAGCGGTTCCACGCTGTTCCCTCATAACGCACGTCCTCTGTGCTGTAGCCGCTGGCCACATACGTCGGATCCTCGTCGATCGGAAGACCGTTGCGGGTAAAGAAAGCATCCACGAGGTTCTGTGTCGCACCATAAGCTCCGTTTCCGTCACCATATCCATGCGGAGCCATATTCTGGTCAGTCTCAGCATAGTTGCCGTTATTGTTGATGAAGATGAGCTCTGGGTTTGCGGCACCTGTTGCAAAGTGGATATTCATATAAGACATGAACGGATCGATAGTGCCGTCTGCATTGTACTCCTTGTAGAGAGAGTAGACGCCAAGGTTGAGGAGGTCCTCAATGGCCTCTGCTGCCCTCTTCCACTTTTCCTTGTCATAGGTCTGAGGGAAGAGCGGAGTGCCGTCCTTGTTCACGACACCCGCATACATCTGGTTGCCGTTGAAAAGAGGGCTGGCAGCAAGCATGTGCACATGAGCGCGGACTGCAAGAGCCATACCCTTTGTCGCACGGCCGTGATCCTCTGTCATGTTCTTATGCTGAAGCGGAAGCTCCTGTGAGAGGGTATAAAGTTCCTCGTCAAGCCACTCCACGATTTCCTCGAACGGAGTACGCTCAAGCATGAGCTCTTCATATGTCGAATTGATGTCGTAGTACTCAGTCACCAATGGGAACGAACCATAGAACTCAAGCATCTGCGAATAGAAGTATGCAACAAGGAAACGGGCCTGAAGTCGCATGTAGGCCACATCCTCCGCAGTCTGCTCAGCACCGAGAGGCTTCACCTTCTCCTGGAAGATGAGGGAGGCGCGCACAGCCTTGTACACATTGCCCCACAGGTCAAAATAATTCGAAGTCGCACTCCAGTTACCCTTCATCGCAGAAGTCGACCACCAGCCGAATCCGCCCCACTCGAGTGGAATCTGAACATCGTCGGTCAGTGTGTTCAGACCATATGTCTGATTCCATCCCATAAATGGATCCGGAAGGTAACTGTAGATGTTGGCAAGCCATCCGTTGGTCTTCACAATGTCGTTGAAGACCATCTCCTCAGTGATGAGGTCATCCGGCTCCTGATCAAGGTAGTGACAGCTGGCTGTCATGCCGAGAGCCAGCGCTGTTATAAATATGTATAGTATCTTCTTCATAGTGCCGGATTAGTTGAATGAAATGTCAAGTCCGAGTGATACCACTCTTGAGATCGGGTATGCTGCAAAACCATAACCCGAAAGTTCAGGGTCCCACAGATCGAACTCAGAGATTGTGAAGAGGTTCGTTCCACGCACGAAGAGGCGCATGTTGTTCACGACTCTGTCTCTGCCTGACCCCTTTCTGAGGAATGTGTATCCCATCTCGAAGTTCTTCAGACGGAGGAATGCACCGTTCTTGAGCCACCAGCTTGAAGACTGGCTGTTGTTCTCGTTCACACCGAGAGAAAGTCTTGGCCAGAACACATCCTGCGAAGGATTTTCCGGAGTCCATCTGTCGTCCACGTTGCCGAGGATGTTGGCAACAGCTCCTGAACCTGCACCAGGAATATAGTACTGATTGCGGGCATCATCATAGTCTCCGCCTACAACAAAGTCTGTAAGAGCCACACCCTGGAACAATGCACTGATGTCAAATCCCTTATGACGGAATGAGAATCCGAAACCGTAGACGATCTCAGGAACCGAAGATCCACCGATAGCGGTAACGTCCTCGTCGTTGATCCTTCCGTCGTTTGTGAGGTCCGCATACTTGATGTCACCAGGAAGAACCTTACCCCACGAAGGGATCGGAAGACCTGGTTTGAGAACTCCTGCTATAGGATCGAGGAAGTCGTCCTCAGTGTAGAGTCCGAGAGACTCGAGACCGAAGTTCTGATTGATGCCATGACCAGTGCGGGCACGTGTTGTTCCTACGATACCGGCAGCCTCGTCATACTCGAGGATGGTGTTGTGGGCATATGTGAAGTTTGCCATCACCGACAGGTAAGTGTCGCGGGAGAAAGCCTTGTTGTAGGTAAGCGATGCGTCCACTCCCCTGTTGAACACCTTACCGTAGTTTGCATATGGTGCATTCTGGAATCCCGAAGTCTCAGGGAAGATCTTTCTCTGCATGAAGATGTCCTTACGCACCTCTGTAAAGTAGTCCACAGTAAGGCTGAGGGCATCGAAGAGACCGAGGTCGAAACCGATGTTGGTCTTTGTCGCAGTCTCCCATGTAAGGTCTGGAACTCCAAACTGATCCTCAGCTACACCAGGATACGACACGCTGTTGTTGTCACCGAAACTGTGACCGCCAGCGTTTCCGTTGATGGTTGTAAGGTAGCCGAAGCGGCGTCCGCCGGAGATCTGGTCGTTACCGGCGATACCCATCGAACCACGGATACGGAGCTGGTTGATGATGTGCTTTGTGTCCTCCATCCAAGGCTCGTTGGAAACCATCCATCCGATGGCACCAGAAGGGAAGAATCCGTAGCGGTACTTCTTGGCGAAGTTCTCAGAACCGTTGTAACCGAAGTTGAACTCAGCGAAGTAACGGCTGTCGTAGTCATATGCAAAACGTCCTGCAAGACCTGCATGGCGGTATGGGAACGAATAGATTGCTGATGATGCGTTCTGATCCACATGGCTGCGCATGTTCCAAAGAAGGAGCGCATCTACAGTGTGCTTGCCGAAAGTCCTGTTGTATGACACCGGGGCCTCGAAATATGTACTTCTGCTTCCGCCGAAAGACTTCGAGAAACCAAGGAACTCGTCACCTGTAGATACGATCTCCATGATAAGCTCACCGGTCTGCTCATTACGGCCCGTAGCATAATAGTAGGTCGGCTTTCTTGTACGCTCTGACCAGTAGTCCTGATATACGTCAAAAGAGAAGGTCACCTTTGCATGAAGGCCTTCGAGAGGCTCCCAAAGCATGCCGAAGTCCTGATCGATGGTTGCAACACTCTGAAGCTGAGACTTATAGTTATCCTTATAACCTGTCTGAGTTGCCATCACATAAGGATTGGCACGGTTGGACTGGATCGGGAACTTACCGTTCGAGTACACAGCAGGGTGCACGATAGGCGGGATCTCTAGCGCATACTGGAGGATACTGCTTACGTTGGAACCTGGAGCATGTCTGTCCTGCATGTAACCTCCAAGGCTGAAGGTGAAGAGGGTTGACTTTGTGAGATTCAGGTCAATGTTGCTTCGCACATTGTACTTTGTGAGCTTAAGCTCCGAGTCGAATGCCGCGTTAGGGTCGGTAGCAATGATACCGGACTCATTGTAGACACCGAGGATGAAGCGGTAGCGAAGGAGTTCTGTACCGCCGCTCACATCAGCACTTATATGTGAGTTTGTTGCGAAGTCGTTTGTAACGAGGTCAAGCCAGTCTGTAGATGGATAAAGGTCAGGATCTGCACCGCTGCGCGTCATGTCGATCTGCTTCTGCGAGAATGGAAGCGACATGCCAGAAAGCTCAGCTGCAGCATTCACAACCTCCATATGCTTTGCACCATCCACGAATTCGGCGATCTTGAGAGGAGTTGTGACACCATAGTCAGCCTTCACGACCACCTTTGCCTTACCCACAGATCCGCGCTTTGTCTTGATCACGATCGCACCGTTTGCACCGCGCACACCATAGATGGCTGTCGCAGACGCATCCTTGAGCACCGAGAACGACTCGATTTCCTCAGGAGAAAGCTGGTCGAGCGAGCGCTCCACACCGTCTACGATCACAAGCGGATTTGAGCTCGCACCGAATGTGTTGATACCACGGATCCAGAAGTCTGAAGCATCGTAGCCAGGCTCTCCCGAACGCTGCACTCCGATCACACCGGCGATCTGTCCGGCAAGTGCATTGGAAAGGTTGGCTGTCTGGTTCGAAGCCAATGTCTCAGGTGCGATAGAAGCGATCGCTCCGATCACACTCTCCTTCTTCTGGGTACCGAATCCCACAAGGACTGCCTCCTCAAGGACAGTGTCGGTCTTCATCTTGATGAGCAGCTCGGAACGGCCGTCCAGAGCCACCTTCTCATCCTGATAACCGATTCCCGTTACAGTGAGGACGTCACCTTCAGGAACTGTGATGTAGAAAAGACCTGCATCATTGGTAATAGTACCGTTTGAGCCGTCAGACGAGATGACGGCGATGCCGATGATCGGCACGCCGGCCTCGTCGATGATCTTTCCTGACACCTTGACTTTGTCAGGGCCTTCGGACGCAATCGCCGAAAGGCTCATGACGCAAGCCAATATCGCAGCTGCAAACGCAGCCAGATAACGTTTGATTGTCATAGGTCAGTTATTTTGTTTCTTTATAATCAGGGTTTTCCACCTTGAATGTCTGCTTGTCCACTCCGACTCCTGTCACAGTGAGAGACTTCCAGTGTGAAGGAAGCTGTGTAGGAAGCTGAATGATGCCCTCAGGAGTAATCTCCACGCCAGCAAAGCCGAAGATCACGCTCTGAAGGATGCCGCCAAGACCAGTCGCAAACGACACACGTGAGTTGTTGGCATTCTCCGAAAGCACTCCGAAAGGAGGTCTGAGTTTGTCTGTGTAGCTCTTCTTGAACACCTTGAAGGCAGTCTCAGGATCACCAAGACGGGCATGAAGCACTGCGATGATCGCATTGCTCATTGCAGGCCCGTTAGGATCGATGCGGTCGAAATAGTAGTTGATGTCGCGGAGAGTCTGATCCTTGTCGGTGATGACTCCGAGAGGATATGCCAGCATATTCACATCAGTCTGCTTGATGAGCTGACCGTTGTAGCCGGTATACTCCATTGTCACACCCTCTTCGTTATATGTGAACACGATGTTGTCCGAAACCTCCATCCAACGCGGATCCACCTTCTTGCCAAGCACCTTGGCAGCCTTTGCAACGTCGCTGAGGACGCGCTTTGCAGCGCCGTTTGTGAACGCATTGTCATCCACATTCTCTGCATACTCGTCTGCTCCAACCACGTTGATGATTGAGTAGCTTCCGTCTGCATTCTTCTCCACACGGCTGAGCCAGAAATCCGCCACAGCCTTAAGCACTGGCCAAGCAGTCTCCTCGAGCCATTCCTTGTCCTGAGTCACGCAGTAGTACTGCCACATGGCGATGCCCACGTCAGCAGTGATGTGATGCTCATACGTTCCCGTAAGTGCCCACACAGGAGTACACTCCTCACCGGAAGTGTCGGCCTCCCATGGATACTGTGCGCCACGGTAGCCGTGGTTCTGCGCGTTCTGCATAGCCTGGGGCAGGCAGTTTGCGCGGTAGTCCATGAGTGAGCGGCCAGCGTCAGGATTCATTACAAGGATCGGCGGATACATCCAAAGCTCGGTGTCCCAGAAATAGTGTCCGTTGTAACCGTCGCTCGACGACAGTCCCATCGGAGCGATGCCCACGGGACAGTTTTCGCGAGTGATCGAATAAAGCTGGTAGAGCGCATGACGGATGTCAAGCTGAGAATCAGGGTCACCCTCGATGATCACGTCGCCTTTCCAGAGTTCACCCCACGCAGCACGATGGTTCTTGAGCAGATAATCGATGCTTGACTTATATGCGAATGTCGCGAAACGCTTAGACTCATTTACCGGATCCTTGAAATCCTGAGTAGAACATACCGCTCCCACAAGAGCAAAACGATAGGTCTGGCCCTTCTTAAGGCGCGCAGAGAACCACATTCCGTCGCGTCCCTTCTCTTCGATTCTGCGCACTGTCGGTTCTTCACCGTCGAACATGAACATCGAAGAAGAGCTCACACGGTGCATCTTTGTGCGTGTCGCAGCATTGAGCTGGTACACAAGCTGCGCGCCCTCTCCGAAGCTTGCCTGAACGTCACTCATTTCCTCCGGAATGCCGTAGACATTCTCCACCTTGAGGGTGATGTCCTTGTAAGGAGTCACCTCCACCACAGACATGGCGTTATACGGCAACTGGCGGAGAGCGAGGACTGTGTACTTGAACGAAGCCTTGCCCTTAAGCTCTACATTTGTAGTCAGCTGCGCGTTGCGCATGTCGAACACCTGGTTCCAACCTGTAAAATCATTGTCCTTGACCTTCTTTCCGTCCACTGTGAGTTCCATGTTCAGGAACACCGGACCGCGAGCCACACGGCTCACGCCATTGTAGCCTTCCTTGTCGAAAACACCGGCAAGGACAATCTCGCGGGCGGTAAATGGACGGTCGTCTGTCACGACGCCGAGGCGGCCGTTGGCCATGGTGGCTCCATTATAATCCTTGCGGGAAGTCGCCTCCATAACCCAACCATCCTGGGCCATAGCCGAAAGGGCCAGACCCAGGAAGGCGATGATTGATATAAGTTTCCTCATAGGGAGATTGATTACATTGTAACCTCTTCTGCGGTAACGATGATTGAGTTAGGGTTAGCGACGTTCATTGTGATTCGCATAAGAATTCCCTCCTCCGGATAGATCTTGATAGCATCCGCCTCGCCTGTTCCCTGCTGGAAGTTTCCGTCTCCGAGAACAGCACTAGCGTAGATTCTGATAAGGTCGTTGAGGTTACTTCCGCTACCCTTTCTGAGGTTGTACTGGCTTCCGTAGATATCGCCCCAATTGAGCTTTGTGCAGAAGAACTTGAACTGAGCGAAGTTGTGTACACGGAGAGTGATCTGGTACTTGTAGTCGTCGATCTTAGCCATGCAGTATGCATCGTAAGTTTCCCAGTCTGTCCACACACGGCCGTCACGGACATTTCTCTTGTCTGGCTTACCGAAGTTGTAGTTTCCGAGACACCAGATAGCTTCGTTTGTTGTGATGTTTCCGGCATCATCCCAAGCGAATGTAGCGAGGTCACCTGTCACAGTCGAGATTCTCTCTGTGCGGAGCGAGCCCCAGTCTGCCTGGTTTGTAAGTCTGTACTTGCCGCCCTCTGCACGGAATGTGTATGTGCCGTCACCATTGTTGTCGAAGAAATCGACATCAACCCAAAGATTGCCAAGACCTGTAAACACTACAGTCTGGCCCTTCTTGAAGTCGACCTCGACTGTTCCAGGATATGCAGCATCTGTAGTCTCAGGAACAGCAACATAAAGCGCTTCGATAGGGTAAGTAACCTGGAACGAAACGACATCAAAAGAGATTGTTCCCTCAGTGATAGCTGACTCGTAGCTGTAAAGGTCGATAGTTGAAGTGCTGCCGAACTCGATGTTGTCGACATTCTTGCCACCGAAGCTGCACACTGCGCCGGCTACTGTCTTAGCCTCGAAGTATCCAGAGAGAGATGCCGGGAGAGCGCCGGTGTATGACCACACAGTCTCAGATGCAGTGAGTTCATACTTCTCAGTACCGGCAACGAATGCTACTGATGCGAACGCAGGGTGAGCAAGATTGATTTTCACGGTCTGCTCAGCACGGTCTGCGCCAGTGCCCATTGCCATCACCATAACATTATACTCGCCGTCAGCGATGTTCTTTGCATAAGGTAGCTCGAGTTTGCCGCTGAACACACCGTCAACAGACTCTCTTACAGTCACGCTTGAAAGCTGCTTTGCGTCCTTGATAAGGGCAACAGTCACATTCTGGGCCGCCTTGGCAGTGATTGCAAAGTCAACAGTCTCGCCGAACTCCGCAGACTCAGCGATCTGGCAAGCGGAAATCTCGAACTTAGTCTCTTCCTGAGGCTTCTCGCTTTGGCAGGCTACTGCCGAAAAAAGAAGGGCAGCAGCTGAAAAAATAGAAAATATCTTCTTCATTTTGTCATTAGTTATATTTCGGCAAAAGGCGATGCATCGTAATTTACGTGCATCGCCATTTGCGTGTATTGATCTACCTGATTAGAGGTTTGGATTGATTGTCTTCCACTCAGCTACTGCTGGGATGATGCCGAGGTCGATGATCTCGTCACGCATCTTCTGGAGGTGTGCATAAGATGCATCGAGAGCTGCGAGCTCCTCTGCTGTACCCTCTACCTCACCGAAGTGAACACCTGTAGCGTCGATTACTGTAGGCATAGCCATGAGAACGTTCTGATACTTCTCGTTATTCACATAGCAGCCAGCTGGCCAGTTGAACTCAGCGCCACCCATAGCAGCCTGAATCATGAGAACTGACTGGTATGATGGGCTCTGGAATGAAGAGCGGCCACGAAGCTTGATGATGTTTGAACCACCCTGGATAGTAGCGTGCTTGATCTCTGCCCACTTCTCCTCAGGAATGTTGAACTCCGCGAGCGGCTTGCCGTCAACAGTGATCTTAGATGCGAACACAGCCATAGCCTCACCGTGACCACCGTAAGTGCGAGCGTTCTCTACCTTGTACTGTGGAACGCCGAGCTCCTTAGCGATTGCAGACTGGAGACGAGTCGAGTCGAGAGCTGCGAGTGAAGTAAGCTGGCTTGGCTTGAGACCTGAACGGATGAGAGCTGTAAGAGCTGTAACGTCAGCTGGGTTGAAGATAACTACTACGTGATTTACATCTGGGCAGTACTTCTTGATGTTGTCGCCGAACTCAGCAGCGATCTGGCAGTTACCCTTGAGGAGATCCTCACGAGTCATACCCTCCTTACGAGGAGCACCGCCTGAAGAAATGATGTACTTAGCGCCTGTGAAAGCAACCTCAGGATCAGTTGTCCATGTGATGTTTGCTCCCTCGAATGCACAGTGGTAAAGTTCCTCTGCAACACCGTTTACGCCTGGACCATAGATGTCATAAAGGCAGATGTTTGGAGTGAGGCCGAGCATGAGAGCTGTCTGAGCCATGTTTGATCCGATAGCGCCACCGGCACCTACGATCACGAGCTTGTCGTTAGTCAAAAATTCCATAATTGTATTGTAATGTTAACATTTGTTTCAAATCTCGGCAAAGATAATAAATATTGTTAGATAACTGCACCTGTTTACTTCGTAAAAACAAACATTTTATTCTTACGCTTTACATCAATCTAATGTTCTATAGACTGGACCTTCCATATATGAGACCCATCAGTATCCGAAATCCAGAAAACCTTGGTAAACATTCCTTCCGGGGCCCCGACATATAGCATATCTCCCTTCTTTTTACAGAACCTCTCCATCACCCGAATTTCCAAGGTATCCATCTTCGATGCATCAACACGCACCTTCGACACCCGTCTCTCATACTTGAAATTCCGCTTGATGTTCATATCTATCGGCACGATACGTTCTCCTGCAATTTTGGCCGGAAGCTGATATCCTGGAGGCAGGTCATTGATGGCGACATGATAAGGTCCTGCTTTCCCATATTTTTCCTTAAGATATGTGAGATGATATTCAAGAGCCTCATCTACGAGCCTATACAACTGCGCATAAGGAGTATAGCATAAAGATGACGCCTTCTTACACATATCCGGTATGGCATCAGATCTCTTAGTAAGAGGAGGTATCTTAACAAGGTAATAAGTACTGCTGTCAGAATCACCGAACATCAGTCTGTTTTCCATATATATCCATTGCTGTTTAAGGGATAACGGATTTGCCCCGTCAAACTGCACATCCAAAAACATCACCTTCTCCTGTAGTTCAGAAACTGTATATGTAAATGTCGATACAACCGAATCAGATACAGATATCTCTCCGGAAAAATCACGAAGCCTTATTGTCATCTCATCGTCAGTCCTCTGACTTCCTTTCTGTATCAGATGATATCTGCCCCCGATAGAACAGCTGCACATACAGCACAGAAGGAATAATTTCAACATGAATTTCATTAAATGAAAGATTTAATGGTTGCCCTGCAATTTAAAAATTAATTTTCAGATATTAAAACATTTAGTATCTTTGCGGCTGAATTTCAAGGGCAAAGGCCCGAAACATTAATTTGATAAGACAGTGGAACCTCCCAGTCCTATATTAAAAGATCAGAAAATCTCTGCGGATCAGATGTCTGACGATCCGTTGTCCAGCATCGTATATATAACTATGGGCAGCACTTCCGGCGTAAGTCGGGAGGGCGTTTTTTGCGTGCGTTCCACTACCATTTCATAAACTTTATGGCACTTTATTTTAGAAAGAAACTAGACAACAAAGCGGAAATCGCCGTTTGGCAGGTGACCGAGACAGAAGAAGAACTCAAAAGCATCACATCCGTCCCTACAGACGAGATGGAAGAGATCTCGCTTTTCAGAAGCGAGAGCCAGAGAAAGCAGAAACTGGCAGTGCGAGCGCTCATCAACGAGGTGTTCGAGGACAAGATGTACCTCAACCACCACGACAATGGCCAGCCTTACCTTGAAAACTGCGCGACCAACATCAGCATCACTCACACAGAGAACTATGTAGCTATCATCATCCACGATGAGGAAGAGGTCGGCATTGACGTAGAGTCTCTTGAAAGAGACTTCTCTGTCGTGGAGCAGAAGGCCCTTTCGGAGGACGAGATCGACGACCTGGAAAAGGACAAGAGAAACGAGCAGCTTGCCATCTACTGGTGTGCAAAAGAGGCGCTCTTCAAGAGAATGGCCCTCAACAGAGTGGTATATTCAGAGCAGATCGAGGTCGAGAAGTTCCATGTCAGAAAGGAGGGAGAGCTTGAGGCAACCTTCATTCACAAGGACGAGCATGAGGAGGATTTCGAGCTTGAATACATGATCTTCGACCGCCACGTTCTTGTATGGCTCGTGGGATAATCCGCAAAACATCTTTGTTTCGCTCACTTTAGAAAACTTCAAAATTATTTTATATCGTAAACGTCTGTTAATCTGCAAATTAACAGACGTTTTTATTTTTGTTAATATCTTTTACATAACCCATTCTATTGCAAAATAAAGAATATGAATTATATTTGCCTTCCTAGGTCTTTCAGGCCTTTGACCGCATTCAGATTTCTTTCGATAACATAACCCTTACTCACGCCTCCCCGGAGGTCGTGACGATTAATACACAGAACTATGGTAAAGCATGTAGTGAAGCGCGACGGCAGAGTCGTGATGTTTGACAACAGAAAGATCGTAGACGCAATCCTCAAGGCGATGGGAGTGACAGAAGAGGGAGAAGACATCGTACTTGCAGCAGAGATCGCAGCGTCCATTTCAAAGATCGATGTAGACCACATGAGCGTAGAAGCCATCCAGGACCAGGTAGAGCTCGAGCTCATGCACAGCCCCCGCAAGGAGGTAGCAAAGAAATATATCGCATACCGCAACCAGCGTAACCTTGCCCGCAAGGCAAAGTCACGCGAGATCTTCCAGGAGATCATCGATGCTCAGGCCACTGAGATCACCCGCGAGAATGCAAACATGAATGCCGACACTCCTGCCGGCATGATGATGAAGTTCGCTTCAGAGTCCACAAAGTCATATGTAGACGAGTGCATGCTTTCGGAGGAGGTGAAGGAGGCTGTGAAGAACAACTACATCCACGTTCATGACAAGGACTACTACCCTACCAAGAGTCTCACATGTATCCAGCACCCTCTCGACAAGATCCTTGAGGACGGATTCTTCGCAGGACATGGAGAGTCACGCCCTGCAAAGAGAATCGAGACTGCCAGCATCCTCGGCTGCATCTCTATGGAGACAGTGCAGAACGAGATGCACGGAGGACAGGCTATTCCGGCATTCGACTTCTACATGGCTCCATTCGTAAGAAGGACATTCCACGAGGAGCTCGACAAGATAGGAGATCTCAACGGAGAGGACTATTCAAGACTCTATAACGTAGCGATCGATGACTATCTCAAGCGCGACCTTATCGGCATCCAGGGCGACGACCGTGTTATCCAGCATGCGATCAACATGACTGTAAGCCGCGTCCACCAGGCTATGGAGGCATTCGTACACAACATGAACTCGATCCACTCACGTGGAGGAAACCAGGTAGTGTTCAGCTCGATCAACTACGGCACAGACACATCTGCAGAGGGCCGCTGCGTCATCCGCGAGCTCCTCAACACGACATATGAAGGTGTGGGCAACGGCTCGACTGCAATCTTCCCTATCCAGATCTGGAAGAAGAAGAGAGGCGTGAGCTACCTTCCTGAAGACCGCAACTACGACCTCTACAAGTTCGCTTGTAAAGTGTCTGCACGCCGTTTCTTCCCTAACTTCGTAAACCTCGACGCTCCATATAATCACCACGAGCTCTGGAGAGCTGACGACCCTAAGAGATATCAGTGGGAGGTGGCGACAATGGGATGCCGCACACGTGTGTTCGAAAACCGTTTCGGTCCTAAGACATCTATCGGTCGCGGTAACCTCTCGTTCACAACAATAAATATCGTGAAGCTCGCTCTCGAGTGTATGAAGATCGAGCACAAAGAGGACAGAATCCACGAGTTCTTCCAGAAGCTCGACTGGGCTCTTGAGGTTGCAGCAAAGCAGCTCAACGACAGATTCAACTTCCAGAAGACAGCTCTCAAGAAGCAGTTCCCTCTCCTTATGGGAGCGCTCTGGCTTGACAGCGAAAAGCTCGCAGACACAGACACTATCGAGCCGGTTATCAACCACGGAACCCTCGGTATCGGATTCATCGGTCTTGCCGAGACGCTCATCGCTCTCGTAGGACACCATCATGGTGAGTCTGCAGAGGCTCAGGATCTCGGACTCCGCATCGTGACATTCATGAGAAGCAAGGTCAACAAGTTCTGCGAGACATACAAACACAACTATAGTGTGCTCGCAACTCCGGCAGAAGGCCTCGCAGGCCGTTTCACACGCGGTGACAAGAAGAAGTTCGGCATCATCCCTGGCATCACAGACAAGGACTACTATACAAACTCCAACCATGTGCCTGTATACTACAAGTGTACTCCTAAGCACAAGGCCGAGATCGAGGCACCATATCATGCACTCACAGGCGGCGGACACATCTTCTATGTCGAGATCGACGGAGATGCCACACACAACCCAGAGGCCATCATGAACATCGTCGATCTCATGGACAAGTATGACATCGGATACTGCTCAGTGAACCACAACCGCAACCGTTGCATGGACTGCGGATTCGAGAACGCGAAGGCAGGACTCAAGAAGTGTCCACACTGCGGCAGCGAAAATATCGACCAGCTCCAGCGTATCACCGGTTACCTTGTAGGTACCACAAGCCGTTGGAACAGCGGTAAGCTCGCAGAGCTCCG
>JAFZEP010000125.1 GCA_017560625.1 Bacteroidales bacterium
AGAGGAAGCACTTCAGGAAGCACATCCTGCTTGCCGCACCACGTGAGGTGCCAGCCGCAGTTCTCCTTGAGATAGTGATTGAGCGCACTTGCTACGCTTACGCCATCGTTTCCTTCAAGTACGACCTTTCCGTCCTTGGCATAGTAGGCAAACCAGTCTTTGCCGTCAACCTGTTCCGGAACGATATTTACGACAAATTCACCCTGACGGCCAGCTGTGACACGGCCTACCAATGCCTCAGCAGCCTTGATCTGCTGATCCAGCTCAACGTCAGCTGCGCTCTTCGGATAATTGCTGCACGATATCATCACCAGTGCAGCGATTGCTACTAAAAGTTTCCTCATTATCTGTTATTGCGAATAGTTTCCAATGCTATTTCCACAGGGTTGCCATAAGCCTTTTCAGTACTTTCCCATGGAGTCATGATCCAGTTCTCCTCCCATGCATCGACAGCCTCGGCTCCCTCAGCTGCGTAGATCTGGATTCTAGGTATGTAGTAGTCTCCTACAAGACCTGCCCAGAAGCGTGCCGCGTAATCTTCCTGCCAGCCACCCCATGTTGTGATGAGACGCTTGGCGTTCGCCTCATACTGATCTTTCTTTGCCTCATCTGCACCATGTGAGCGAGCGTAGTCCACCCACATCTCCAAGCTATAATCCGGATGAGTAGCAAGGAGGCCGTCCACAACCTTGAGGAGTTCTACGGTCTTTTCAAGATTAGCCTGGGCATCAACTCCTGCGAGTACCTGATCATAATGTCTGTCAGCAAGTTCTGCAATATAGAGGGCAGCAAACTCGACAGCATCATTCATATAAAGCTGAGAATCAGCACATTTGTCCGCATAGCTAAGGAAAAGCTCTGTAGCTTTACCGAAGTCGTCATTTATGTCATGGAGACTCTTGCGGCGCTGGTCCGGAACCACAGTCTGCCATGTGAATCTAGGGTAAGAATACAGCGAGCTGTACACCGACTTGTGCAGCAGTGTCCACACCTCCTGCATTCCTTCATCCCAGTAGCCGTAGCGTGACAGGCAGTACTGCATAAGCCACTGGTCAAGATCTATATTTTCAGCGGTCCATCCCATATCTGCGAGAAGTTCGTAGACCACCTCGTTGTTTTCAAGTCCTTCCGGAGCAGATCCGAAGCCCACAAGATTCTCGCTGTAAGGAGAATTCAAAGCCTCGACCGAACCGGTTGCATACATTGTGAGGTCTCCTGTAGGAAGCACCTTTCCTCCGAAGTTAGGCACATAGCTGTAGATCCACTGCTTTCCGTAGAATCCCTCATGGACCTTCCAGGTCTGCTCTGTGTGCCATACCCACTTAGGGTAATCGTTTCCGAGGTCTACAATGATAAGTTTTTCATCTGGTACTCGTGACAGCAGAGCCTTGAGGCTCTCCTGATCCCAGAAATCGTGCTGGTAACCGAATGTCCAGCCCTGTGTAACCCACACAGCCTCAGGATCACCCGCTGCTATAGAGTTGTAGATTGCCTCGCCATACTGTGCGAGAAGAGAGTGCTTGCCTGCCACATCATCCTTGTCGACAGGAAGCTTCATTTCATTGAAACTATCTGAGAGATAGTATGTTGCGTCACCAAACTCAGCCTCCCACTCCTGGATGAACAGTTTACCGATCTCCTGGAAGTAAGGTGAATCCGGTGCAAGAACGCATGCGTTGCAAGATAGGTCGAATCCTCCCCATGTAAGCTGATTTGCCTTGATCTCAGGATGCTTTGCCATGAATGCGGGCGGCACAAAGCCTGCAAACGCAGGAGCTACCGGCTCCATTCCGAGAGCGTGCATCTTGTCAAGGATCTTGTGCTGAAGCGCAATCTGATCCTCATGCCACTCGCTGTCGAGCGGACCGTCGAACACGTTCAGATTGCCCATTCTGTGCCAAGGAAGGTGAGCTGGACCTGTAAAGAAGGCATCCGCCTCCTCTTCAGTAAGACCCATCTTCACCCATACACGGCGTGCAATGGCCTCACTCGCAACACTTGCAAGGGGCATATTGACGCCATGGAGCGCCATCCAGTCAAGTTCCTCTGACCAACGCTCCCAACCCCAATACGGAGTAGTATATCCGAATGTGCAGACATTCAGGAAGTAGCGGAACTGATATGGAGATGTTGCGCTTTCCTGCCAATCCGGCCATACCTCAGGAAGATTAATGTTCTCCCCTCCCCAAGTCACCATAGATCCGCAAGCATAGCGGAGATATTTGTTGAAGGCATAGCAGATGGCAGACGGACTGCTTCCCTTGATGAGGACCTTACCGTCCTTTGCATCGATCACATAGCAATCCTTTCCATCAACAGATGGAACCTCTTCAAGAACAATGCCCTCTGTGGTACCGATTGTCCTACATATTACTTCTTCAGCCGCCTTTACGGTTTCTGATGTTGCCTGCTTGCAGCTGAACAGCATAAGAGCCGCAAGAATAGATATAGTCAATTTGAATGCCTTCATAGAAAAACAGCAAAGGCAGGTCCGGACACGCCGGGCCTGCCTGATTATAAAAAGTTAAATTATCTCACGCACTGAGTCTTGATAGAGAAGTAAGCTGGCTTCTCATAGAGTTCAGCTGTCTTCTCGATATCCATACACATCTTACCAGGAACCTTCTCGCTCTCAAGAGTGAATGTATATGAATCATCAGGAAGCTGGAGAACCTGGATGATACCGTAGATGTACTGAGGAGCATCTGCTGTACCAGCGTTTGTGCGGATGATGAAATAGTCACCTGCTCTGAACTCTTCAGTAACGGCCTCCTTAGTAGAAGTCTGACCAGCCTCTACATAACGACGGTACATGTTCTTGTTTGAAAGGTTTGTAGGATTCTCCTCAACACCGAGAGTTGCGTTGTCAAGAACAGCCTGGATCTGGTTGAATGCCCAGAATGCCTTCATCTTCTCAAGGTTAGTCTCAGCCTTTGTCACATCAAGGAAGAGCTTGTCAACGAACTTGTACTCCTCCTCGCTGTAGCGGTCGCCTGCCCAGCTACCTCTGATTACAGAGATACCGAACTCGTTGTCAGTAAGACCAGTATCGATCTTCTTGCCGTCAACCTCGTAAACGTCGCACTGACGACCTACTGTACCTGCAGTAAGAGAGTTACATCTTACGAATGCAAGACCTCTCTGACCACCGATGTAAGCGTTGTTTGATGTGTTCATGAGAACGTTGACCCAAGCCATGCTCACGTCAACACCACCTACCTCACGTGCATCGTTCAATGAAAGGATGTGCTTAACCTCACCGTTTACAGTTGCACCTCTCATTGAGAAGAATGAAGGGATCTCAGAACCTGCACCTGTTCCGGCAACCGGATAAGTCTCAGGGTCGTTGTCGTTTGTTCCAACCTTTGGAGTTGCAGCCAACATAGCAGCGTCATTCATCCAGAATGTACCCTTAAGCTCACCTGCTGCAGTTGCCGGGAAGTAGAACTTAGCCTCCTGAGCACCAGCCTTGAGGACAACCTCAATGTCAGTCATGTCCTTTGAGTCAGCAAAGAACTCAACCTTCATTTCATTGCCGGCAGCAGCAAACACCTGAGCCTCACCGACTGCAGTGTAAGCCTCACCTGCCTTCTGAACTGCTGTAAGAGTGTAAGAGTCCAAAGTAGCAGCTGTTGTCACTGTACCGAGGATCTCAGTAGGCTGTCCGTAAGGAAGCTCAGCTACAGATGTTGTGAGTTCGAGAGTTGCCTCGAGCGGTTTCACCTTGTTGTCATCACCGCCGTCCTTGTTGCAAGATACAGCTACCAATGCAGCAGCTGCAAGCGCGAAAAAGATTTTTTTCATAAAGATTTGATTTTTAATGGTTATTTATTAGTGAAAACTATTGTTGAAATCACAGGAAAGTGGTCTGAGAGCATTACTCCCTCCTTGACCGCAGTGCCGAGAAGTTCCACATTCTCAGCTGGTTTTGCATAGATGTAGTCTATCTTGATCTGAGGCTTTGAAGTTGAGTATGTGAATACTCTGTCTGTAAGATCTGTCCATCCCTGACGCAGCATCTCCATCTCTTCTGTGTCAGGAGTCGCATTCATGTCACCTGCAAGGAAAAGCTGATTAGGGCAGTCCTTCAAGTACTCGTTGATGAACTGAACCTGCTCGATACGCATCTGGGCTGTCTTCACTTCAAGATGTGTATTCACAAACGTGATTACCTGTCCATCAGGAAGCTCTATGTCAGCGATAAGCATGCTTCTCTGTTCTGTCTTGCCGTCATTCGGAAGAAGCACTCTCTCATATCGCAGGATAGGATATCTGCTCAGAAGACCGATGCCGTAATATCCCCCGGCATAATTGATCGACTTGCCGTAGATGCCGAACATTCCAGTATGATAAGCCAGTTCGTTGACGAACTTCACTCCGTTCTGATGAGGCGCTCTTGTCCTGTTTGTTGCCCAATCGCACTCCTGGAGAGCAACGATGTCAGGCTGCTGCGACGAAATGTAATCGGCAATCTGCTCCATCGAAGCCAGCTCGCCAAATCTGAGGTTATATGTCATCAGCTTAAGCGTATCGCCTTTTTCCGCTGCCGACATTACAGCAGCCGAGGCAAATAGAATACTGATGAGAGTAATTATCCGTTTCATTCCCAAAGCCATTTTTCAATTGAAACTCTATAATATGGAAGATTGACTGTCTTTCCGCTCTCGATAGATCTGCAGACATATGCGGGAGGAACAACCACCAGCACATCAAGCTTAGTGTCTGCACTGCCATAAGTCGTAGCCCTGAGCGACATTGTCTGCTCAACAAACTTCACGACATCTGCCTTGACTGCATTATCTACCAATGCCACGATGACAGCATCACCGAGAAGTTTCATCGACTTTGCTTTATAGATCTGCTTCATCTGATCCAACGAGCTGACCCTGGATGTATATACGCACACCGGTGTAGATGTAGTGAGCGGAGCTGAAATTGTGAGACCTGACATATATGCTCCATCCTGCGCAATGCCGTCATACACATTGATCGGGTACTGTGTCGCCATCGCTGTGCCCTTTGTGACAGTCGCAGATGTAGGCTCATGCTGAGCGAAGAGCTGAAATATGTTTGCAGTATATGACAGCTTGTTGAGAGGATGAGACTTTCCGACAGTGAAATCTGCACGGTCGAACATATAGATAAGCGGTCTCTTGCCTGACTGCGCTGAAATATGCTGCGCCACAGACTCCACAGCCCTCATCTCAAAGAACTCACCGTCATCATTCAAAGTGGAGAACATATCCACCACAAAGACATTCGCCGACTTCACAGTTTCAGGTGGTGTGAGAACATCATCATTTCCAGAACCCGAATCAGGTCCTGGGGTAGGGTCTGTACCTTCACAAGAGAGCAAAAGGAACATCATCGGCAACACAGCCAGTATTTCTAATATTCTCTTCATATTACTCTATTGTTATCTGCACATCTGCTACGATGAAACAGTGGTCTGACATATCTTCTCTTGCAATGACTTCATGGCTTGTGCATGTCCAAGCTCCCTTAGGATAACCCATTACATAGTCCAGCTGCGTAGTCGGGCCTGAAGTCGGGATAGTGAAGCCAAGGTCCGGAATCACATCCTGCCATTTGTTCTTTACGTAATTGATGGCGTCGCTGCCATTGGCTGCATTATAGTCA
>JAFZEP010000025.1 GCA_017560625.1 Bacteroidales bacterium
AGTCGATGAGCTCATCCTTGGTTGCTGGCCAAGGTGCGTCCTCCAAACGGTACGCAAGTTCAAGTGTCCAATACATAGTTTATAGATTTAATTGATTAATAATCAACGATTTTGTATATGCCCCCTATTTTTGGGGCGGCAAAGATATATAAAAAAACCTTACGATGACATTTTTTTGTCATTTTTATAAGATTTTTCATCTTTCCGACAAACGTCCTCCACGAAACAATTACTATACCGAGTTACAGAATGTTACCGAATATTTATATAACTTTGTGGAGAACCGGTAAAACATTCGGCTTATGAAGCACAGATTATTGATCTTCCTCTGCGCACTTTCATTTCTGGCGCAAGAGGCATCGGCTCAGACGTGGGTCAAAAAGGACAAAGAGCCAGCCAGGTACAGACATGAATGGCGCTTCGGTGTTGCAGGCTACCCAGTCATAGAGAGTCTCGCCTACTCGGATTGGGGCTATAAATACGACATCGTAGATCCCGGTCTCGCAAATGTCGACAGGCTATACAAAGACTACCACGGCACCCGCAGAATGCTCGGACTCATCTCAGCCGAATACAGTTACAACCGTCACAAACATCTTACACTCTCTGTAGGAGGCTACGCTTCAGCAGTCTGGGAGAAGGTCTATGACTACAACGGCAAGAGCAAAGGCATCAATGCGGGATTCAACCTGAGCATCGTGCCGACCATCCGAGGAAATTATATCGCCAAAGATAAATTCTCCCTGTACAGTTCAGTCGGATTAGGTGTCAGCGTCGGATATTTTGACGATTGGAACATCTGGCCGACATTCATCCTCGTCCCTGTGGGCATCACATTCGGCGACAGGATCTTCGGATTTGCCGAGTTCGGCACAGGACTTCTCTATATTGGAGGTGCAGCAGGCATCGGATACAGGTTCTAAACTAAAAAAGAGAGATCATGAAAAGACAAATATTATTGCTGACACTCATGTGCTCATGCCTGCTTTCGTGCGTGATGGAAAAAGAGCAGACCCCGACCAGGGAAAATTATTCTTTGAGCCAATATGCATCAAACGCTACCGAGTACGGAGTCGTATTTCCTCTGGCCATGATGGAGACCGCATTCAACATCGAAGCATATGAAAACGCTACGGCCGAAGAAAAGGTAGAGATGACATACATATTCAACACTCTGATCAAGCAAGGCAACAGCTACCAGATGAGAGGATTCTATTCCTTCTACATGACTCCGGACGGAAAAACGAGCCACGAACCTGGAGCGGAATGGAAGATTTCAGCAGCCTACAACTACAGTGAAGCAGCGGATTACACCCTGAAATGCACAGATGAAGGAAAGTGGGAAATGACCGTCAAGAGCAATAACGGACAGGTAGACTTTCACATAACTCAGGAGGCAGATGCCGAATCTCTGTTCAACTGGGCCATCACTCTCTCCGGCTCACTGACAAGCGCTCAGGGCAGAATCGTGGAAATCAGATCTTCCGGACCTGTCACCAGAAAGGTCTTCAAAGATAAACTGAAGTGTTTGACTGTCATGACAGGAAATATCGAGTTTGACATCTACGAAAACAAGGATGCCTCCACTCCAGTGGACAGTTTCACATACACCTTCAGCGGAGACGAAACCACTAACAACTACTATCAGCTATAGCCTATGAGACGAGCATTGATTTTACTGTCGCTGCTGCCGGCGCTCTTTATCGGCAGTCAGAACCTCTCGGCTCAGGATTTCAGGAAAGAGGTCACAATAGGATGGGCAGGCAACGCATTTGGAGACATTGACCGTCTTCTGCCATACAGAGACCGCATGAGTGACGGAGGCGAGATGTTGGACTATATATTCTCCGACTATGATGGACCGACATACATAACAGGCAACATAGTGGCCGAGATCAATTTCATCAAGAAAAAGAGATGGACGTTCTCGCTTGCATTCGCAGCAGACGGTCTATGGAAGAACAAATATGACAATGTTACCGGCCAGAAGACAGGCCGTGTCAGCGGATACAGCGCCACAGTGATGCCTCAAGTCCGTTTCAACTGGATCAACAGGGAGGTCATGAAGCTTTACTCATCTGTGGGTCTGGGATTGTCGGTCGGATCATTTGCAGAGAACTCCGAGACCTGGGGCTGCTTCCAGCTCGGACTGCTGGGCATCCAGGTAGGAAGACGTTTCTTCGTCTTCGGTGAGGCCGGATGCGGAATGTTGTACATGGGAGGCAAATTCGGAGTCGGATACAGATTTTAAGGAGGGACTATCATGAAGAAATTTATATTGGGACTGTCAGCAGCAATCGCTCTGAGCTCGTGCGTGGTGTCCGAGCCTATTGATGCACCTACACAGACCACGACCAACATCAGCAAGTTCTGCGAATACTCATTCAAGGATATGGTGCAGGAAAGCGTAAAGTCCTTTCACCAGCTCTACTACATCAGCAAGTTCATAGAAGCGAGTCCTCAGGAAAAGATTGACCCAAAATACGACGAAATCAGGACGACCCTCAGAGAAAGCGACACTTACAACACCTTCTCATACAATTCCAGAACGATCAAATTCAGTGAGAAGACACCGTTTACAGTCGGATGCATCTGGACTTACAATCACAACTACAGTAAGACTGAAAAGTTCACAATGCTTTCCGAAAACTCGTGGAGAATAAAGTCCTGGCATGACAAGGAGATCGTTGTCACACTGCTGTCAGCCGATGACGAGGGGATGAAGCTGAATCTGGAATTCGATGGAACATGGGTAGAGGAGTCATCCTACACGGCAGAACTCCAAGGCGAAAACATTGAAGTAGAGCTCGCCAACAAGAATCCTATTGCACTTGGCACAAGCAAGTATGGCGGCATCGTCCACTTCGACTTCTTCAAAAACAAGAAACGCATTCTCCAATGCGACATGACATTGAGACCAGGCACGACATCTACAATAGACATCTATGAATGAGCCGACTGACTTTTTGTCAGTAAAGCCTGCTTGGAACATAATTTGACTATATCAGGCCGTCCCTTCGGGGATGGCTTTTTTGCCACGTCATTGCGAGGCAAGGCACGTCATTGCGAGGCTTCGCAGAAGCCGATACTAACACGTCATTGCGAGGCTTCGCAGAAGCCGTGGCAATCTTAAAAACGATAATTTTTAAAAGTAAAAAATATGTCAACAACAGGAAAAATTGGAGTAACCACCGAGAACATCTTTCCGGTGATCAAGAAGTTTCTTTATTCTGACCACGAGATCTTCCTTCG
>JAFZEP010000126.1 GCA_017560625.1 Bacteroidales bacterium
GGTAGACGTAGCGCTGTCATTACTTCCAGAACATGACAACAAGAATGTGAAGGTGCAGGTAAGCATTCCGGGCAACACAATCGTTGTTGAAAAGAATGCAAAGACCTTCGAGGACGCAGTTGTAGACTGTGCAGACATTCTGAAAGAAAAACTCGTAAAGGAGAAAGAGAAAAGGGCATAAAAGTTAAAGACTGATGCAAATAGGCGCAGAGGGATCTGCGCCTTTTTTTGTATGCCTTATTCACAACCATAGGTTGTGACAAAAAAATCATTATCTTTGTGTGATTATGGCTAAAGGTTTTCAGGATACAGATTCTCTGTGCAGACAGATAGTTAAAGAGGCCCGCGAAGGTGTCTTCAAACCGGTTTATCTCCTTATGGGTGATGAGCCGTATTATGTCGATATGGTGTGTGATGCGATTCTTGAGCATTGCCTTGACGAGAGTGAGAAGGATTTCAATCAGACAGTCTGCTACGGCGCTGATGTGACAGCAGATGCTGTGATCACTGCTGCAAGAAGATACCCGATGTTCGCAGAGCGTCAGCTGGTGGTTCTGAAAGAGGCTCAGATGATGAAAGGTGTCGAGGAACTTGCGCTTTATTGCCAGAATCCGCTTGAGTCCACAGTCCTGGTCATCGCTATGCACGGAGCTTCGGCAGACAAGAGAAAATCGTTGTACAAGACGGTGTCGAAGATCGGCGTTGTTGTCGATTCGCCGACCCTGAAGGACTACGAGATGTCACGATGGATCAGTATGTTCTATCAGACGAAGGGTCTGCAGATCGCACCGGATGCAGCAGCTTTGCTCGCAGAATATGCCGGAACCGATCTTGGAAAGATTGCCATTGAGACCACCAAGATGCTGAAGAACCTGCCTGAAGGTACGACTCAGATCACTGCGTCGGACATTGAAAAGAATGTCGGCATCAGCCGCCAGTTCAGCATTTTCGAACTCACGAAGGAACTGTCGTTCAAGAATTCAGCCAAGGCCTTGAGGATCGCTGCCTACATCGGATCTGCTGCAAAGTTTGCCATGCCGATGGCGGTGAGTGCTTTGTATACACACTACTACAGAATCCTCAAATACGGTGCGCTGCTTATGTCCAACCCGAAGCCTGCAACAGACCAGAAGGCGAAGGTGCTGGGAGTCAATCCATATTTCTTCTCGGAATATGACACTGCAGTGCGTAACTACCCCGTGAAGAAGGCAATGGCGGCTATAGCCCTGCTGAAAGAGTATGACTATAAGGGAAAGGGTGGTGAAGTCGGAGAAGCGACTGCAGCTCAACTTATGGTCGAGCTGACAGCCAAACTGCTGAATCTGTAGCGAAGTCGAAGGATCTTAACAGAATAAAAACAGAACAAAAGATATATGGGAATTATTGAATGTAAGGATGTCTGCAAGAGCTTCGGAGAGAAAGTGGCTCTGGACAACGTCTCGCTGGAGATTCCGAAAGGAAAGATTTTCGGTCTCCTTGGTCCTAACGGAGCCGGCAAGACCACACTCATCAGAATCATCAACCGCATCACGATACCAAGCGGCGGCACAGTCCTCTTCGACGGTCGTCCTATCACTCAGGATGATGTGGAAAAGATCGGCTATCTGCCCGAAGAAAGAGGTCTGTACCGCAAGATGAAGGTCGGCGACCAGGCTATGTATTTCGCTCAGCTCAAGGGAATGAGTGCCCATGAGGCGAAGATGGAGCTTATGCAGTGGTTCAGACGCTTCGGCATCGAGAGCTGGTGGAACAAGAAGGTCGAAGAGCTTTCAAAGGGTATGGCTCAGAAAGTACAGTTCATAACTACTGTCGTGCATAGGCCTTCGCTCCTCATTCTCGATGAGCCGTTCTCAGGTTTCGACCCTGTAAATGCACAGGCGATCCGTGAGGAGATACTCCGTCTGAAGGACGAGGGGGCTACCATCATTCTTTCCACACACAACATGGAGTCTGTCGAGGAACTTTGCGACAACATAGCCCTCTTCAACAAGTCGCATGTTGTCATCACAGGTGGTGTGGATGAGATCCGTCGCAAATACGGCAACAACAACGTAGAGCTTATCTACACTTCGTCAATACCTGTTTCAGCTCAGCCGGGCGTGTTCAACGTCATTTCAGACCAGGATGATGCTGGACGCCACACTGCAGTGCTAAGCCTTGAAAGCGGCGCATCTGCCAACGAAGTTCTCAAGAACATCATATCACAGGGACTTGCTGTGAACTCATTCAGGGAGCTTGTCCCTCGAATGAATGACATTTTCATCAAACTGATTAAAGAAGGAGAGTAAGCCATGAAACTTAGAAACATCAAGACAATCATATCACGCGAGTACATGACCCGCGTAAAGAAGAAATCATTTCTTCTTATCACATTCCTTGGCCCGATCTTCTTTGCGGCTGTGTGCCTTCTTCCTGCCATCATCATGAACATGACAAGCGAGGACAAGAAGAACATTGCCCTTGTGGATGAATCAGGAGTGATCATGCCACGCCTTCAGAATACAGCGCTGATCGACTTCAATGACTATGCGGGACACAATGTGGACTCTTTGAAGACTCAGATGGATGCTCTTGACATTGACATCATCGTCACTGTTTCACAGATGGACAGCGCAACGAGATCTGTCAATGTGGCCGCATATGCAGCAAAGCCTATCAGTGTGGACATGAAGGGTGAGATCGCATCGCAGATCGACGATGCTGTGGAGGATTACAGACTCACATTGTATGAAATGGAGGACCTCAAGCAGATAATGGCGGAGGTTGAGTCGCATGTGGTTGTGGAGACACTTACAGTTGATGCTGAAGGTAATGAAGAGGTTTCTTCTTCTGAGGTATACATGATCATCTCTCTCGTTCTTGCAATGGTGATCTACATGTTCATCATCATGTTCTCGGGAATGGTTATGCAGAGTGTCATCGAGGAAAAGGCCAGCAGGGTAGTGGAAGTTCTTGTGTCGTCGGTTAAGGCTACGGAACTGATGTTCGGTAAGATCATCGGAGTCGCATGTGTTGCCATTACACAGTTCTTCCTCTGGGTTGTGCTCACTTTCGGTCTCGTGACTGTAATCTCGTCAGTTGTCGGATTCGATTCTCTCATGGGTTCAGCAACAATGCAGGCTGAGCAGATGACTCAGATGACTCAGATGACTGAAGGTCTCGGTGTGACTGACCAGATGATGCCTGCTGTCACAATGCCTCAGGATGGCGAGATGGGAGCAGTGCTTACAACTCTCAGCAGTCTCAATTATGGACAGCTGATCTTCGGCTTCATCATCTACTTCATCCTAGGTTACCTGCTTTATGCATCATTCTTCGCAGCTATCGGATCTGCTGTAGAAAATGAGGCTGACACCCAGCAGCTTCAGCTGCCTGTCACAATTCCGCTTATGATCGCATTCTTCATCGCATTCTATGCATTCAAGGCGCCAGACAGCCCTATAGTCTTCTGGGGATCGATGATTCCGTTCACATCTCCTATTGTCATGCTTGCCCGTATTCCGTTCGGAGTGCCGACATGGGAGCTGGCCCTTTCGATCGGACTTCTTGTGGTTACATTTGTCGCATGCGGTTGGGCTTCTGCCAAGATTTATAAGATCGGAGTGCTTATGTTCGGTAAGAAGACTTCTTTCAAGGATTTGTGGAATTGGCTTAAACAGAAATAATTATGAAGCGTATACTTATAGTTGTCGCTGCATTGTCCCTTGCCTTCGGACTTTCGGCTCAGGAATATTCTTGGAAGGCAGTGCCAATGGACGGCAGCAGAGTCGGTTGCCGTTATGCTACTCCGAATGACAAGGATGAGTCTATCGGCAAGATTGAGAAGGGAGCGTATGTGGCCCCTAACGGTGCGAAGTTCAAGAAGAACAGCCCGGTTACGGAAGTAGCGAAGCTGGTTCTCGATGCACAGCCGGTAATGGCGGCAAAGAAGGAAATCATAGGATATTCTGACCATGAGATCACTGAAGGAAGACCTGAGAGCGAACTTTCGAATATGATCATAGACCTGATTATGGCTGAGGTGCAGGAAGTGACAGGCAAGCCGGTTCATTTCGGAGTGCTCAACTTTGGCGGTATCCGTGCAGACCTTCCTTCTGGAAATATTCTCATGGATGATGTGGAGTCTATGCTTCCGTTCATCAACTACCTTGTATACCTTGAGCACAAGGGAAGTCAGATCAGAAAGATTCTTGAGAGCATGGCTCCAAGAAGATTCCAGGTTCTTGGCGGTGTCGAGGTTGTGGTCGAGAATGATGCCATCACCAGCATCAGGATCGGTGGTGAACCTCTCGATGATGACAAGGTATATGGTGTGGCTACGATATCTTTCCTCCTCAATGGCGGTGATGGCCTGCACCTTGCTGATGGCGCTCTTGCCCTTGAGCAGCTGGATGCCATAGTCAACGAGCCTGTCCTCAAGCACATAAGAAAGGAGACAGCTGAGGGACGTAAGATAGGATATAAGAAGGATGGTCGAATCACAATCAGATAGCAGATTATGAAAAAGATAATTTTGTCAGTAATAGCTCTTGCGGCAGCGCTTACACTCTCTGCCCAGGATCTTACAATACTCCATCTCAATGACACTCATAGCCATATCGAGCCTGAGCGTATGGGCGACATCAACGGTCATGGCGGCATCATCGAGCAGGCTGCTTACATAACAGAAGTCCGCAATGAGATGGGCAAGAAGAATGTCCTTCTTCTGCACGCCGGTGACTTCAGCCAGGGAACATCATATTTCACTGAGCTTAAGGGACAGATCGAGGTTGACAATCTCAATGCTATAGGATATGACGTGGTGACCCTCGGCAACCATGAGTTCGACAACGGCATGGAAGCGCTTGCAGGCAGATTGGCGCAGCTCAAATGTCAGGTGGTGTGTGCAAACTACGACTGGACAGGAACTCCGCTTGAAAGTCTTGTCAAGCCATATGCAATCGTGAAGAAGGCCGGTAAGAAGATTGGTGTGATCGGTATTCTGACTGATGTCTCTACTGTTGTGGATAAGACTCTCAACAAGGGACTCGTGTATATGGATCCTCTTCCGATCACTCAGAAGTACGTCGATTATCTCAGAAATGAGAAGAAGTGCGACCTCATCATCTGCCTCACTCACCTTGGTGACAAGGGAAGCAAGGCTAAAGGTGTCGTGATCGATCAGACGCTTGTAGAAGGAACTACTGGAGTCGATATCGTAGTCGGAGGTCATGCACACACAGAGCTTGATGAAATGCAGGTTTGGAAGAATGCCGTCGGTGAGGATGTGATTTATGTCACAGACGGTGGCTGGGGTCTTGAAGTTGGAAGACTTGATATAACATTCTAGTATATGCATTTTGCCGAACTGCTTATCATTGCTGTCGGTGTGTCGATGGATGCGTTTGCAGTATCAGTCTGCAAGGGCCTTTCTGTGAGAAGGTTGCGTCCGTCGCATATCATATCGGCATCTGTGTGGTTCGGTGGATTTCAGGCTTTGATGCCGCTCATCGGCTATTTTATCGGACTTGGATTTGCTGATCTGGTCTCTGAAGTCGACCATTGGATAGCTTTTGTACTTCTTGGCGTCATTGGTGGAAAGATGATCAAGGAAGCTTGCGAAAAGGATGACGGCAATGAGCATACGCCTGATTTTTCGTTCAAGACCATGCTGGTATTGGCTATTGCAACCAGCATTGATGCTTTGGCTGTAGGTGTCTCCTTTGCATTTCTTGGAGTGGACATCTGGACCTCGATACTTGTGATAGGCCTTATGACAGCAGCATTTTCAGCTTTGGGTGTGCAGCTTGGACATGTGTTTGGCGCCCGTTTCAAGTCGAAAGCCGAATTTGCAGGAGGATTGATCCTTGTGGGCATAGGTGTTAAGATACTGTTAGAGCATATGTTGTAGTTATGCCGGTTTTAGAGAAAATAGTAATATCTGATTTCAGAAATATAGAACTTCAGGAACTGGAGTTCTCACCAAACATCAACTGCATCAGCGGAAACAATGGTGAGGGAAAGACGAATCTGCTGGACGCAATCCACTATCTGTCAATGACTAAGAGTGCGTTTGCGACTTCCGACAGGTTTTCCTTCCGCCATGGTCAGGATGAGTTTTCACTTCTTGGTACATATAAGATGGAAAACGGACTCAACAGCCGCTTTGCACTCAAGATGAATTCAAAAGGAGAGAAGAAGGTGCGCAGGGACGACAAGCCTTACAGCCGTGTGTCTGAACACATCGGAGTTCTTCCTATTGTAATGGTGTCTCCGTCTGACATATCTATGGTCAGCGAGTCCGGTGATGAGCGCAGAAGATTCGTCAATGCCGTACTCTCACAGATGGACGCAGAATACATGGCTGCTCTTCAGCAGTACAACAGACTTCTTCTGCAGCGCAACAAGATGCTCAAGGAGTCAGATCCAGACCGTTCTTTCATGGAGGTGCTTGACATGCGCATGGCGACGTTGGCGCAGCCGATCCACGAAAAGCGACGTAATTTTGTCGAAAGTCTGAAGCCGATTGTATCAGAATATTATGCAGCGCTTTCCGGTGGCAGCGAGAAGGTGGACATAGAATACGAGTCGGATCTTTTCAAGGGACCTCTTGATCAGCTCCTTTCAGCTTCCATTGAAAAGGACAGGATATTGAAATATACATCTACAGGCATCCAGCGAGACGATTTTGTCTTTACAATGAACGGATGGCCTTTGCGTAGACATGGATCTCAAGGACAGCAGAAGTCTTTCCTGGTGTCCCTCAAGTTTGCCCAGTATGAAATCATGAAGAAGAACTATGGTTTTGCTCCGCTTCTTCTCCTTGATGACGTGTTTGACAAGCTGGATATGGGCAGGATTTCAAATCTGCTGCAGATGGTGTCAGGCAGCGATTTCGGACAGATTTTCATAACAGACAGCAACAAGGTGCGAATGTCGGGCATTGTGGATGCATTGACTCAGGACAGAGCATATTTTGAGACTTTATCAGGAACATTCAAAAAGATATAGAATGGCTTACGACAGCAGGACAAACAAGATGAGACGGCAGAATGCAGTAGGAATGGATGAACTTGTAAAGCAGTTCATCCGTGAGATGCGTCTGTCTTCTGGTCTTAACCGCCAGCGTGTAGATGATGCCTGGAATCAGGTTTCAGGTGCGTCCAGGTACACCCTGTCAACCAATTTTGTCGACGGGACACTTTATTGTACGTTGTCGTCTTCCATTGTCAGGAACCAGCTCTACTTCCAGAAGGATTTCATACTTAAGGAAATCAATGGTTTCCTTAAGAAAGATGATCTTTTCACATGGGATTGGGATGGTAAAGGAGATTGTGTTAAAGTGTTGGTATTAAAATAGTTATGAAGATAGTAGCAGATATTGACATACCTTTCCTCGAAGGCGTTTTCGAGCCTTATGCAGAAGTTTTTTACAAGAAAGGTGATGAGATTGTGCGCGAAGATCTGATGGATGCAGACGTTCTCATAGTCCGCACCCGCACTCAGTGCAATGCAGATCTCCTTGAAGGAACTCATGTAAAGATGGTGACTACCGCTACCATCGGAATGGATCACATTGATATGGATTACTGCAGGTCTAGGGGCATCAAGGTGGCTAATGCCGCAGGATGCAATGCCGGTGGTGTGATGCAGTATGTGTTCTCAGCTGTATATGGAGTCGCAGCAAGAAAAGGAATCAAGCTCGAGGGTGCTACTTTCGGCATTATAGGTGTCGGAAATGTAGGTACAAAAGTGGAGGAGCTTGCGCGTTATCTTGGCTTCAATGTACTCCGGTGCGACCCACCTCGTGCAGTAGCCGAAGGCCCTGAGGGCTTCTGCTCTCTGGAGTACCTTCTTGAACATTCTGATGTTGTGACTATGCATGTCCCGTTGGATGATAACACAAGAGGAATGGCAGATGAGACATTCTTTGCTCTTATGAAGCCTGGAGCAATCTTCATCAATGCTGCAAGAGGAGAGGTGATAAATGAGGATGCACTTATCGCGGCATCACCTAAGCTCGGCGCTGTTGTCATTGACACATGGTGCAATGAACCGATGATCAATCATGACCTTCTTGAAGTTGCCGATATTGCTACTCCTCATATTGCAGGATATTCTTATCAAGGTAAGGAGAATGCAACTATCATGGCTGTACGCGCAGTTGCAAGATTCCTTGGCTTCAAGGCCTTGAAGTATTATCGTCCACGTTGTGACGAAGAAGGAAGAGAACCGGTAAAATTGGACCTCAAAGGCAAGAATCATGGCGAGATTGCCGCGGTTTTTCAGTATAATTATCCTATCTTCACGGATGATTTCCGTTTGAGGATGAATCCGGACGGTTTTGAGAAGCTTAGGGCTGAATATCAGTATCGTCGCGAGATCATATATGTAGAATAATCAAACAACCAAATACAACGCTATGTTTACAAAAGAAGACATTAAGCAGATTGAGCAGAGAGGCTCGTCTGTTCAGACCGTAGAGGAGCAGGTGGAAAGATTCCGTAAGGGTTTCCCTTGGCTTAAGATCGTAGCTCCAGCTACTCCGGCAATGGGAATTCAGGTACTTGACGAGGCTGCAGTAGAGGCTGCTGTGAAGTACTATGAGGGCGCACAGATCAATGGAAAGTGCAAGTTCGTTCCCGCTTCAGGAGCTGCTTCACGTATGTTCAAGGACCTTTTCAGCGGTCTTGATGCGCTTAAGGCAGGCAAGGAGCTTGCTGATGACGCGCCAGCTGCAAAGTTCGTTGACCAGATCCAGGAGTTCGCATTCTACACTCCGGAGCTTTTCGGCGAGCAGACATGCAAATGCCCGGAGTACCGCAAGGACGTACTTTCGAAGACTCTCACAGACGAAGGTCTTGGCTATGGTGCAAAGCCTAAGGGTGTGCTCAAGTTCCACAAATACACTGACGGTGAGATCCGTACAGCATTTGCTGAGCACCTTGTAGAGGCTCAGAACTACATGAGAAACGAGGACGGCACTGCAAATCTTGTTGTGACTATCTCTCCAGAACATCAGCACCTTTTCGAGGAGGCTTATGCACAGGTAAAGGCTGAGTATGAGGCAAAATATGGTGTGAAGTACAACATCACATTCACATTCCAGGACAAGGCGACTGACACTGTAGCTGTAGACGTAGAGAACAAGCCTTTCAGAACTGAGACTGATTCGCTTCTTTTCCGTCCTGCAGGTCACGGAGCCCTTATCTACAATCTCAACCAGATCAAGGAAGAGGTCGTTTCAATCAAGAACATCGACAACGTAGCACATGAGAGACTTCTCCCTGCAACTGCAACATGGAAGAAAGTTCTTCTCGGAAAGGCTCTTGAGCTTAGAGACGTGCTTCACTCATATCTCCGTGAGTTCGATCAGCTTACAGGTGATTATATGCCTGATCTCAGAATCGATCTCCCAGCATATGGAACAATCGGTGACGAGGATGTATATCAGAGAGAGGATGTTCAGACGCTTTGTGACGAGGTAGAGGCATACCTTGAGAAGGAACTCTGCATCAAGATGCCTGCAGCGCAGACTTGCAAGGCTAGGGTAGATGCTCTTCGTGAGAAACTCAATCGTCCTGTACGTGTTGCCGGTATGGTAAAGAACCAGGGCGAGCCAGGTGGTGGTCCTTTCATCATCGCTGAGAAGGACGGTTCAACATCACTCCAGGTGCTCGAGAGCGTTCAGATCAACTCTGCTGACATGGTAGCACGTGCAGCGCTTGCAAACGCGACTCACTTCAATCCGGTAGATATCGTTTGCTGCCTCCACGACTACAAGGGACAGAGCTTCGATCTTCTCCAGTATGTTGACGAGGATGCAGGATTCATCAGCTCTAAGAGCTACCAGGGACGTGAACTCAAGGCTCTTGAGTTGCCAGGACTCTGGAACGGTGCGATGAGCAAGTGGAACACACTCTTCGTAGAGGTTCCTCTCGAGACATTCAACCCTGTAAAGGTTGTTCTCGATCTTCTTCGTCCAGCACACCAGAACTAACATAAAAGGATGACCAAACGGTCATCCTTTTATTATATTTCAACAACACGACGTTGTCTTGTTGTTACGGCGAAGTTTCTATTTAGAGGCTTCGCCTTTAAAATATACATCAATGCTGCTTGGATCCATGCCGGTAGCGACGCTTGTCATTACGAACTCCACTTCATACAAGTTATCAGTCTTGTTGATCATGATCCAGTCAGTTGCTGTTGCGTGAGGCCTATATTCATCCTCGTATGGCCATGCCTCCATGAGGTCGAATGCAAATTCCCATCCGTCTATCTCGTTGAAGAACTTCTTTCCTGCGTTGATGATCTCAGATGGCACCGTGAGGATCGGCATGTGAGTAGAGTTTGCTTTGTCCATTGTGTAGCCTTCGCTAGGGGAGAAGAACAGCTTGCACTGTCCGCTTCTGTTTTCCACCATAAGCTTCACGATGTCGTGTCTTCCTTCGTAAGGACTTTCACCTCCCTCATACGAATATTTGTATCTGTTCTCCTTGGCAATCTTTGATTCGAATTCACCTTTGTATGATGCTCTGATGCGTTTCTTTCCATCTGTGACGTCAATTGCAACCTCAATATTGCTTTCTGTGACAGATGTGTAGATCGATCCTGAAGCATTGCTCAGACTGAATGGAATGCCTCCGCCATATGCCAGAGTGATCTTGCTGCTTGAAGGCAGGTAGGTCTGTTTGTTGATGAGGTCAGGTTTGAAAGTCAAGTGGATCGCTTCAGCGCCGTTTTCGCCATAGAGAGCGATCTCAGAGTCGCTGCCGTTCTCGTATGTAGTATAAACAACACTTGAGACTTTGTTCCTGTTTCTGTCTACACCCCATTCATTTGAATATGCAACCTCTTCTTCCTTAGTGTATGAACCTGAATAAGTGCCCTGAATAGCAGCCTTTACACCATCTTGAGCCTTAGTGTAGAGATTCTGGGCCATAAATGTCAGTGTTATTACATCTCCATCAATAGATACCTCTATATATGCAGTGCCGGAATCTCCATATGAGAACACCTCATTGCAGAATCTGATGTACGAACCCTTGGATGTGGCTGCGTTGAATCTGTCTCTTTTATCAAGGTATTCCTTGTTGGTGTTGAGAACGACATAATCTCCAGCGTTCATTATCTCTGAAGTGGTCTTTAGGCCTGTTTCAGAAGAAAGCCAGAGTTCGATGGCATTATCTCCCTTCTCATACTTCACAACTGAGTTGATGTCGAATGAATATCCTTCATAGTTGAAGTAGTTTGTAGGATCCTGTGGTTCTGGAGTAGGTGTCGGTTTATCGCATGAAACGATAATGAAAGACAGCGCTCCCAGAAGGGCAAAAAGTTTTCTAGTCATAGCCATATGGTTTCTAAATCGTACAAATATATGCAAATGGCTTGGACATTGCAATAGTCTTTGCGCGCTCTTCGTCCTCATAAGTGGTGCTGCAGGCCAAACTGTGAGGCTCTTCATATTCGGGGCGGGACTGAATCCCGTCCTTTTATATGAAAAAAAGGCAACCTCACGGCTGCCTTTTTCAGATTGTGTACTTTAACTTGGAAATCTATTTCTAGTAATCTGTTTCCGAAAGCAAAAATATAACTGATTTCTGCAATGATGAATTAAATGTGATTTTGGTGACTAAAATGTCATAAAATGACGTATTTAGAGACTAAATCCAATTATTTGTGACTAAAAAATATATTCACTAATTTTGTCACATCAATTTTGTGACAAAAAATGACACAGGTTCCAAGACTATTCAGACGCTTCATTCCGCAGCTGATCCACATGATTGTGCTGCCATTATTCTTCTTTGCCTTCACATTAGTGTACCAACCGTTCGGCCTAATTTCCTTCTTTGGAAGCAGCTGGTTCGGTGTTCATGTCACTGTAACGGCCTGTATAATGCTCGCCTGCGTGATTGTAACAAGATTGTTATATTACTTTTTGCCGCTGAAATTGAACTATGCGCTCTATATAGGATGGTGTTTTGCCGAGGGAATCTTCACAAGTTTCTTTGTTTCTCTTTATCTGTGGCTAATCAAGGTAGATCCGGGAACATATTTCGACGTTTTGTCAAGAACTTTGGAATTCGTTCTGTTCACATTGGCAATTCCATATTCAATTCTTGCCCTGTCAATCAAGATCTATGATCTGCAGAATGTAAAGACAGAAGTAGCTAGTGCAGCGAGGATGAGGTTCTATGATGTCAACCGCAATCTCAAACTGGTTGTTACTGCCGATACCATATTATATATAGGTGCAGAGGAGAACTATATCAACATCTTCTATACAGATAACGGAAAGGTGAAGAGTTATGTTCTCAGAAACTCGATGAGGTCTGTAGATGAACTGTGTCTCAGTAACGGACTGATACGATGTCACAGGTCTTTCTACATCAACCCTACTCATGTGCGGGTGCTAAGAAAGGATAAAGAGGGGATATTCTCAGCTGAACTTGACATGGATGACGTACGTGATATTCCTGTCAGCAAGACTTATTACAAAAATTTAGCGGAAATGCTTTAGGCATTCCCGCTATTTATTTAGAACAGTCCGTAGAGCTGTGCATCTATCTTGTCTGTAATTGCAGCGAAATCTTCTGGACGGTGTTCGTAGTCGAGGTCGTCTGCTTCGATTACGAGAACTTTTCCCTTATAATCTGCGATCCAGGCTTCGTATCTGTCGTTAAGGTTGCTCAGATATTCGATGCTGATGCCCTTTTCGTATTCGCGTCCACGTTTCTGGATCTGTGAGACAAGTGTAGGAACTGATGTCTTCAGATAAATGAGAAGATCCGGCTCGCTGACCATTGACATCATCAGATTGAAAAGCTGCATATATGTGTCGAAATCGCGGTCTGACAGGTTTCCCATAGCCTTGTTGTTAGCTACGAAGATATGGACTCCTTCAAGGATGGTTCTATCCTGTACAATCACCTCGTCAGATTTGGCAATGTCAAGCAGATCCTGGAAGCGCTGGGCAAGGAAATAGGTCTCGAGGTTGTATGACCATCTTTCAATGTCTTTGTAGTAGTCTTCCAAGTACGGGTTATATGTAACTGCTTCATATTTAGGCGTCCAACCGTAATGCTCCGAGAGCATTCTGGTCAGAGTGGTCTTGCCGCAGCCGATGTTTCCTGCTATTCCGATATGCATGTCTGTGGGATTTCTCTAGGTTAAAATTATGGGCTGTATGATCTTAATGATCAAACAGCCCGCTAATTTAGTATTTTTTCAGTGACTAAGCAAGTCCGCTACGCTGGATTTGCTATACGTGATGTCTTAGAAAAGGAATCCTGTGTTGATATAAAACGCTCCGTTACCGTCCTGCTTATTGAAGCAGCGTGCATATTCGAATGCTACGATGAAGTTCTGGTTCATGATGAAGCGAAGGCCACCACCGGCAGTTGCATGAAGACCATCTTTGCGTGAAGTGTCTACATACTTCTCATAGAGATCCTGCTTTACGCCTGTCTTGTTTGTCATGTCATAACCCTTGAATACGTGTGCGCCGTCTGTGAATGCGCTGAGAGCAAATGCAATGTTCTGTTTGAAAAGCTGGAAATCGATGAACTTGTAGCGGAGCTCGATGTTGTAGAATCCTGTGTGGATACCTTGCACTCTATCAAGCATCAAGCCTCGTGTTGTCCTGTAACCTCCGATTGCATCACAGTCTCTTGTGTAACCCATATTAGAGTAGAATGGCATCAGATACCATGGCGTGTTGTTGCCAAGGAAACCCTGGTAGGCGAGTCTGTAGGCAAATGTGAGCTTATCCTGCACAATCGGAACATAATGTCTGAATGTAGCGGAAATCTTGTATGAGTCCATAGATGATCCAAGCCATTTCGGAGCTACGATAGCGTGCGCCTCTGCCCAGATACCTTTGGTAGGGTTGTTCTGGATGTTTCTGGAATCGTACATGAGACCGGCTTTGAGAGCTGAAACAAACTGGTTCTCACCTGTGTCATTCAGGATGCCCCACTCCTTGTAAAGTCCGTAGAGCGAACCGTCAACCGGTGTGTATCCATCCGGCGTGAACTCTTTATGATTGATCCAGTAGAATGTATATCCGGCTTCCCAGAAGAAGTTCTCTGCAATTTTTCCTGTGAGGTCTGCCTTCGCCTTGAATGACTGTCTGCTGTAGCGGTAGAATCCTTTTGGAGCCTGACCAGCGCCGTCAGCGAATTTCTTTTCTGCCTTTTCTCCCTTCTTGGTTGAAGTGTCGAAAGTGAATTCGTCCGGATTGTTCTTGAAGAAGTCTTCCAGACCATATGTGTAAATGCTCTGGTAACCGTTGAATCCGTAGAAGTCCAGGGCAGACTCGTTGCTGTAGTTTGTACAGATGGATAGTCTGGCATTGTCCCAGATTTCTCTGTTGTCATAGTTCAGGAAGAGGTTCCATGTGCCTCCTGTGTAGGCTGAAGCCTCAATGTACCACCATGATTTAGGATTAGGATATGTGCTTCCATCTCCGAAGTTGTAGATGTTGAGCAGCGCGCCATACTGGAATCCGCGGTCTGCGTCGAATGCTACAACCGGAAGTGGGCCAAGGTTGATGCCTGTTTTGATGATTTCGCCATTCTCATTGTAAGTGACTTCCTTTTTGCCACCTTTGGCAATGGCCACTGAACACACAAGGAGCAGTGTCAGGATAGAAGTGAAGAATCTTTTCATAACGCTTCTGTTTATAGGTTCTGGTACTTTTTGACGATGCCTTTGAAGCTTTTCCAGATCTTGCGTTCACGCAGGAGTCTTATGTCGGAGAACCATCTGCGGCATGCCTCGATATAGTCGTGGAAATATGAATAGCCTGGGATCCACAGTACGAGCAAAGTCAACGCAAGCCACCAAGGTGCGAAGATGAAAGCAAGTGCTGCCAGGATAGGGAGGAGCAGGGTTGTCATGCCGAGCTTTACTCCAAAACTTACTGTGTTGCGGAAGGCCTTGTCCCTTACCTTGCTTCTGACGAAGAACGATGTTGCCCAAAGAGGAAGGTTGCTGACTGCGCTGAAGATGAAGTATGGAAGTCCGATAAGTGCAGCGAAACCTTTACCGATTACGTTCATCAAAGGACTCGACTTCTTCTTGAATGAATAGATCGATATACCTGCCTTCTTTCTTCTGTTTTCGAACTCCTTGACCTCTGCCAGTACCTCAGCCATTTCTTCCGGATGCTCCTCCATTGCCTTTTCTATGTCTGCGGCAATCTCTCGGTTGCGAAGCATGTCCTCATAGAGGTCTGTGCCGAATTCTCCATACGCCTTCTTTCTGTCCTTGACGGCAATCATCTTTGTGAGAGCCCACTTCTCTTCGTAATTCTCGTCGAATGCGAAGTAAGTGATGAGTTCCGCCATGCGAGAAGAAAGCTCCTTTCTGAGTGCGTCCATGATCTGGGCTTCATTATCAAGGTCAAGATCCTTTACGAATTCAGTGACATTGATAGGCTTGCCGATGTTGACAAGGGAAGTGCTTCTGTATCTGAAATAATCACCGTATTCGAGACCTGCAGGAACGATATAGACAGGTTTTTCAGCACCGAATTTCTCGTTGGCTGCAAGTGCTGCTCTGAAAACACCTTTTCCAAGAGTCTGAAGCGAGTGCTTTGGACGATGGGTTCCTTCTGGGAACATGCAGAATCGCACGTCATTTTCAAGGATCTCCACGATAATCTCCTGAGTGTCCTTGTTTTTCAGCACATTGCGCAGTCCGTCTCTCTGTCGTACCATAGGGAGGATACGCGCAAAGTACATGAACTTTGCGATCAGTGGTTTCTTGAAGATGTCAGCTCTTGCACCGAATACTGTAGGCTCTTTGTACGCCCTAAGTACCACCAATGCATCCAGCAATGTATTGCAATGGTTCGGAGCAATGAGTACTGTGCCGTCAGTTGGGATGTTCTCCAATCCATGTATCTGACATTTCCTGTAGCTATGTCGTACATTAGATCCCACCCAGGGCTTTACAAGATTGTATTTCCAGTCGTCCTGGTATATTTTTTCTCTCATAAGTTAAAGGTCTGTTTTACTCTTCAGCTTCCTTTCTGCCGCGGATTCTCCATGCCATAGCCACTGAAAGGCCGGACACGATGTGCCATACGCCCCACCATGCTGTGATTACGAGCATACCTCCATTGTTGGCCCAGAAGCCTTCATGAGGGAAGATGTTGGGGTTGAGAAGAAGCACAAGACCGAGTCCTGAATTCTGGATCGCAGTCTCGATTGTGAGTGTTCTTCTGTCTTTATAAGGAAGCTTCAGCATTGTACTTGTTCCGAAACCGATGCCAAGTGCAAGAAGGTTGTGCAGCATCACGATAAGGAAGATGTATTTGATACAGATCTTGAAGGCAGCCCAGTTGCCGGCGAGAATGATGCCCACCATCGCCACAAACACCACGATCGAAAGGTACTGAAGAGGCTTCTTGAGTTTATCTGCAACTTTTGGAAGATACTGCGAGCAGAGGATTCCGAGAACGAGCGGAATTCCCATGATTATTACGATGCTCTGGAAGATGTCCCAGAACGGAATGGTCAGTTCAGGAATTGCAACTCCATGGTTTCCGGCATAATTGAGGTACATCTTGCTCCAGAATGCGAAGTTCAAAGGAGTCGTAAAGATGCAGACAGCTGTGTTCACTGCGGTAAGTGACACTGACAGTTCGGCATTGCCTCGTGAAAGGGACGTGATGAAGTTTGAAACATTACCTCCAGGACATGCTGCAACGAGGATCATACCTAGGGCAATCATAGGTGAAAGGATATCACCCATAGCAAGAACAAGCAGGAACGTCAATGCCGGCAAAAGAATGAGCTGACAAATGATACCTGTAATTATCGACTTTGGATTTTTGATTATATCAAGGAATGTTCTTGGCTTGATGCCGAGTGCGACACCGAACATTACGATTGCCAATACTACGTTCAGTAGTGTGGAGCCTCCGCTCATTGTAACGTCGATTGCATCGATGCTTTCTTGAATTTTCGGATTCATAAAAGTCAGTTTTTGGTAAATACAAAAGACAAAGATAATCTAATTTATGAAGATAGCAAATAGTAACCGCTTTTACTATCTTTAAATTCAGTGGGATGCCGTATTATGTGGTGAAACTTGATAAAATTTAGTAGATTTGTACTTCGTTAAATACCTCATATATATGAAGGAATATAATTATTGTTGCTCGAAAGACGGCCACGGATTGGCGTTTCCATCTTTCAGTGTAGTGTTCATTCAGACATTCTCCATCCACGGAAATCTTGAATTCGTGCTTCCTGTGGATGCTGTGCTGAGTGACTACAAGGGCGTAATCAAAAAGATTGCCGAAGAGGCAGAGGAGACTAAAGTCTTCAAGTCAGTTGCAGAACATGCCGGCAAGCCTGTCGTGTACATGCACCAGAATATAGAGAGGCAGATCTTTGTAATGGACGGTCAGGAGAATTCGCTTGAGATGAAAAAGCTCTGTGGTGACGGAAAGATCAAAAGAAATCGTCTCACCAAAAGGTACATGAAGCCTCTTGGACCCAATGAGTCAGTTTCGGAATCATCACTAGTGTGGCGCTTCCCGAAAAAGGCAGTCTATCGCTTTTCTCTTCGCGGATTCGATTTCCATATGCCTTTGCGTCCAACTGAAGAGGAAGATTTCACTCCGATAGATCTTGTGGGACATGTTAATGTGGAGATGTCCCTCTTTTTCGGAAACACAGTGTCCATGACCTACCGCTTCTTCTTTGACGGAAATTCATCAAAGATATTGTCTGTGCCTGAGGTGGATGGAGGCAAACAGGAAAATACAGATGCGATGACAGACCACATCATTGCTCTGCTGTCCACATATCTAGGAGCAGAGTATTGGAGCGCAGACAGTGAAGAAGGGGACAGCAACATCAATCTTGAAAGTACATTCATTGCCAATGACTTCTGGATCGATGAAGAAGGACGTGAGGTGCCGGAGTCGGAACGCGTAGACCTGAACATGAGGGAAGGAGGCAGGGCATTCGATCGTATTGCACTCAGATACAAGAAGTTCCTGTATAACAGATATACAGCTTATCGCGAGGGGCTCAGCATGGATGATATGCGCGAACATGAGCATTTCCGCGTGCTTAACGGTGTTTCAGTCATCAATGACCACCATTATGCAATGGTCGACATACCTGAGTTCCTCAAGCATCCTGTAGCTTTGGAGGACGGCTCAGTCGAAGATCTGTTCTCTAAGAGCAGGACACCAAAACTCTCTGAGGCTGAGATCATCAACCACATCCGTGACTACCATAAGCCAGAGCTGATCGGACTCATGACATTGTACCCAGGTGAGTGGCCATACCGTGATGGTGCGTCATTCGAAGAGGTATGCGGTGAGAACATAGCCATTGACACAGACGATCAGGTGATGGTAGGAACCAACCTGGCTGTTGTCATAGGAACATATGGAAGAAGAAGTGACGAGGTCAAGCAGGGACAGGTCTCAGGAGTGGCGAATGACGGCACATTGGTGCAGAAGCAGGGTGTGGACTGGGCAAAGCATCTTGAGGAAAGAGCTAGATACCATGTCTCATGGCCTGAATATCTTATGATCCTACAGATGGTGCTCGCAAAGAAATATGTCATCGGCTTCGCAAAGGATCAGCTTATAGATGTAGCTCTGCAGGCGCGAGACAAGTCTGCTGAAGAACTCATCGGAAAGAATGCAGACCTTGGAATGAGACTCTCTAGACAGATCATACAGCTTGACGTGGTGAAGTATTCCAAGTTCGCTTCACATCTGGTGATGTTCGACAGGACCACACGCAGACTTCACCTTGATGATGACATGGAGAAACTAAAGGAAGTAACCGATATGGTCGACAACAGTCTCCACAACCTGAGTGACTATAAGGCCATGAAGTCTGACTTCCTGCTCAATATGATTCTTGTAATCGTTTCGGTGGCTTCGACATTCGAGCTTCTGTTCCAGAATTCTGAGATGCCGTTCCTGAGCTACTTCGAAATTCCTTCAGACTCGTTGTCAGCATGGCTGGTGCTCATTGTGGCGACAATCACGATCTTTGCAATTCTGCTGACCCTGAAGAGCGCTCTCAAGAAAGTGTGGAATATGTTTGTAAAATATAAGTAAATGGCTGAGTATAAACTTGTAAAGGCGTCATTGGAGGACGCTGGACTTCTTTGTGAAGTTTTCATCGGACACATATCTTCGCATAAGGAATACATCTCTCATGGAGAAATCCAGATGGGAGTAGGTGTGGGACATTTCGAGGATGGTGCGTTTGTAACCGATCTTGCTCCTGCAGCACGTGAAGCATGGATGAAGTACATCAACGGCAATATCGCCGATGAAGAAGGAGCTGCTGTCTATAAGGCTGTGGATGAGGAAGGGAATCTCCTTGGATTCTGTGTTACAGAGATAATGGAGGACGGAGCCGAGCCGTTTGGAATGATATGCGACCTTCTTGTCAGAGAAAACTGCAGATGCGGCGGTGTCGGAACTGCATTGATGGAAAATGCCCTTGCGTGGCTCAGGTCGAAAGGTGTCAAAGACGTTTACCTTGAGTCTGGAATGCACAATCATGCAGCGCATGAATATTTTATCAGACGCGGCTTCAGAAAGGTTTCTGAGATATACAAGTTGATGTAGTGCATCGCACTACATCAACTTTTTTTATTTTCTGAAAATTCTGTCTACTATAAGTGCGATCGCTCCGTCTCCTGTTACATTGCAAGCTGTGCCGAAACTGTCCATCGCAATGTATAGCGCAATCATAAGTGCTTGAGCCTCAGCTGAGAATCCAAGCATTCCGGCAAGAAGTCCGAGTGATGCCATTATGGCTCCACCTGGCACTCCCGGTGCTGCAACCATTGTTATACCCAACATGCAGATAAATCCGGCGAACATGCCGAAGTCATAAGGCATGCCCATCATGATCATCAGGGCGAGAGCACACGCCACGATCTTCAATGTGCTGCCAGCCATGTGGATAGTCGCGCAAAGAGGTACTGTAAATCCTGCAACATCCTCAGAAACTCCGTTCCTGCATGTCTGCTCGAGTGTCACGGGGATTGTTGCTGCAGAAGACTGTGTTCCAAGTGCAGTGAAATATGCCGGAAGCATGTTTGCGAGCAGTCTGAAAGGATTCTTCCTTGTCACAGCACCTGCAATGATGAACTGAAGCAGAAGGATTCCGATGTGGATCACGAAGATCACTCCAATGATCTTTATGAAGACTCCCAGGATCGCGAACACCTTGCCCACATATGCCATGTCGAGGAAAATGCTGAAGATATAGAGCGGCAGAAGAGGAATTATGGCTGTCTTGATTGTCTTGACCATGATTTCTTCAAATCCGTGAGTGGCCTTCATGAGTGTGTCGTTCTGTGTGGACGCAAGGCCCAACCCTAATGTGAAGGCGAGGATGAGTGCAGTCATAACACCCATGAGTGGGGGAATGTTCACTTCGAAATATGGGACAAGTGACTGTGCTTCATTGATGCTGTCCATACCTGCTCCGCTTTCAATCATTGAAGGGAACAGCGACGCACCGGTGAAATATGACACGAGTCCGGCAAATACCGTCGAACCATATGCTATGCCGACAGTGACAAGAAGCATCTTGCCGGCCTTGTTTCCGATGTCTGCGATGGCAGTCGTAACAAGCGCAACGATGATCAGAGGAATCACAAAGCCGAGGAACTGGCTGAATATTCCATTGAATGTGACGAAGATTCTCGCGATCCACTCCGGCACAATAAGTCCAGCTCCGATTCCAAGCGCAATTGCTATCAGAATCTTAGGAAGGAGACCAATTTTTAGTGTTTTCATATGGTTAACTGTTATGTTAAATGCCTTGATTACCAGAATTTATTAAGTTCTTTATTGTACTCGAAGCCTGCTGCGTTCAATTTGCTCTCAATCTCATTGCGATCAATCTCAAGATCGTCACAAAGTTCATCAAGACTGCCGTAACAGTCTCTTAATTTCATGTTTGTCCAGCTCATGAGCATGGCTGGATCTTTCGGATATTCTGCCATCTTTACCAGTTTAAAGGTGTTGTATCTTCTGCCATTTCAAGGAAACTTTTATAGGAGATCGTGCGTCCTCCCATAGTCGCCAGGTGGCCTGTGTAGTATTGACAATCTATGAATTTGCCGCCTTGTGCCTGCATGTGCTTTGCCAGAGTGATAAGGGCGAGCTTGGATGTGTCTTTTTCTTTGGAGAACATGCTGTCTCCCATGAAGCAGCCACCATGAGCGAATCCATAAAGTCCTCCGACAAGTTCGTTGTCTTCATTCCAGACCTCCACACTCTTGGCGTAGCCCCTTCTGTGCAGTTCTATCCAGATTTTGATCAGTTCAGGACCTAACCAGGCACCGTCTTCGAATATACGGCCATCAACTTTAGCACAGGCCCAGATGACCTCTTCAAAGTTCTCGTTGATTGTGACCCTATAGATGTTCCTGTTCATGATGTTGCGCATCGAATGAGAAATGTGGATCTCATCAGGGAAGATCACATATCGCTCACGAGGAGCGCACCATCTGACAAACTTGTCCTTGAAGGCATAATAAGGGAATATGCCTTGAGGATATGCCTCGATCATACGCTCTGCAGTAAGATCCTGACTGAATGCCAGTGTGTCATCTCTTCGAGGGAGGAGAGGGTCCGGCAATTGGTCATTTTTATCCAGAAAAACTATCATGCTTCAAGTGTATAGCCATCCTTTGTGGCCTTTACTGTTACTGTAAATCCTGCCTTATGACCTCCGAACAGGATTTCACGCATCAGGAGCGGGGTAAGACGTGAATTGAGAGTGCGCTCTATCTCGCGTGCTCCATACTCAACCGAGAATCCTTCATTGAGGAGTTTTTCATAAGCGTCCGGTTCAATCACAAGCTTTACCTTGCGTGCCTTGAGACGTTCGCGAAGTCTCTTGATCTTGTCGTCGAGGATAAGACCTGCCATATTTCTGTCCATGTCGTTGAAGACAACTACAGATGAAAGTCGGTTCAGGAACTCCGGTGTGAATACTTTCTTGACCTCCTTCGCCATAGCTGCACCCGCATTGACCTTGCTTTCGTAACCGATCGAAGCCTTGTTTGCATATCTTGCTCCTGCATTGGAAGTCATGATGAGGACTACATTCCTGAAGTCCACTTTACGGCCTTTATTGTCAGAGATGACTGCATAGTCCATGACCTGAAGAAGGAGGTTATAAATGTCCTCGTGAGCCTTTTCGATCTCATCGAGAAGCAGCACGCAATGCGGATTCTTGCGTACAGTGTCGGTCAGGATGCCTCCGTCGTCATATCCTACGTAGCCTGCAGGTGAGCCGATGAGCTTTGCAACTGAGTGTTTTTCAGAGTATTCACTCATGTCAAAGCGATGCAAAGGCAGATGAAGCTGCTGGGCGAGAACTTTCGATAGTTCTGTCTTTCCGACGCCTGTAGGGCCTACGAAGAGGAAGTTTCCGATTGTCTTGCCGCTGTCGAGAAGTCCTGCCTTAGACATGAGGATGGCTTCTGTCAGAGTCTTGATGGCATTGTCCTGGCCGTAGATCTTCTGCTTAAGCCTGTCCTCCATGTTGTATAGGTCGTCCTTCACATCGTCACTGCTTGCCTGTACGTCACTCTTGCAGATGTCTGAGAGTACCTTGTCTACGATCTGCTTGGTCACCTTTCTGATGTTCTGGGTCTGGCAGTATGCTCCAGCCTCATCAAGCAGGTCGATGGCCTTGTCCGGAAGGCAGCGGTCCTGGATATATCTTCTGCTCATGTGCACAGAATATGCGTACACATCGAAACTGTAATCAACGTTGTGGTGCTGCGCAAGGTACTCTGAAGAAAGGTTTACAATCGCCGCAGCATCGTCGTCTGAAGGCTCTTCCAACTCTATTGTTCTGAAGAGTGTCAAGGCTGGTGCGTCGTTGGTCTGAACACGCTTGACATCTTCCGGAGTCGCAGAAATGATGAATCTGATCTCTTCCGACTTGAGGTATGGGATCAGAAGGCTCATGATGTCCTTCATTCCGTCGTCACCCTTGCCGGAACCGCCCAATGCACGCAGTGAATCAACATATACGATAATGCCGGCATTGTCTCTGATGCCGCTCATGACGTCGTCTATCCTTGCCTCAAGGTCGCCTCTGTACTGTGTGCCGGAGAGGATCCTGTTGGTGTCAAGTTCCATGATGCTGAGCCCTCTGAGTGATTCAGGACATTTGTCCAGACACAATGTTTCGCTTAGATGCCTTGCAAAGGCAGTCTTTCCGACACCGTTGCCTCCGACTATCAGAATGTTGTTCTTGTTCTTGCGGCAAAGTACTCTGAGAGCCTGCTCTGTCTCTGCTTTTCTTCCTACAAACACCTCTGCAGGCTCGAGTGGTGTGAGGTATCTCTGCCATCTTTCCTCCGGATCAGAACCGTCTTCGTTGATTGCAGCCACTCCATTAAGGAAGTCCGGGATGCTGACCTCAAGATGTGATTCAAGGATGTGGCGAGCCTGTGAATCCTCCAACTGAAAGATTCCGTAGAGAATATGGTGCATTCCGATTGCTTCTGCACCAGATCCTATAGCGGCCTGACCTGCATGGTTGCACATCTCCTTGAACTGCTCTGAATAGTCCGGCTTGTAGTCGATCTCTTCAGGCACTTGCTCAAGATTCATCAGCACCTCGCTCAATGCCTCTTCCAGCGCATCTGCATTTGCGCATTTGTCTACAGCATCTCTGAAGTTTCCGTTGCTGAAGAATGCAAGAAGAATGTGCTCAGGCATGATGAACTCGTGCCTGTGCATCTGGATTATCTGTTGGGCTACTACCAGAGCCTCATTTATTGCTTCTGTCTGTTTCATTCCTCTTATTCGGGTTCGATTTGAAAGCTGAGAGGGAAATTTTCCGCTCTCGCCATTGATGTGGCCTTGGCAACCTTGCTTTTGGCTATATCCAGTGAATATGTGCCCACAGTTGCCTTCTGGTGGATGTGAGTGGTTTCGGCGATCTCTTCGGCCTGCTGCAGAGTCTTCAGAAAGACTGTGGTCATGATCATTATCACAAACTCGAATGTCGTGAAATCATCGTTCAGGACGATCACCTTATATTTGCGCGGCTCCTTGGTCCTCTCCTTGAGAGTAGTCCTGCGCTGCTTCTGCATTTCCTGCTGGGGCATAACTGAGAAAACTTTAGTTTTCGAAGCCGGCCCGGGTAGGGCCGAAATATATTATTGGTTCTTGATGTATGCTATACCGTCTTTGCCTTTGTCATGGAGTCTGCGGCAGATGTACACGAGTGGAGTGTCCAGAAGGCTCGTAACCAGGAAGATGCAGTAAGAACTTGCAAAGATGGATACGAGTGTGCTCCATTCGTATGTGCCGTAGAAGGCAAAGAATGTATAAAGTGAGGTGTTGATCAGCTGCGAGATCATAGTGGAGCCGTTGTTGCGGATCCAAAGGCCGCTGCGGCTGTCTCCGAAACGCTTGCGGCACCAGTCCCACCACTTGTGGTAAAGCCATACGTCAGCGAGCTGCGAGATCAGATATACTCCAAGTGAAGCGCAGATGATGCGCGGTGTGCTGGAGAATATCGTGTGAAACGCTCCGCTGGCCCAATCATTTGCAGCGGGGGTGTAGAGAAGCCACAACTGCGAAATGGCTATGAAGATGACAGAGAAGAAGGTGCTGATAAGGACAGCCTTGTTAGCCTCCTTCCTGCTGTGGTTTTCGCTGAGGATGTCTGTCACGAGGAAAGTACTTCCGAAAAGGACATTTCCAAGAGTCATTTCAATGCCGAACGCATCCACGAGGAGAAGAACCTCGATGTTTGCCACAAGCGTAGCAAATACGCTGAAGGCGAGAAGACCTTTTCTGCCGAACAGTCTGTATGACAGCAGAAGGCTTCCGTAAATGACGACAAACGAAAGAATTATAAGGATTTCATTACTCATATTGCACGTATAGATCAAACATGCAAAGTTAAATAAAAAGTGGCTGATAGTCTAAGCCATCAGCCACTTTTTGTATTTGAATTGATCAAAGTCTACATGTCGTCTTTGTCCATGTTCTGGAGAAGTGCGTCATTTGTGCCGTACTTCCTCATTCTATCCTGGAGAAGCTCCATAGCCTCGATGCAGTTCATGTCAGCAAGGAACTTGCGCATGATCCAGATGCGGTTTGCAAGGGCAGGCGAGTAGAGCAGATCGTCGCGTCTTGTACTTGAAAGAGTGACGTCTACAGCTGGGAAGATACGCTTGTTTGCAAGTCTTCTGTCGAGCTGGAGCTCCATGTTACCTGTTCCCTTGAACTCCTCGAAGATCACCTCGTCCATCTTTGAGCCTGTCTCAGTGAGGGCTGTGGCGAGGATTGTCAGTGAACCTCCGTGCTCGATGTTACGCGCCGCTCCGAAGAATCTCTTTGGCTTGTGGAGAGCATTTGCATCCACACCTCCGGAAAGGACCTTTCCTGATGCAGGCTGAACTGTGTTGTATGCACGTGCAAGACGTGTGATTGAGTCAAGAAGGATGACAACGTCGTGTCCGCACTCAACCATTCTCTTTGCCTTCTCGAGAACCATGTTCGCTACCTTTACGTGGCGCTCTGCAGGCTCGTCGAATGTTGATGCGACAACCTCAGCCTTTACGCTGCGGGCCATATCTGTAACCTCCTCAGGGCGCTCGTCGATAAGAAGAACGATCATGTAAACCTCTGGGTGGTTGTCAGCAATAGCGTTTGCTATTGACTTGAGAAGCATTGTCTTACCTGTCTTAGGCTGAGCCACGATAAGTCCGCGCTGACCCTTTCCGATAGGGGTGAACATATCCACGATTCTGCATGACATGTCGTTGTGACCATTGCCGAGAAGGTTGAATTTTTCCTCTGGGAACAGCGGCGTGAGGAAGTCGAACGGAATGCGGTCGCGGATGAACTCCGGAGTACGTCCGTTTACGAACTTGATGCGCACAAGAGGGAAGTATTTGTCACCTGGCTTAGGAGGACGGATCTCACCTGTAACGGTGTCGCCTGTCTTGAGAGCGTGCTGCTTGATCTGGTACTGCGACACGTAGATGTCGTCCGGAGAGTTGAGATAGTTGTAGTCTGAAGAGCGGAGGAAACCATATCCGTCAGGCATGATTTCAAGGACTCCGGTAGCCTCTACCACACCTTCAAAAACCGGAACTTCCACTACAGGTTCCTTTGGCTGCTCCTTAGGTTGCTCTTTCACCTGCTCTTTAGGCTGCTGCTGATCCTTAGGCTGCTCTTTCTTGTGGTTCTTGTGCTGCTCCTTATTATTGCGTTCCTTGCCGTGCTTGTTTTCCTTCTTTTCTACAGGCGCAGACGGTTGATCTGCAGCAGGAGTCTCAACTGCAGGTTCAGTAGCATTCTGCTCTGGCTGTACCTGGACCTGCTGAGCCTGAGCGCCCTTCTGGATTCGCTGCCTCTTCTGGCGCTTCTCTCTCTTTTCCTGATTATTTGGAGTTTCTGCATGAACCGGTTCGGCAACATTCTCCTCTGGAGTTGCCGGTGCCTCTGGGGCCGCTGTGACTTCCGGAGCTGCTGGTGTCGAAGCGGCCGCAGACTGCTCTGCTGCTGCCTCCTTACCCTTCTTGCGTGGGCGCTGCTTCTTCTGCTCCTTAGGAGCTTCCGATGCTGGCTCAGCTGCTTTTTCTACCGGCTTCTCCATTGGCTCTGACTCTGTCTTCACTGCCGGTTTTGCTGTATCTTCTGATTTCTTTGGACGGCCGCGTTTCTTCTTCTCTGGCCTTTCCGGAGCGTTCTTGGCATTTTTTGCTGCCTCTACATCAAGGATAGAATAGATGAGGTTTTCCTTAGACATCTTCTTGTATCCTTTGATCTCCAACTCCTGACCAAGCAGATGAAGCTGCTCAATCTCCATTGCTTTCAGATCGAAAATGTTGTACATAGTTATAGTAATGAAATGTTAATTCAGATTAAAAAAATAGAGAATCTGACGGGATTTTCAGGGAATGTGAACACCTCCCAGAACGGAGGGAACACAAAGTTAGTCATTTAAAACAGAAATGCAACAGTAGCCTATGAAATTTAAGATACACCAACCCTGCAGTTTACCATGCATTATCCATGTAACTGCTTGTCTTCTTGTATTTCAAAAGGTCTGCCAAAGCGGCTGCATTAGCCTGGATTCTGAAGCTCCATGACTCCCACTTACCATTAGGGATCCATGAAACGTTGATGTTGAAGCAGTGCAGGTCGTATGTTGCACTCAACTGAGTTGCACTCATCTGCAATGCCATAAGGTCGAAGTTTGTGGTAAGCTGCATTGAAAGTGCTTTTGTCAGCTTGAGGTTTCCACTCACTCCGAGAGTCTGTGTGTAGTTATGCACCTTGGACATCTGCTCGTTTGCATACTGATAGTTACGGGTATATCTGAACGAGTAGTTGAAGTTTACAGACCAAGGAACGTTAGGATTCATATAATACAGATATCCTCCAGGAATATATTCACCTGTGACAGGGTGATAATATATTCTGGTATAATGGTCTGCAGGATTGCCTCCTGCCTGTTTTGTTCCGTCGTTGCCGTTGATCTTTCCGTCGCCTGAAATAGAGTAGGAGAGTGACACGCTGGCTGTGTTCATTCTCAGAAGTCCTTGTCCCTGAGTGATGGCAAACTGGTTCACTCGCTGAACTGTCTTTGTCTCCTTGTTGACCTCCATTGCATAAGGGTCAAAGGCTGCGCTGGCACTGATTCCGACTTTTCCGAATACGGATGTACTCAATGACATGCTGACATTGCTCATCTTGAACTGCTCAGCAAGGAAGTTGTATCCGGTACTGAGATTGAGGTTGTCGATCAGCTTGATCTTCTTTGAACCGGTTCCGGTTGTGTCCTTGAGGTCGCGGACCTTAGCCTCGAAGTTGTTTCCGAGGCTGAAGCTGAGACTGGCAGTCTTACCCTTGCTTGGAACACCGGCAGTGTTGCCCGCATAGATGTTGTAGTCCTGAGTCTTCACCTGGCCGTTCTTATCCACATATGTCAGGGTCCTGAAACCATTGAAATATGTACCTTTCTCCGGACTGAATGAGGCTGAAATAGAAGGGGATACGACGTGCCTTATGGCCTGCAGTTTTCGGTGTTTGCCGAACTGGAACATACCATAAAGTCTTGTACTCATTGAGACGCTTCCGGAATATGTGTGAGTCGCACCGAATGTGCTGAATGCCTTTCCCTTGATGTCTTCTACAACTCCCTTGTCAGGGTTATACACTTTTTCCGTCGCCCTGAAATGCCAGTTCATACCATAGCTGACGCTCGGGGTGACGTTGATGTACTTGAACAGCGAGAAGTTCGGAAGACCGATCTGGAATGTGTGGGTCATACCGTTCTGGAACTTGTCCCAGAAGCCTGGCTTGTTGAATTCGCTGGCCTTGAAACTGATCTTGTTCTGGAATGAGGTGTTGTATCCAAGAGAGAACTTCTCATAGAACTTCTCCTTTCCGACTCTTTCCTTTCTCTTGAAAGGATAGAAACGGTTTACGGAAAGGGTTACGTTAGGAAGCGTGAAAGTATACGAACTGTCTCGTGAGTTCTGATTGTGGAGGGCATTCAACGAAAGGTTCACCTTTCCATTCCAGTTCTTCGAGAATGAGATGGATGATGAAATCTGGTTCTGCAGGGCCTCAGTCACCGATGTGGAGTTGAATCGGTTGTTTGAAGGGCTGGAGAAGTTCACCGATGCCGAGAAGCTGGTTCCAGGGCGTGCCTTTGAGTCCTGTGTGTGGCTCCACTTCACGGAGAAGTTTTTCGCCTGCTGGAAGTCCGAACTACCTTTCTCTCCGGTCTGGTCATTTGAGTAGGTGAGTGATACGCTACCGTTGAACTTGTAGTTCACTTTATAACGCGAGTTCAAGTCTATCGCCCATGAACCGAGAGTGTAGATATCACCTGTGAGGGCGATGTCGAAATAGTCTCCGATAACGAAATAGAAACCGGCATCACGCATGTAGAAACCTCGGGACACCTCCTCTCCGAAAGTAGGGAAGAGGATACCTGTCGCTCTGTCAGGACGCTTAGGAATGAATCCGAACGGAAGACCGATAGGGAGCGGCACATCTGCGATCACTGGGTATGCAGGTCCGAAGACAGTCTTCTGATGAGGTCCTGTAATCACCTTTGCAGCTGTAAGATGCATGTAGTAGTGAGGCTCCTCGCAATCGCAGACGGTGTACTTTCCGTGGGTCATGTTGATGGATTTGTCCGGCATCATCTTGATGTTCTTGCCATGAAGAATACCGTCTTCCTCCTGTGTGACCATGTTTGTGATTCTGGCCTTGCGTGTGTTGAAGTTGTAGCGGACCTCCTCCATTGTGTAGGACTTTCCACCCTGGTCCATCACCGGCTTTCCGGTGATTACGCCTGTGGAGTCCTTTGTGCCGCGCGCGAAAAGCGTAGAAGTGTTGAGATCGTACTCCATATAGTCAGCTGTCAGCTTCATGTTGCCGTAGCTGACGGAGACATCACCATAATAATAGATCATCTTCTTGCCGTTGCTGAAGTCTTCTATGATGGAGTCGCGTGCGGTTGTAAAGGCAGGTGCTTCAAGCGAACTCTTGCTGAGCATGTCGATGGAGTCGCGGCGGTGGATCGAATCAGCATGGGCAATCGAGTCCATAGCATGCCTTGCTGAATCAGAAATGGAAGGGGCGGGGATAAGTGAGTCAGTTACAGCCTCTTGAGTGCTGATCTTGCGCTCTCTTCTGAGTCGTCTTTCTTCCTGTGAGGACAAAGTGAATGAGCTCATCAGCAGCAGGAATGCAGCTATGAGCCATAGTTTGTCAAGGTGACTTTTTATTTTATCCTTATGTTTGAAAGACATCAATAATTATCCGCTTCGTTTTCTACTTTAGCAAGTTTTTGCTATTTTTGCATCCTGCAAATTTACAACTTATTTCAATTTCTACAAAATTGAGAGCTTGATATGACGATAAAAAACAGAGTTATCACCATAATTGCCCTTTTTCTGATGATGCTGGCGTGCGTCTCGCATGCGTCTGCCCAGTCGGCTAACGGCCTTAGTACTGTGGTGATCGACCCCGGTCATGGCGGCAAGGACCCAGGCGCTCTAGGTATGAACAAGTCCAGCACAGGCTACCATGAAAAGGATATCGTCCTCTCGATTTCTCTTCTGCTGGGCAAAAAGATCGAGTCGGCATTCCCGGAAGTCAAAGTGATGTACACAAGGGATACAGACGTGTTTATCACAAGGAACGACAGGGCACAGATGGCCAACACCTACGCCGACCTCTTCATTTCAATACACTGCAACGGAAACTCCAACTTGAGTGCGCACGGAACTTCAGTGCATATACTTGGCCAACGTTCCAAAAGGCAGGGCAATGAAAAAGACTATTTTGCACAGAATCAGGATGTGGCTCAGCGTAGAAACAATCTGATGATTGTCGAGGGCGACGAAGTCAAGCAGACAAGCATTGATGCATCTGAAACATCTGATGTGATATCCAGTTCACTTCTTTGGAAAGCGATCTACGAGAGCAGTCTCCTTTTTGCTACCGAAGTGATCGACAAGCTTATAAAGGATCCTTTGACTCCTCGCGGCATTGTTTTGGATCAGGAAGTGGTGGATGTGCTTGCCTACACTTCAAGGCCGGCAGTCCTGCTTGAACTTGGATTTGTGACCAATACTAAGGAGTATAATTATCTGAAGACAGCTGCAGCTCAGGAAGAGATTGCAGAGCGCCTCTTTCAGGCATTTTCGGCATATAAACCAGTGTACGACTCGTATTTCAACATTGATTTCTCGTCTCAGCCTGCCCCTGCTGCATTGCCGCAAGAGCCAGAAAAGCCGCAAATAGATCCATCAGTCTCAGAGGGTTCCTATTATGGAATACAGGTTATGGCCGGAAGCCGCGAACTGAAGTCTGACGACAGCGCATTCAAGGGACACGCTGCCCATTGGGTGAAAACCGACAGCGGCATATATAAATATATAATAGGTCAGCATTCCTCTAAGGAAGATGCTCAGGCCAATGTAGCAAATGTGAAGAAAGACTTTCCTGATGCATTCATCGTAAAGGTGAAAGGAAACGAGGTCTCACGTCCGTAAATTTGAATTTTAATTAGGAAAGATATCATGAAATTTGCGAAAGAATTGAAAATCGGCATTTTTGTCGTTGTGGTGTTGGTGGTTTCATTTTTTGTAATCAACTACCTCAGGGGAAAGGATATCTTCAATCGCGAGGTTGAAGTTGTGGCGTATTTTGATAATGTCGAGGGTCTTGCTGCCTCAGCTCCGGTATCAATCAAAGGATTCAAGGCAGGAAAGGTAACTTCGGTGGAATACTGCCCGGAGGAACTTAATTTCAAGGTTACATGTTCTGTCATGAAGGAGTTTACCATTCCAACTGACAGCAGGATGACAATCTATTCAGTTGACCTTATGGGCAGCAAAGGCGTCAAGCTTGATCTTGGCTCTTCAGAATCTATGGTCGAGGACGGAGGGACACTTGCTTCTTCAATTGAAGCAAGCCTTATCGATGGCCTTACAGGTCAGCTCACGCCGATCATTGCTAAAGTGGGCAACACCCTTGACAGTCTCAACGTCACAGTTTCAAACGTGAACAGTCTGCTTTCTGAGGCAAACCAGGCGCGTATCTCCAACACTCTGGCTCACCTTGAGAAGACAATGAGGAATGTTTCTGAATTTGCAGCTTCTATCGGGGGAAGATCAGAGGATCTGAACGCATTCATCACAAACCTGTCCGATCTGTCGACAAAACTTGATGCTATTGTTGACAATGTTGACGTGACAGTAGACGGAGTCGCTCATATTGTGGGTACAATTTCAGAAACAGATATCAAGGGGATCGTCGAGTCTTTCCACACACTTTTGAACAATATCAACGATCCTGACGGAACAATCGGAAAGCTCATGGTTGACGGTTCTGTCTACACTTCTCTTGATACACTTTTAATGGATATTGATTCTTTGGTTAACAAAATTCAAGAAAATCCGAAGAAATATATGAAATTATCAGTGTTCTAAGCATTGGAGAACAGGATTCAGACGAAAATGTTAGATTGGAATTACTCCAAATTATAACATCCGTTAAAACTAGGTAGTTACAGGGGTTTGCGATTTGTAAACCTCTGTTTTTCAATTAATTAGAAAACCGTATTTGTTGAGATGACGCTGCGGGATTCCTGTAAAATAAAATTAATTTGCAAGCGGATTTTTTATTTTTTATTAGATTTTTTTCCTCATCTTTGTGGTCGCAATTCATAACAACATATAAACTCCGGTTCAATCCATAAATGACTCACGAAAGACACATATCTGTTTGGAACAACTGCATGAACTTCATTCAGCAGAACATCGATCCGAAGCAGTTTCAGATCTGGTTCAGGCCAATAAAGCCTGTTTCTCTGATTGAGGCTACTTTGACACTCGCTGTTCCTTCAGAGTTTTTCCGTGAATACATCGAGGATGCATATCTTGATATCCTCAAGGCTTCTCTCAAGAAGGAGCTTGGTGTAGGAGCGAAGCTTGTCTATGTTGTAGAGCCTGTTCAGAAGCAGTCGCCGATGGTATATCCGGCTGCTCATGGCAATGCTCCTGTCAATAAGCCGATTTCTGTCGATACTACCATCAAGCCAACAAATCCCGGTGCGTTCGTTTTCCCTGGCATTCAGAGAGTGCAGGTAAATCCACAGCTCAACCCTGTGTATTGTTTCGAGAACCTCATAGTAGGTGAGTGTAACAAGATGGGTTTCACAGCAGGTGAGAGCATCTCTGCCGCTCCAGGTAAGACTGCCTTCAACCCTCTTTTCCTCTTCGGAGGACCAGGTCTTGGCAAGACTCACCTTGCGCAGGCTATCGGTATCGCGATCAAGAAGAAATATCCAGAGCTCGTAGTGCTTTACGTGCCTGCAAACAGGTTCAAGACACAGTTCATGGACGCTGTGGCAGTGAAGAACAAGCTTACAGACTTCCTTGCATTCTACCAGAAGATGGATGTGCTCATCATGGATGACATCCAGGATCTTATGGGCCCTTCGACGCAGAACGCATTCTTCAACATCTTCAACCATCTTCATCAGTCAGGTAAGCAGCTGATCTTTACTTCAGACCGAGCTCCAGCCGACCTTGAAAACTTTGAGGTTCGTCTCCTTTCAAGATTGAAGTGGGGTCTTTCTGTCGAGCTTCAGAAGCCTGACTATCAGACAAGACTCAGCATGCTCAAGGCTCGTGCATTCCGTGAGGGTGTGAAATTGTCAGACAATGTTCTCGAGTTCCTTGCAACAAGGATCACGTCCAACTTCAGAGAGCTTGAAGGTGCTTTGATCTCCCTGATTGCAAATGCGACACTCGCTCATAAGGAGGTTACAGTAGAGCTTGCTGAAAGCATCACTGAGCATATCGTAGGAGAAGACCAGAATGATGTTACCATCGATGGAGTTCAGAAGGTAGTCTGCGACTACTTCAACATCTCTCGCGACGAGCTTCTTTCAAAGACAAGAAAGCGCAACATCGTACAGGCCCGTCAGATTGCCATGTACATGTCCAGAAACCTCATAAGCAACTGCTCGCTCTCGACTATCGGAGCCGAGATCGGTGGCAAAGACCACGCAACAGTGCTTCATGCATGCACAACTGTAAGTGACCTCATGTCTACAGACAAGACATTCAAACAGTATGTAAACGACATCGAGAAACTTCTTGTTCCAGTAAGAAGATAATTGATGAAATACATAAATAATTAAGGCGGTTCATTTTTTGAATCGCCTTTTTTGTATATCTTTGAAATTGCCTATAAAATACAGTAAGAATATAATACATTTGAATATATCATGAATTCAGAATCAGTACTTTCCTTCTTCAAGGAGATCACCGCGATTCCAAGGGAGTCCGGTCATGAGGAGCACATCATTGCATATCTTCAGGAATTTGCAGCTAAGAATAATTTTGAGTGTAAGACAGATGACGCAGGCAATGTCCTGATCACAAAGCCTGCTGCTAAGGGTTATGAGAATGTTCCTACTATTGTTCTCCAGAGCCATTCTGATATGGTCTGTGAGAAGAACGAGGGAGTGGAGCATGATTTTGCGAAAGACCCTATCAAATATATCATCAAGGACGGATGGATGATAGCTCCGGACACAACTCTTGGTGCTGACTGCGGCATCGGTGTAGCAGCCCAGATGGCCCTTTTGGTGAGCGATCTTCCTTGCGGTAAGATCGAGTGCCTCTTTACAACTGCAGAGGAGACAGGGCTTGACGGAGCAATGGCCCTCCAGCCTGGTTTCTTCACAGGAAAGGTTCTCCTTAACCTTGATTCCGAGGATGAGGGAGAGATCTTCGTTGGTTGCGCCGGCGGTCTTGACACAACTGCAGAGTTCCATTATATGACTGAGCCTGTCGTAGAGGACTTCGAGTTTGAGACAGTCTTTGTAAAGGATGCCATGGGTGGTCACAGCGGCGACGACATCAATAAGGGTCGTGCAAACTCTGTTCAGCTTCTCGGACGTTTCCTATATAGCTGTCTTGACCTTGATTGGCAGCTTGTATCGATCGACGGAGGTAACAAGAGAAACGCAATTGCCCGTGAGGCAAAGGCGGTTATCGCTGCAGAGCCTGATACTCTGGACATTATCAACGAGCGCCTTGAGGCTTATGCGGCAGAGGTGGCAGAGGAGTATGGTGCAATCGAGACCGAACTTAAGGTCGGATATGATGAGGCACCGGCTGCAGCAGAGGCTATCGATGAAATGACAGCGTGGAACCTCGTGACTGCTCTTTGTGCAGCTCCTCACGGCGTTCTTGCAATGAGCCAGGAAATCGAGAATTTCGTTGAGACTTCTACAAATCTTGCTTCTGTGAAGATGACTGGGCCTGGTATCATCCGCATCGGTTCAAGCCAGAGAAGCTGTGTTACAGCTGCCCGTCGTGCTGCTGCTGCAAAGATGGAGGCATGCTTTGTGCTTGCCGGTGCTGTGGTCAAGCATGAGGGCGAATATCCAGGTTGGGCGCCAGCAGCTGTATCTCCAGTCAGAGATGCCTGCGTAGCTTCATATAAAAAGCTCTTTGGTGTAGAGCCTAAGGTCAAGGCTATCCATGCAGGTCTTGAGTGCGGACTCTTCACTGAGAAGTTCCCAGGTCTTGACATGATTTCATTCGGACCTACACTAAGAGGTGTGCATGCTCCTGGAGAGCGCCTAGACCTTGCATCGCTCGACAAGTTTGTAGCGCTTTTGGTTGACCTTGTAACTAATTACAGATAGTAGATATGGAATACAGAGTACAGATCGCGCCGTCGATGCTTGCGGCTGATTTTCTGCATCTTGACAGGGATGTTGAGCTTGTGAATCAGCATGCAGACGCGTTTCACCTTGATATTATGGACGGAATCTTTGTTCCGAACATATCTTATGGCTTCCCGATTGTGGAGGCAATTGCACGTGAAGCAAAGAAGCCTCTTGACGCACACCTTATGATTGTGCATCCTGAGAAATATGTTGACCGTTTTGCGAAGGTAGGTGTCGACATGCTCAGTTTCCATCTGAACGCAGTGGAAAATCCTGGTCAGGTGCTTGCTCAGATCTGGGCAGCGGGCATGAAGCCGGGTTTGGCAATAAACCCTGACATTCCGGTTGAGAACCTCTTCCCATATCTTGATCAGTGCCACTATGTTGTGCTGATGTCTGTGTTCGCCGGCTTTGGCGGTCAGAAGTTCATTGAAGCCACATACGACCGACTCAAGACCCTCAAGACAGAAATTGACCGTCAGGGAATCGAATGCCACATCCAGGTGGATGGAGGTGTGTCAGCAGCCAATGCATCGCGTCTGGTAGAATGCGGAGCTGACATTCTTGTTGCGGGAAGCGCAGTCTTCAAGGCGGAAGATCCTGCTGCAGTCATTGCGGCAATGAGATAGTAGAAAAGGATGTCGAGCGACATCCTTTTTCCTTTATCTTAATTCGTCAATCATAGCTTTTGCGACTTCTGATGAAGCGCCGGTTCCACCTAGCAGGGAGCGTATTTCGGCATATTCTGCAAGCATTGCCGATCTGCGCTCCTTGTTTTCGATCAGCTCGCGGATTTCTGCAACAAGCGCATCTGAGTTGCAATCGTCCTGGATGAATTCCTTGAATGCAAGACGGTCGACGATGAGGTTGCCAAGGCTGATGTATCGGATTTTGATGATTCTCTTTGCAATCCAGTATGTAATCGGATTTGTGATGTATCCTACCACCTGAGGCGTGCCGAAAAGGGCAGTTTCAAGCGAGGCTGTGCCGGAGTTGACTACAGCGGCTTCAGCATGTCTGATGATCGGCTGAGTCTTGCCGAAGAGGATCTTGATGTAGCTGCTGTTTTCCGGAGTAAGCCATTTCTTGTAGTCATCCATTGTGCGGGATGGGGCTCCGGCGATCAGGAACTGATGGTCCTTATACTGGGGGAGTGCATGCATTTTCGCAGCGAATTCAGTCAGTACCGGCATCATCGTGCTGATCTCTCCTTTGCGTGAACCAGCAAGCATGGCTATGAACGGACCACCCTGCAGGCCGTTTTCCATCATGAATTCTTCGCGCGACTGGCTCATTGCAGGAGAGCCGTCCACTGCGTCTACAAGTGGATTACCCTTGTATATATATTCTATGCCCTTGGCATCGAAGTACTGTTTTTCGAATGGGAATACGATGAACAGTTTATCGACGTACTTCTTAAGTTTCTTTATGCGGCCTTCGCGGGATGCCCAGACTTTAGGGGCTATATAATAGAATACCTTGAAGCCGGCTTTGTGAGCGAATTCTGCAATCTTGAAATTGAAACCTGGATAGTCGATGAGAATCACTACGTCAGGGTTCCAAGCTATGATGTCTTCCTTGCAGAACTTCACATTCTTCAGAAGTTTGCCGGCCTTTGCCAGCACTTCCACAAATCCCATCACCGCTCCTTCCTTGTAGTGACGCATAGGCGAGTGCCCAGCCACTCCTGCCATCAGGTCACCACCCCAGAAACGGATGTCTGCCTGCGGGTCTTCGGCGTATATGCCCTTCATCAGGTTTGAACCGTGCAGGTCGCCTGATGCTTCGCCTGCAATAATATAGTATTTCATGCTAGAAAATCTTTTTGAGGCGCTCGCATTCAGTGTAGTCTGTGCAGTCCACGTTGTGGGCTACGATGCTGATGAAGCCTTCCTGCATGAGGAGGTGGTCCGCATCTGGCGTGTTTCGAGGGTCGCTCTCGAAGTCTCCCACCATCATGTAAAGATCCTCTCCTTCCTCGAGGATCGGATTGGAACTTTGTCCCAACATCTCAGGTGTCAGCCCGTATTTCTCGTAGTGCTTGACATCCCATCCCTTGAATTCGCGCACCCAGCGTCCGAGGCCTTGGTAGCCGACGCGTACACCTTTGATCTCAGAAGCCGGAATGTCAGGGAAGTTTACATTATAATATACGCCATGTTTGCCTGGGAGATCAGACATGATCTTGCTGAAGATTTCTCCGAAATGCTCAGATACTACCGAGAAGTCGGCATTAGGATGAAGTGTGTCAAGGGACACTCCGATGGCAGGAATGCCGTTTAATGCGGCCTCTTCTGCAGCTCCCAATGTGCCGGAATAGCATGAAGCAACTGAGGCATTTGATCCGTGATTGATTCCTGACACGACTACGTCAGGATAGTTGCCAAGGAACATGGTGTTCAGGCCGAACTTGACGCAGCTTGCCGGTGTTGCATCCACATAATGCCAACCGTCGCCGAGGTCCTTGTGCGCTATCTGTTTGAAACCAAGAGAAACTGCCATTGACATGCCTGACTGGTGCTTTTTAGGTGCTATTACTGTTACTTCTCCGAACTGTTTCATGATCTCGGTGAGGACCTTCAGACCCTTTGCCTGATAGCCGTCATCATTGGTGATTAGAATGCGCATTTTTATTGTGTTAAATTTCTTGCAAATATAGCTATTATATTCAAAATTTTTCTAAATTTGCAACCGATTTTGATGAGGTGTGTTTTACCGAGGTTGCTTGGTGACACACGACAGTAGAAGATTATTAAAGTATAACTTTACATAAACATTTTAGAAACGATGATTAAAATTGGTATTAACGGTTTCGGCCGTATCGGCCGCATGGTTTTCCGTGCTGCTGTTGAGAACTTCTCAAACGACATCCAGGTAGTAGGTATCAACGATCTTCTCGAGCCAGAGTATCTTGCTTACATGCTTAAGTATGACTCAGTTCACGGTCAGTTCAAGGGTGAGGTTGCTGTAGAGGACGGCGCACTCGTAGTAAACGGTAACAAGATCCGCCTCACTGCAGAGAGAGATCCGCTCAACCTTAAGTGGGACGAGGTAGGTGCTGATGTAGTTGTTGAGTCAACTGGTCTCTTCCTTGAGGATGAGAAGGCTCGCAAGCACATCCAGGCTGGTGCAAAGAAGGTTATCATGTCTGCACCTTCAAAGGACGCTACTCCA
>JAFZEP010000026.1 GCA_017560625.1 Bacteroidales bacterium
ATTTCCATCCACTTGATGTCCTTGTCGCGTTTCCAGTAGGAGAGCTGGCGCTTGGCGTAGTGACGGGTGTTGCGCTGTATCAGTTCTATGGCGCGTTCCAAAGTGGTCACCGGGCCGTCTCCCGGAGTAGTCGGAGTCCACCCTTCCGTAGAAACCTTGCCATCCAGGTAATCAAACCAATCGAAGATCTCCTTGTAGCCCACTGTCTGAAGAGCAGCCAGATCGCGGTATCCTACCAATGAGCGGACCTCATCGACCAGCCCCTCATCGACCATCTGAACCACACGGCGGTTGATGCGGTCGTACAGCACTTCGCGCGGGCGTGTCAGTCCGATCTTTTCAATCTCGAAATCGCGTTTCTTAAGCTGATTGGTCTTGAACGACGAGAATGGTTTGCCGGTCATCAGGCACACTTCCAGAGCACGCACCACACGCTGTCCGTTTGCAATGTCGATGGTCTCATAACTCTCAGGATCAAGTTTTTGGAGTTCAATCCGCAAAGATTCCACACCCTCTTCACGCAGACGGGTCATGAGCTCGTCACGCAGCTGCAGATCTGCAGACGGAAAGTCATCAAGTCCATTGACCAGGGCATCCACATAAAATCCCGAACCGCCCGCCATGACCAGAGTCTCGTGCCCATCATCAAAAAGACGGTTTATCAGTTCAAGCGCCTCCAGTTCATATTTGCCGGCAGTGTAGAGCTGCTCGACCGAATGGGAATGGATAAAATAATGCTGAACAGCGGAAAGCTGTTCAGCAGAAGGCACAGCAGTGCCAATGGTCATTTCCTTATATATCTGACGAGAGTCGCAGGATATGATCGGAGACTCATGCTTGAGCGCCATTTCAATGCTGTAGTCAGTCTTGCCTACAGCTGTGGGTCCAAGTATGATAATCAGTTTTCTACTCATCGTCGTCTTCGCCGTAGATCTCTTCTGTCTCGTCGTCTGTATCCTCTTCTACATCGTCATCATCGTCCTCGAAGTCATCATCATCCGGATCCTTCTTCTTGTCGTCCGGAAGATCCTCGAATGCCACATAACCGTTCTCGAAGTCGATAGGATTAGGTCCTTTAGTCTCGACAAGCAGAGGATATACCGCATTGCGACGCTCCTCACCTTCTCCCTCGAATGTAACGATGACGCTCTTGACATTTGTAGTGTCATAGAAATAGATGAACTTGTCCTCTCCCCTCTTGTGGCATTGGCCTACAGTCACGATGTCGATTGTTCCAAGTCCGAAGTCCTGGAATACGCTGTAGCGGGCTGCAACATTTCCTGCTGCATCGAACGCCTTGAAAAGCACAACCTGGTCCTGTGGGAAATCCATATCTGCCCTCATCTGCTTGTGAAGGCTATACAATGAAGACGTGTCTTTCACCTCATAAACACGCGCAAAACCCTTGAGTCCTGGAAGGGAAACTCTATATTTAAGTATCATAGACAGTTAGAATTGTTTTTCCACAAAAATAGCCTCCAGTAACCTAGAAGCGATGTCAAAGATAACATTTTTTCTTTGAGAGGGAGAAAAATTTTTTGAAAAAATAAAAAATGACTAATTTTGATTTTCGGTATGGACAACACACAGATCCAAGATTCGTACAAGAGCATAGCCGCTGAATCCAGGGGGCTGTTCAAGGACAATGGAAGCCGATTCATTGCCCATGCTTATCCCGTTGAAACAGAAGATGAAGTCAAGGAAATCGTCGCAGCACTCAAGAAGGAGTACTACGACGCGAGGCATCATGTCTATGCCTACAGACTTGGATATCTTGGCGATAAATTCAGGGCAAATGATGACGGCGAGCCTTCCGGTTCATCAGGAAGGCCGGTGCTTGGTCAGATAGATTCAAACGGGCTCAGCGACATTCTGGTTGTGGTTGTAAGATATTTCGGCGGCATCAAACTCGGCATCCCGGGACTGATCAGAGCATATAAGACAGCAACAGCCGATGCGATAGCCAACGCAGAAATCGTGGAGAAGATCGCGTCCAAAATGTACCGCGTCCATTTCGGATACATGAGCATGAACAGCGTCATGAAAGTGTTCAAGGACATGGGCCTTGAGCAGAAGAATCAGCAGTTCGACATGGAGTGCAGCATGGACACAAGCGTACGTCTGTCACAGGTCGACACCTTCCTCGAGCGCATGGGCGACGTTGAAGGCTGCCATATTGAGGAAATCTGACGGATTTCCTCAATACCGCCCCGGGCAGGGGCGAAATACGACAAACAAAGAAACATCATTATAGTATGGCCAAAAGTTTAATTTCAATTCGAGATTTCACAAAAGAGGAGATCCTGCATGTGCTTGAAACAGCAAAGGAGTTCGAACAGAACAGGGAGCAGAAGTTCCTTGAAGGCAAAGTTATCGCCAGTCTCTTTTTCGAGCCGTCAACCAGAACAAGACTCAGCTTTGAGACTGCGATCAACCGCCTCGGAGCAAAGGTCATCGGATTCTCTGACGCGACAAACACCAGCCAGAGCAAGGGTGAGACTCTTAAGGACACCATCAAGATGGTGGACAACTATGTGGACATGATCGTCATGCGCCACCCTCTTGAGGGAAGTTCGCGCTATGCATCTGAAGTAGCGACAGTCCCTGTTGTCAACGCCGGAGACGGTGCCAACCAGCACCCTTCACAGACTCTGCTTGACCTCTACTCTATCCTGCAGACCCAGGGCACTCTCGAAGGACTAACAATCAACATGGTCGGCGACCTCAAGTACGGCCGTACAACCCACTCGCTCCTTCAGGCAATGTCACACTTCAACCCGAAGTTCATCTTCACTGCACCCGAGGAGCTCAAGATGCCAAAGGAGTACAAGGGCTTCCTTGACAGAAGAGGCATCGAATACATCGAGACAACCTCGCTTGACGAACACCTAAACAACTGCGACATATTATATATGACCCGAGTGCAGCAGGAGCGCTTCACCGACCCTATGGAATACGAGCGAGTAAAGGACGTCTACACCCTCAACGCATCAATGCTCGGAAATGTAAAGGACAACATGAAGATCCTGCACCCGCTCCCACGCGTCACAGAAATCGATCAGGATGTGGACGAGACAAAGTACGCATACTACTTCAAGCAGGCGGAAAACGGTCTCTATGTCCGCATGGCCATCATTTCATATCTCCTTGGTTATCGTCCTCTAAAATAAGACTGTCATGACACACAAAGAATTAGTAGTAAGCGCATTGGAGAACGGTACTGTACTTGACCACATCCCTGCGCAATATGTATATAAGGCACTCGACCTTCTCGGACTGAAGGACATTGAAAGCCAGATCACAATCGGCATCAACCTCGCCAGCAAGATCTACGGCAAGAAGGGCATCATCAAGATAGCCGACAAATTCTTCGAAGACGAGGAACTGAACAAGCTTGCGCTCATCGCCCCAAAGGCTACAGTGAACATCATCCGCGACTTCAAGGTGGTGGAGAAGAAGATGCTTGAGACTCCAGAAGAGGTCGTAGGCATAGCAAGATGCAAGAATCCTAAGTGCGTGACCAACCATCAGCCGATAAAGACAAAATTCGCAACAATACAAAATGGTGATGAAATATCACTAAAATGCCACTATTGCGAAAAAATATCGAGCATAAAGCACGCATTATAAAATAAATTATTATCTTTCGGGTCGGATTGGTTACGAAACTGTAACCTTCGACCCGATTTTTATAGAAACACAAAACTATACCAATAAAAATGAAACAGATTCACAATTTCACAGCAGGACCATGCGTTCTGCCTCAGCAGGCCATCGACAACGCAATCGAGGCCCTCAAGGATTTCAAGGGAACAGGCGTTCCTGTAATCTCTATCTCACACAGAACCAAAGAGTGGGAAGCTGTGATGGACGAGTGCCGTGCACTTTGGAGAGAACTCCTCAATATTCCGGAAGAGTATGAAATCCTCTTCCTTGGCGGTGGTGCAAGCATGGGTTTCCTCTATGTAGCGATGAACTTCCTTGAGACAAAGGCTGCATATCTTGAGACAGGCGTATGGGCAAAGAAGGCGCTCAAAGAGGCTAAAGGTCTCGGCAATGCTTACGCTGTAGCTTCTTCAGCAGACACAGTTTTCAACTACATCCCAAAGGGCTATGAGATCCCTACAGACGTTGACTACTTCCACATCACAACAAACAATACAATCTACGGTACAGAGATTCACGAGGACATGGACTGCCCTGTTCCACTCATCGCCGACATGTCATCAGACATCCTCAGCCGTCCTATCGACGTGACTAAGTATGCAATGATCTATGGTGGCGCACAGAAGAACGTAGGCCCTGCAGGTGTTACATTCTTCATCGTGAAGAAGGACCTCCTCGGCAAGGTAAGCCGTTACCTCCCTTCTATGCTCGACCTCCGCACACACATCGACGGCGGCTCAATGTACAACACTCCTCCAGTGTTCCCTATCTTCGTAATGAACGAGACTCTCAAGTGGCTCAAGGAAATGGGTGGTGTTGAAGCAATCTACAAGATCAACAAGGAGAAGGCTGCCCTTCTTTACGCTGAGATCGACCGCAACCCTCTCTTCAAGGGTACAGCTGCTGTCGAGGACCGCTCTATCATGAACGTATGCTTCGTTATGGCAGAGGGTTACGAAGGTCTCCAGGATGAGTTCATGGCATTTGCAAAGGCAAAGGGCATGACAGGCATCAAGGGTCAC
>JAFZEP010000127.1 GCA_017560625.1 Bacteroidales bacterium
AACCTTCATATGTGATGTCTGATCCGAAGAACCTGAATCCTTCAGGAAGGTTGACGACTTTTGTCAGTTCCGGAGCCACAAGATGCTCGAAATAAAGCTGAGGTTCCTCTCTGACCAGAGTCTGCCCCTGAGCCGATACATACTTGCCTGTAAGACAACCCTCTTTCCCTTCCGCATCATAAAGTCTGAACACATCGCCGAGCTGCTTATAATCTTCAGGATTTCCGAAGCGCATCATTGAATAGCTGTCCATAAGGACACCGTAACCCTTGTTGGACACGATGAACGGCACAGACACCTTTGTGTTGTACTGGAAAAGCTGCTCGTTCTTTCCCTTGTAGTTGAACTCGTCAGCCTGATGCTGTCCAAGGCCGTAGAACGCCTCATCTTCAGGAGACTCGAACACCTGCCTGAATGTATATCCATGCGTGCCATCCACTTCGATAGGCTCGAAAGACTTTCCTCCTCCAGTCTGCTCACGCAGCAGAATGTTGCCGTCGGCGTCAGTGAACCAAAGTTCTCCAGTGGTGCGCAACACATGTGCCTTCACCTCTGATGTCTGGACAATGACAGTGTCACCTGTTTCCATCACTTCATATTTTGCCTTCATGTCGGAAGGAAGCACAACCAGGCTTTCAGGATCCTTGAATGCATCTTCAGGAGTAGCCGACACATGGATCACATTGTCGTTCACAACCTCGAGTCGGACGTGTTTCGGACCGCCAGGCACAGGATTCTGAACCTCGACATTGACATAATCTGCTTGTGAGCATGAAATCATAAACATCCCTGCCAGAGGAGCAAGGAAAGAGAATAAGGTCTTCATAATATTCAGGTTATCAGTTCTGATGTTAAAATCACACAAATATAATAATTACGGGCAATAAAAAAATACGGCTGCCCGCCGTATTTTCTTATTGTTCGTAATCGAAATCCATATCCTTGTGGATCGTCCTCAGTTTCATTGAAAGCCAGCAGAGGATGAATCCGAATACCATAAGTCCGACTCCTGTGAGGACCAATATTGTTGCGACACCGGCTCCGAATGGATTGATGAGCACCATTATAGAGAGGATAAGCAGAAGGATGCCGCCAAATATGGTCCCGCCGCTGCCTTTGATGCTGAAGTTCTCAAGATCACCGCCAAAGGCAAGGATCATGAAACTGTGGTACATCATCCATATTCCCATCATCACCGGAAGGAGCATGAGTGTCACATTCGGATAGATGCAAAGGAAGATGCCCAGAAGGATATCCAGCACACCTCCAACCACCCAGTAGCCCTTCATCGCCAGATAATTGCTGCTTGAAGAAGCGATTATCAGCTGCGCGGCTCCGACGAGCAGCACAAGGACACCGAAGATGATGCTCAGAACCACATAGCTCTGAATCGGGAAGACAAACACTGCAATGCCTGCAAGGATACAGAGTATGCCTGCAATCGCCAGAAGCCACCACAATTTAACTACGCGGCTGGCCTTTCTGACAAGATGTTCAAAATGACGTTTCATAACACGAAAGTTTAACTAACCGCTTGCGGCTATGTCAACTTTCGTGCTAAACGTATCTCATTATCGCCTATTACAAACCTGCAAACATCTCAAACACCGACTTGAACGATGTGAATGTTGTGCAGGCAACAACTGAAACAGCCACTGCGACAGCCACATATACCAACACGCTTATATCGAAAGGCTTGGCAGGCTCTGTCTCCTCTGCCTGAGCCTTGTTCTTGCCGGCATATGATGCCAACTGGTAAATGAAGTAGACCAGCAGACCTCCATGGATCACGAGATCGATAATCACAGAGGAGTCTCCAGTCACATCCCACAGCCAATATGACACAAAACCATCAAAGAGATATACAAGAATACCTATGATATATGCCAACTTGCTTCCTTTCTTGGCAGTCATCCACCATGTGTAGATCATCAGGATCGGAAGTCCGAGAATTGTCGCCCAACCCTGCAATCCATCGACAATGTAATATTCTATTCCGACCTGAGCGATCTGAGTCAGACCCAATCCGAAGATGAAAGCGACACCAAGCATGTTAAGCACGACATTGAGGAGGGACAAAAATCCGATTGTCCTGAACCATGTCGATCCCGGCAGTTTCTCCACATTGTCTGCAAGAGCTTCAGCCACGGTTTCGTCTTCAGGGTAGCTTTCCGCCACAGAAGTCTCTGCCGGATCCTCATCATATGAAGCGCACTCGCCTTCAAAGGCAGGCTTTGCATCTGTCAAACCGCACATCAGACCATTCTGCATAGAGAATTTGCGGTTCTTGCATTTTGCGCAAATATCGATCTTATTCATATCAAATTGATTTAGATTAGAACATTGCCTTTACCTGGTTGTAGACGTTTTCAGCTGTGAAGCCAAGCTTCTCGTCAAGCACCTTGTAAGGAGCTGAGAAACCGAAGCTTTCGAGACCGAACACCTTGCCGTTGCATCCTACAAGACCCTGGAGGTTTACAGGAAGACCCGCTGTGAGACCGAAGATCTTTGCTCCGTTCGGAAGCACGGCCTCCTGGTACTCCTTAGGCTGGTTGCGGAAGAGTCCCTCTGAAGGGCAGCTTACGATGCTGACCTTGATGCCATCCTCACGAAGGAGTTTTGCACCTGCAACAAGAGTAGACACCTCTGAACCTGAAGCCACGAGGATAACGTCCGGATTTTCCTCTGAACCGGCTACGATGTATGCACCCTTTTCAGCCTGAGTGTAGTCTGTTCCTTCAGGAAGCATATCGATGTTCTGACGTGAGAGGATAAGAGCTGTAGGTGTGTCGACATTCTCCATAGCCATCTTCCAGCATACTGTAGTCTCCTCAACGTCTGCAGGACGGAGCACGAGCACAGAGTTCTTTCCGCTGTGATTCTTGAGCTTCTCCATAAGGCGGATCTGTGCCTCCTGCTCTACTGGCTCATGAGTAGGGCCATCTTCACCTACACGGAATGCATCATGTGACCAGATGAAGATCACAGGAAGTTCCATAAGGGCAGCCATTCTGACTGCAGGCTTCATATAGTCTGAGAATACGAAGAATGTACCGCAGGCAGGGATAACACCACCGTGAAGAGCCATACCGATGCATGCGCAAGCCATTGTGAGCTCTGCCACACCAGCCTGGAAGAACGCACCGCTGAAGTCACCCTTCTGGAATGCATGTGTCTTATTGAGGAATCCGTCTGTCTTGTC
>JAFZEP010000027.1 GCA_017560625.1 Bacteroidales bacterium
CTGGAAGTTGAGGTGCTCGCCCTCTGGGAGCTTAACCACGAACTCCTTGATGAATGTAGCTACGTTGTGGTTAGAAACAACCTCGCACTCCCACTTCTTCACGCTGAGAGCAGAAGCCGGAACCTCGATAGCCATATCCTCCTTGATCTTAACCTGGCAGCCGAGACGCCAGTTAGCTGCGATCTGCTTGCGGTTGAAGAAGCCAACCTCAGTAGGGAGGATCTCTCCGCCACCCTCGGTTACACGGCACTTGCACTGTCCGCATGCACCCTTACCACCACAAGCTGATGGAAGGAAGATCTTGTGCTCTGCAAGAGTCGAGAGAAGGTTTCCGCCAGGAGTTACCTCGACGATCTTACCACCCTCGTTGATGTTGATCTTTACTGTTCCTGATGGTGTCAGCTTCGTCTTGATGAAGAGGAGAAGCGCAACCAAGATAAGTGTGACGATCACGAAGACGATCACTGCATGAATAATTGTCTGCATATTCTATCCTCCTATATTAAAGCTGAATACCCATAAATGTCATGAACGCGATACCCATGAGACCTACTGTGATGAAAGTGATACCGAGACCCTTAAGACCAGCAGGAACATGTGAGTAGGCCATCTTCTCGCGGATTGCAGCAAGAGCTACGATAGCGAGCCACCAGCCGATACCTGAACCGAGCGCGTAAACAACAGGCTCACCTACGCTTACGAAGTCTCTCTCCTGCATGAAGAGCGAACCACCGAGGATTGCACAGTTTACAGCGATGAGCGGAAGGAAGATACCGAGCTGTGAATAGAGAGCCGGTGCGAACTTCTCTACAACCATCTCAACGATCTGAACGATAGCAGCGATCACCGCGATGAAGATGATGAAGCTGAGGAAGCTCAGATCGAGACCCTCTACAAGAGCATCTGGCTTAAGCACATACTCGTTGAGGAGGTAGTTGATAGGAAGAGTGATCAGAAGCACAGCGATAACGGCAATACCGAGGCCGTTTGCTGTCTTTACATTCTTAGATACCGCCAGGTATGAACACATACCAAGGAAGTAGGCGAATATCATATTGTCGATGAAGATCGACTTTACAAATAAGCTAATATAATCTGCCATAGTATTCTTTAGTTATGTGTTATTTTTCCTGAAGGTCCTTTTGAATTGATCTCTGTACCCAGATGATACATCCGAGGAGGATGAGAGCCATCGGAGGGAGAATCATGAGACCGTTTGGTACGTAACCGAATCTGTTGAGTACATCGAATCCGAAGAGTGTACCGCTTCCGAGAAGCTCACGGAAGAAGGCAACGATGATGAGGATCAATGCATAGCCGACACCGTTACCGAGACCGTCCATGAATGAAGCGAAAGGCTTGTTTCCAAGAGCGTATGCCTCGATACGTCCCATTACGATACAGTTAGTAATGATGAGACCGATGTATACTGAGAGAGTCTTGCTCACGCTGTAAGCGTATGCCTTGAGCACCTGGTCAACGAGGATTACCATGAGGGCAACCACAACGAGCTGAACGATGATACGGATACGGTTAGGAATTGTGTTTCTCAAAAGTGAGCAAATCAAGCTTGACATTGCTGTTACGATCATAACTGAAAGTCCCATCACGCAAGCGCCCTTCAACTCAACTGTAACTGCAAGTGAAGAGCAGATACCGAGTACAAGGACAGAAATAGGGTTGCCCTTGAAGATCGGATTTAGAAATGTTTCCTTAAAATCAAAATTCTTCATTTTCTACTCCTCCATTAGTTGTTAGACACTTCTACAGCTACCTCTTCTGCAGCACAGCAATCCTTTGTGCACTGCTCAGTCTCTGCGCAGCAAGCCTCGCAGCACTCCTGGCAGTCAGCGCAGCATGGCTGAGCCTCTCCGAAGTAACCCTTATAGAAACCGAGCCACTGGTTGACCATTACACCTGCAGCTGTACTTGTGATAGTAGCACCAGAGATAGCGTTTACATCGTTTGCTCCGGTTACGTTCTTTGCAACAAGGATCTCAGCTGTGATAGTCTTACCTGTGAACTTGTCAGCGAATACCTCAGGCATGTCTGTGATCTTTGCACCGAGACCTGGGGTCTCACCCTTGTGACCGAAAGTAGCCTTTGTGATAGTGAGGTCGCCCTGTACGCCGATATAGCCCCAGATCGGACCCCAAAGACCTGCGCCGTAGCAAGGAACTACAGTCACGCCATTGTTGAAGATGTAAACAGGAAGGCTCTTCTGGTCAGCAGCCATCTGTGCCTTGAGCTCAGAGTTGCCGTATACCTGGAGTGACTCGATAGCCTCAGTGTTGAGAGTACCTACCTCCTGGCCTTCTGCGTTTACGAGGATAGCCTCTTTGATGTTCTCCTTATAGACCTGAAGAACGTCGCCCTCATTGTACTCAAGACCTGCAGCAGTGAGGATCTGGCTGATTGTGTCAACCTTCACGTTCTCCTCCTGCTTGCCCTTGAGAGCAGTTGCGGCAAAAGCCAAAACCGCAGCAACTACCACAACGAGGATAGTTGAATATATCACTGTATATGTATTACTGTTTGTATTCATACCTTATATATATATTAAGCGGTTTTTACTTTCTTGTTTCTTCTCTTGATCGAACCCTCGATCACGTAGTGGTCGATGAGCGGTGCGAATGTGTTCATGAGGAGGATCGCAAGCATCATTCCCTCTGGGTAACCAGGGTTCCAGATACGTACAACCACTGCAAGAGCACCTACAAGGAATCCGTAGATCCACTTACCCTTCTCAGTCTGAGCTGAAGTTACAGGGTCAGTTGCCATGAATACTGTTCCGAAGAGGAAACCACCCATGATGAGCTGATAGTAACCAGGAAGGTCAGTTGAACCGAGTGCATATCCGAGGTAACCGATTGCGAGACCACCGAGAACTGATGAGAACATGATCTTCCAGCTTGCAACGCCTGTCCAGAGGAGGAGGGCTGCACCGAGGAGGATAGCGATCACTGAAGTCTCACCGACAGAACCAGGGATTGTACCGATGATCATGTCGCAGACGCTGTAGCCAGAAGCCTGGAGACCCTCGATGCTTGCGTTTGCAAGTGGAGTTGCACCAGTGAAACCGTCTACGATCTGAGCGCCTTCAGCACCGAGTCCGCTTACCCATACTGTGTCACCGGACATCTTGCTTGGATAAGAGAAGAAGAGGAATGCACGTGTGAGGAGAGCAGGGTTCCAGATGTTCATACCAGTGCCTCCGAATACCTCTTTACCGATGATTACAGCAAATGCAACAGCAACTGCAAGCATCCAGAGAGGAACATCTACAGGAACGATGAGCGGAATGAGCATACCTGAAACAAGGTAACCCTCGTTCACTTCATGACCCTTGATCTGTGCTGAGACGAACTCGATTGCAAGACCAACGACATATGCTACGATATAAAGTGGAAGAACCTTGATGAGACCGTGGCATACGATTGGCCAGAAGTTGGCTGCTGCATCAAAATTCTCTACAGTTGACATGTAGTACTGATAACCTACGTTCCAGATACCGAAGAGCATTGCAGGAACAAGGGCAAGAACTACCATGATCATGACTCTCTTCAAGTCGACGCAGTCTCTTACGTGTGAACCTTTTGTTGTAACTGTGTTAGGAACGAAAAGGAATGTTTCGAAAGCGTCGAATGTCGAATGAAGGAATCCGAGCTTACCGCCTTTCTCAAAGGTCGGCTTGATCTTATCTACTAATTTTCTTAAATTCATAATTCTACGCTTTAGCACATTTCTTTCAACATAAGAGCGATACCGTCAGTGATGATCTGCTGGATGTCGATCTTTGACGGACATACGTACTCGCAGAGTGCGAGATCCTCCTCGAGAACCTCATAGATACCGAACTTCTCCATTCCGTCGATGTCATTTGCAAGACAAGCCTTGAGGAGGTGTACCGGATAGATTTCCATAGGGAGAACCTTAGTGTAAACGTCGTTTACAACAAATGCACGTGGACCACCGTGGAGGTTTGTGTCCATGTCATATTTCTTGTTTGGAGTGAGCCAAGAGAAATATGTGCGTGACGCACTGAAGAGTTTTGGTCTGAACGGCTTAGCCCAACCGAGAAGCTCATACTTGTTACCCTCTTCGAGGATTGTGATCTGGTTGTCGTGGAAGCCGAGGTAACCCTCTGCACCTACGTTTGTACCTGTGAGGACGTCACCGCTTACGAAACGGAGGTCAGCAGGCTCACCGTAGAATTCCTTCACAGCCTTCATAGAGATGCCTGGGTAGCCCTCTACGTATGCCGGATTCTCAACCTTAGGACCTGTAACGGCGATCTTTCTCTTGAGATCTAGCTTACCTGTGTTGAAAAGCTTACCGATGGCAGCGAGCATAGTCAATGAAACTGTCCATGCTGTCTCGCCTTTGCGGATAGGGCAGATGTGGTGGATCTGAACACCTACGTTGCCTGCAGGGTGTTTTCCTGAGAAAGTGTGAAGCTCCACGTTCTTGAGATTGCGGAACGGTGTTGTCGCTTCAGTCTCGGCGTTGAGCGAAAGGTGAACCTTCTTGCCTGTCATCTTTGCAAGAGCGTCGATTGCAGTCTGGATGTTTGCAACCTCGTCCTTGAGAGTGAAGGCAGGATCGGCTGCAAGCGGTGCAGTCGAGAATCCTGAAACGAAGATGGCCTTAGGCGCAACATTCGGATTCGCGATGATTCCGTAAGGTCTCTGCATGAGAGCTGGCCAGAGACCTGCTGCAAGGATCGCTTCCTTGATCTGCTCTGCAGACATGTCAGCGACTTTCTTTGCACCGAAATCTACATACTCCTGCTCTGCATCAGCCTTGATGCGGACCTCAAGCAACTTTCTCTTTTCGCCTCTTACAACCTCAGCTACAACTCCGCTTACAGGAGAAGTGAAGAGGATGTTCTGAGACATCTTGTCTGCCATGACAGGTGTACCTGCGAGTACC
>JAFZEP010000002.1 GCA_017560625.1 Bacteroidales bacterium
CTTCTCATCAAAGTGTGTACAGTGAATTCTCCATTCGCGATCTTCACCATTGCAAGGTTGTTTGAAGTCTCCACAAGACCTGACATCTCGTTGCTCATTCTCTTTACTCCGTCTGGACAAGCAAGAACGGCGCGGATATAACGCAATGCATCTGCATCTGGCACATACTTGCACTCGTCACCGCCACAGCACTCTCCCTCTGAGCACTCATATGGCTTGAAGATGAATTCTGCATCAGGGTCTGTACCGGCATATTCCATCTTGATTGCAGCTGTGATTCTCTCAAATACATCCTTCGCAGTATCAACCATAACTGAAGGAATATATACAGTAGCGAAAGCCTCGCGTGGAATGGCATTTCTCAATGTACCTCCCTCAAAATCGAGAAGCTTAACACCTGCATGGTTCATGAGAGCGTAAAGAATACGGGCTGCAACCTTGTTTGCATTACCTCTATACAACACGATATCCATTCCCGAGTGACCACCCTTGAAGCCCTTGACTGTGAGTGACCAGCACTCCCATGTCTTGTCATACTCTGCAGGTACATATGTATCATGAGCAGAAGCGTCAAGACCGCCGGCACATCCGATATAGAGCTCACCCTCTGTCTCTGAATCGAGGTTGATGAGGATATCACCCTCAAGAAGACCTGGCTTGAGAGCCATTGCGCCTGTCATACCTGTCTCCTCGTCTACTGTACAGAGAAGTTCGATAGGACCGTGCTTGAGGTCATCCGACTCAAGGACTGCCATTGCCATGGCAAGACCGAGACCGTTGTCGGCACCAAGAGTAGTACCCTTAGCCTTTACCCAGTCGCCGTCGATGTAAGTCTGGATAGGATCCTTAAGGAAATCGTGGACTGTATCAGCGTTCTTCTGAGGCACCATATCGATGTGTCCCTGAAGGATAACGCCCTTCATGTTCTCACATCCAGGAGTTGCAGGCTTGCGGATGATGATGTTTCCGACCTCATCCTTGATGGTCTCAAGGCCATGCTCCTTACCCCAGTTATACATATACTCCACTGCAAGCTCCTCATGCTTTGAAGGACGTGGAATCTGTGTCAATGCGTAAAAGTTCTTCCACACGATCTGTGGATCAAGTTCTTTGATAGTCATAGTGTTTTATTTAAGTATTGTTGTTATTTCAATTTCACGTTTACAGGAAGCGAGCTTTCCTGGCCAAGCTGGTAGATAGGCATACGGCTCTGGAGAAGAAGCTCAGCTCCGTCCATAAGCTTCACGGTGCAGACTGCAGGGATACGATAGTATGCGAGGACTTCAGAAACTGTCTTCTTCTTGCCCTTTTCGTTTACAACCGATGCCTCCGGCACCATGAACTCCTGAGGGATGATCTGCATGATCACAGGCTTTCCTGTCACCTTGTCAGCAGGCACGAGTCCGTCTGTGTCTGAAAGGCGGAACGCGATATACATCTGGTTCTCCTGTTCAGCTGAAGGAACCACCTCGAATCTCATCTTCTGGACCTGGCTCTCCGAATAACCTGTGAAAAGCATCATATGTTCCTGCTCAAGGCGTGTCAGCTCAGCGATAGCTGCACCCATTGCCTCACCGCTGTATGTTGCATCTGTGTCACCTGTCACGATCTGAAGTCGCTGCTCTCTGAGCTTGAGGATCATCTCTGCCGACTCCGCAGCCTTCTGCTCTGTGGTCTTGCCCACAAGCATGTTCTGCTTCACGGCACCGCCATTGTAGTAAAGGGTTGCAGACTCTGAAGTAAGGTTGGAAGAGACTCCTCTTTCCGAGAAGTCGCCCTGTCCGCTCTTAGGGAAACGCCACTGAGGTGCTTCACCGTATTTTGCATCTGCAAAAGACACCAGACCCTGAGAGGAAAGCTTGAGGAATTCTGCCTCGACCTGGCCTTTCTCGAAATTGATCGAATATCTTCTGCTCTGATCTGCCTCCACCAGAGGAATCATGCGTACTTCGGTGAGATGGATCGTCGACTCGTCCTTCTGACGCGCCTTGATTCCAAGGTATTTCTCAGCATACTTGGCGTAAGGTCCTGCATAGAAGTTCTCCTGGACAGCCTCCACTTCAAGCATGATGACAGTCGATGGCAGAGAATATGTCAGATGACCCTGAGGATCTGACTTCTTCTGAGCGGATGCCATGAACGGAAGCATCATGAGCATCACAGCTGCTATTCTAAAAATTGACTTCATAAGTATTTGTATGTTAATTATTTCCAACGTTTGTGCGACCAAAGCCAGTTTGCCGGAGTCTCTTTGATCTCTTCTTCAAGAAGATCATAATATCTTCTCAGGATTGCCTCTGGAGTCATCTGCGAAGCATCTTCACAGATCGGGATGAACGTGATTTCATACAATCCCCTCTTTACCCTCTTCATCTGCATATAAAGCACCGAATGCGAAAGTTTGCATGCCACTCCCATGCTGCCCTGCATCGCATTTGTCGGCTGGTTCATGAACTCTCCGATGAAGTGCTTTCCAGCATACCTGTATGGCGCCTGATCTGCCGGATACATGTACACCATCTTTTCATTTCTATGCGATATTGCATATCTGAGGATGTTCGTCGACTCGACAAGACACTGCTCTCCGCCTTCTCCGATCGGATAGGCCCTGTTTCTCTTGAACACCTCATCCGACACGGCAGAACTGAGTTTCTTGTACACGACCCTCAGTCTTTCCTTGGTCAGCGGATGTCTTTTGCCGGTTGCGTCGAAATACGCGAATATACCTCCCAGGACCTCCCAGTTGCCGCAATGCGTACTGAGGATGGTCGTACTCGGACTCTTGTCGAAATACTCCGTCAGCACCTCAGGATTGGTCACCTTGACCAAACCCTTTCTTATCACACGCTCATAGCTGCTTCCACCGAACCAGATGAACTCCGCAGCTATCTCACCAAGATGGGTGTAAAAATCGTCGGTGACCTTCTTCGGGAACTTATAGTCATTGCCCGGAAATGACCGCGCAACGTTTGTAAGGACCACGGAATAGCGGTATCTGAAAACATTCTTAGCAATCCATGCAAGTATTCCACCCATGAAATAATGGAATTTCAAAGGCAATCTGGCCATCAGCCAGATGAGTCCTCGCAGGATATTTACCCATAACTTCTTCATTGTCAAAGCAATACAATATCAGCATTGAGGGCGCATGCAGTCCAGGCACCCAAACAGTAGCATTAAATCAAGCAAATATACCAAATTTCCACTTGATTTGGGGTATTTTGCCTGTAAATTAATTTTGCTATCTTTGCGTTTTGCATAGCATGCAACTATAATTCAATTAACAATAAACTCTAACAACTATGTTCAAAGGTCAACCAAAAGGACTATTTGCCCTTGCACTTGCCAACACAGGTGAGCGCTTCGGCTATTACACAATGCTGGCCATCTTCACCCTGTTCCTACAGGCTAAATTCGGATTTGATGCTGCCACAACAACTCAGATCTTCGCCATCTTCCTTGCAGGTGTATACTTCATGCCATTCCTCGGCGGTATCCTTGCTGACAAGATCGGTTATGGAAAATGCGTGACACTCGGTATCGGCGTAATGTTTGCCGGCTATCTGTGCCTTGCGATTCCTACAGCAGCTGACGCTGCAGGTAAGGCTGCAATGTACGGTGCCCTCGGTCTCATCGCCATCGGTACAGGTCTCTTCAAGGGTAACCTCCAGGTAATGGTAGGAAACCTCTACGACGATCCTAAGTACGCAGCAAAGAGAGACTCAGCGTTCTCGCTCTTCTACATGGCCATCAACCTCGGTTCGATGTTCGCCCCTACAGCTGCAAACGCCATCACAAACCTCTTCATGGGTAAGGCAGGTCTCGCATACAAGGCAGACATCCCTTCACTCGCTCACAAGTTCCTCGGAGGCGACCTCTCAGTAGGCGCAGAGCTCCAGAAGTTCGCTGACACAATGCCAGGTGCAGCAGGCATGGACCTCACTCAGTACGCAAACTACTACCTCGAGCAGCTCTCTGTTTCATACCACTACGGTTTCGCAGTAGCATGCGTATCACTCATTCTTTCAGTAGCTATCTACTTCGGTTTCCGCAGCTGGTTCAAGCATGCTGACGTAAACAACAAGCAGAAGCAGGTTGCAGCTGCAACAGAGCCTGAGGTCGAGCTCACTCCAGCACAGACAAAGAGCCGTATCACAGCTCTCGTTCTCGTGTTCGCAGTGGTTATCTTCTTCTGGATGGCATTCCACCAGAACGGTGCAACAATGACAATCTTCGCTCGTGACTACACAGCAAACACAGCTACAGGCATCACACGTATCGGATTCAACATCTGGTGTCTCGTGCTCATCGCAGCTTCAGTTTACTCACTCTTCAACGTATTCCAGTCAGAGACCAAGAAGGGTAAGCTCACAGCAGCAGGTATCACTGCAGCTCTCTGGGCAGGTACATTCCTCCTCTACAACGGAATGCCGGCAAACGTAAACATCCTTCCTTCAGACTTCCAGCAGTTCAACCCATTCTTCGTGGTTGCCCTCACACCGGTTTCACTCGCTATCTTCAGCGCACTCGCAAAGAGAGGCAAGGAGCCTTCAGCACCTAAGAAGATCGGTATCGGTATGTTCGTGGCAGCAGCAGGATTCCTTATCCTCGCTCTCGCTTCACTCAACCTCATGTCTCCAAAGGAGCTCAACGAGGGTGTGAGCCCGGTTCTCATCTCGCCAAACTACCTCATCTCGACTTACCTCGTACTCACTTTCGCAGAGCTTCTCCTCTCGCCAATGGGTATCTCATTCGTGTCTAAGGTGGCTCCTCCTAAGTACAAGGGTATGATGATGGGTGGCTGGTTCGCAGCGACAGCGATCGGTAACTACCTCGTTTCAATCCCTGGAAAGATGTGGAATGTAGTTCCATTGTGGGTAACCTGGACAGTGCTCATCGCTCTCTGCGTAATCTCTGGTGTATTCATCTTCAGCATGATGAAGAAGCTCGAAAGCGCTACCAAGTAATTCTAGACAAACCATTAAAAACCAATAACCATGAAAACTAAATCAATCAAAATGATCGTTGCGTCAGCATTGCTTTTCCTCATGGCACCAGCAATGGGATTTGCTCAGGACGCAACAACAAGCAGCGGCTTTGACTGGGCAAGCGTCTGGAACATCCTCATTTCCGTTCTGTTCCTTGGTCTTTCATTAGCAATGATCGGCCATATGGTGTATGTAAAGTTCATCAGAAAGCCTTTCGCAGACGACTACACTCCTGAGACTTTCAAGCAGATGAGACAGGAAGGTGGCGAGTTCGTTTCAGAGGCCGAGGCTAACGAAAAGGCTTCAGAGCTCCTTCTCGACGCTTACAATGCATGGACAGAAATCGACACACAGGACGGTGGTTCAATCAAGATTCCTTACTGCCGCAAAGACGTTGTAAGATCTTATGCAGCTGCTGAGGAAATCATCAAGCTTGCTCCTACTGACCCTGAGTTGATCGATGCATTCAATGATTTCACACACGATCTTAACGAGTCTATGAAGAGATCGTTCGACGGATCAAAGATGTTCATCATCGTATCTCTCATAATCGGACTTGTCATGTCATTGCTTTCAGGTGCTTGGCCATTCATGGGTATGATCGTAGTCAGCTCAGTGATCTACTGGCTCTCCAGCCAGACGCCTCTCTGGATGGAGGTCAGAAAGGAAGTCAAGGGTAAGGGCGGCAAGCCTTCATTCATGACAAGACTCTTCGGAGGTCTCCTTGGCGCAGCTGCAACAGCTACAACTTACAAGGTGGTTACTGAGTACAGCGATGGTTCAACTGAAGAGAGAACTGACAACTCAAACTTCTGGTTGGGTCTTATATTCGCTATCATCGTGATGTTTATCATGGCAGTATTCATGTTCTTCGTGGCTGCTATCAACTACTTGAGAAACTACATCATCTACAGATAGTCTTCTCACAGGACAAGACTTTATATCCAACCGGTCTGCATCATTGCAGGCCGGTTTTTATTTTGTGTGAAAATGATTATATTTGTTAGTTATTATGGACCAGTCTGTAAAGGAGACCCTTATCGGGTGGGCTCAGGAGTATAATGACCCGAAATATTTCACAGAGGACCCCATCATCTTTCCGAAGCACTTTGCCGGAAAGTATGATACGGGTGAGGCATCGCTGCAGGACATTGAGATCGCAGCGCTTCTGGCATCTCACCTTGCATGGGGACGAAGAGCCATGATCGTGCGCGACTGCGGAAGGATGCTGGACGAGATGTGCTGGAGGCCATATGACTATGTGATGAACGGCGAATACCGCAATGAGAACGCCAGCCTGCACCGCACAATCAAATGGAGTGAATTTGCGGTAATATGTGAGAGGCTTAAGAGTATATATAGCCAGCGGGGTTCACTTGAAGGGCTGACAGACATGGAGATCAGATGCACGATCTTCGGTCAGAAGGAAGACAGGAAGGCTCCCAACAAGAAGATCAGCATGATGCGCAGATGGATGGTCAGAGACGACGGAAAGGTCGACCTTGGTGTCTGGAAGTCATCCGACAAGAAAGACCTCATCCTGCCGCTTGACGTGCACGTCTACACCCAGGCAAGCGCACTGGGGCTGACATCACGCAAGCAGAAAGACATCGTGACCGCACGTGAGATCACAGAAGCCTTCAAGGAAATATGGCCGGACGACCCATGCCTCGGCGACTATGCGCTGTTTGGCTATGGCGTTAGCCACCAGACGAAAAACCATTAGGTTTTGAGGACCGGCACGAGTAGTGCCGAAGTTCCCCCTGAAAGGGGGATGTCACAAGGTGACAGGGGGTTGAGATAATATCAAAAACCTTTAGGTTTTGAGGACCGGTAGGTTTTGAGGACCGGCCCCACGGCCACAAAAAGGAAGGAATTTGTGGCCAGATAGGCAAAATTTAGGCTCCCGGCCACAAAAAAGGCAGAATTTGTGGCCAGGCTGAATAATAAACAGACTATGCCAAGACTATATATCATATCAGGATGCAACGGAGCGGGAAAGACCACCGCTTCCTATTCGCTGCTGCCAGAAATGCTGGACTGCAGGGAATTCGTCAACTCGGACGAGTTCGCAAAGGGTCTCTCCCCTTTCGATCCGTCAAAGGCTTCCATCCAGGCCAGCCGTTACATGTCGATGAAGATCAGATACCTGCTTGAAAGGAAGCGGGACTTCGCCATCGAGACGACGCTCGCGACCAGGACACTGCTCACCATCGCAAAGAAAGCCCAGAGCGAAGGCTACACAGTCACACTGCTTTACTTCTGGCTCAAGAGCCCGGACATGGCGGTCGAGCGCGTGAAGGCAAGAGTGGCGACCGGAGGCCATGACATCCCGGAGGAGACCATCCGCAGAAGATATCATGTGGGCATAAATTATTTCTTCAAGTACTATGCTCCAATCTGCGAAAGATGGATTCTGGCAGACAACTCACAGATCCCTTTCAGGGTCGTCGCTGAAGGATCGAAGAACGAAGTCATCAACGTGCGCGACGAGGAGACATTCGCAAAGATCAAAGCAATAGGAGAATCATACACACAGGAATGAACATAGCGGAATACTATCACAACACATTCGGGGTCTCGCAGCAGCAGCTTGACACTCTTATAGCGACAGCATTGGCAAAGGGCGGCGACTATGCCGACCTTTACTTTGAATATACGACCGTCTTCAACCTTCTGCTCAAGGACGGAGTCGTGTCATCAGGCGGTTTCCACACCGACTGCGGCGTGGGCATCAGAGTGCTCAAGGGAGAGCGCACAGGATATGCCTATTCGGAGAACCTGGCAATGGGCGAAATGCTCAAGGCAGCCCAGGCAGCATCGATGATCGCACAGACCGACGGTGCACCAAGGTCATACAACAGCTCGCCGACCTCAAAGGGAGACTACTACAGGATGGACACCAGCTGGCGAGACGTCAGCGCAGACGCCTTCCTCCCCTTCCTGCAGGACCTCGAGAAAGCCATCTTCGCCAAAGACAGCAGAGTGGTGAAAGTCATTGCAAGACTGTCCAACTCTGTGGCTGACATCATGATGTACAACTCTTTGGGAGAGATCACCTACGACACCAGACCACTGGGCAGCGTGAGTGTGACAGCAGTCTTCCAGCAGAACGGAAAGACCGAGAACAAGAACGCAGCCAGAAGCTTCAGGACCGGAGCGGAACTCATCGGCCCGGCACTCGCTCAGGAGATCGCTGACGAGATCACCACAGGCATCGACCAGAGATTCGAGGCTGTGCGTCCTAAGGGCGGACAGATGAGCGTGGTCATGGGTGCCGGAGCATCAGGCATCCTCCTCCACGAGGCCATGGGGCATGCATTCGAGGCCGACTTCAACAGAAAGGGTCAGTCGATCTTTGCCGACAAAATGGGCACACAGGTATGCCCGAAGGGCGTCAATGTAGTCGACGACGCGACCATCACCGGAAACCGAGGCGCATGCAACTATGATGACGAAGGTGTGAGCGGACAGAAGACCTACATGGTCCAGGACGGAGTGCTGACTTCATTCCTCCACGACAGGATCAGCGCAGCATGGTATGGCGTCGAGTCGACAGGAAACGGACGAAGGGAGAGCTTCCGCTACAACCCGATCCCACGAATGAGGGCAACATACATGGAAAGCGGAGATGCCGATCCGCAGGATATCATCGCATCCGTGAAGGAGGGAATATATGTGGACGAATTCTCAAACGGCCAGGTGAAGATCGGCGAAGGTGACTTCACATTCTTCGTAAAGAGCGGATACCTCATCGAAAACGGACGTCTCACCAGCCCTGTCAAGGACATCAACATCATCGGAAACGGCCCTGCAGCACTCGCAGACATCCAGGCCGTAGGCAACGACCTCAAGATCAACAACGGCACATGGACATGCGGGAAGGAGCAGAGCGTGGCAGTGTCATGCGGAATGCCGACAGTCCTTATCAGCAACCTTACAGTAGGAGGAGAATAATGATCACACAGAACGAAATCAACATAGCAAGACACTGCATCTCATATGCTCTTGAGCATGGAGCCGACGCAGTGAGAGTGTCGGTCAACGACAGCACTATAGACAGCTGCACCCTTCTGAACGGCGTGATGGACAAGGTGACGCATGCCGCAGACCGGTCTATCTACCTATATATATTTGCAGACAAAAGATATGGAACATTCTCCACAAACCGTCTGGAGGTAAGCGACCTTGAAAAGTTCATCGTCCAGTCCATCACAATGGTGAAGATGCTTGAAGAAGATGCCTGCAGAACTCTTCCGGCGCCGGAAAGGACAGCGAAAGATGCCATTACAGGCAACGAACTCGGACTTTATGACCCACGCTACGAGGAGTCAGACAGCGATTCACGCCTTGCAAGGGCAAAGAGCATGAGTATGTTTGCAGAAGCTTCGGGCGAAGGCTACGAAGTCATCTCGGAAGAATGCGAATACAGCGAGTCATGCGACGACAACTTCACAGCTGACTCACAGGGCTTTGAAGGCCGCCACACCGAGACATGCTTCAGCGTCTTTGCAGAGATGACTATCCAGGACAAGGAAGGATCTAAATACAGCGGATTCTGGTGGGAAAGTTCGTTCGACAAGGACGGAGTGGACCTGAAAGGATGCCCCAAAAAGGCCCTTGAGCGCGCTGCAAGGCAGATAGGCCCAAAGAAGCGCCGCAGCGGACGCTATAAGATGGTTGTCGACACCACAGTAGCAACCAAGCTCATCGCACCGCTTCTGACAGCCCTCAACGCAGGTTCCATCCAACAGAAGATGTCGTTCCTCGACGGCACCCTAGGAACAAAGGTATTCCCTGAAGGCATGACCCTCATGGACATGGCAAGGACTCCGAAGAAGAACGGATCTAGAATGTTCGACACAGAAGGAGTCGCGACAAAGGATGCTCCGATCATTGAGAACGGAGTGGTGAAGCAGTACTTCGTCAACACATACATGGCAGCTAAAATGGGCATCGAGCCTACAGTCGAGGACATCTCCCGCCCATGCCTCATGCCATTTGTAAAAGACAAGGCATTGCTGTCAGATGAAAAAGCATTATCTTTGAAAGATATACTTGAGATCAGCGGCAACGGAATCCTGGTGACAGGGTTCAACGGAGGCAACTCCAATCCGGTGACAGGTGACTTCTCCTTCGGCATCGAGGGCTTTGCCTTCAGCAAGGGAAAGATCACCCATCCGGTGCGCGAGATGCTGATCACAGGAAACCTGCTTGAGTTGTGGAACAACCTCACGGCAGTAGGATCCGACGCCCGCGCAAGCGTGAGATGGCAGATCGGCACCCTCGCCTTCGAGAACGTTTCATTCTCTGCTTAGTAAACAAATAAAAAGACAACAATATGAAAATCGCAAAGCACACAGTCGTAGAATTCAGCTACGAACTCGAGGTTGACGGCCAGGTCGTTGACCAGTGTCCAAAGGAGCGTCCTTTGGATTATATCCACGGAGCAGGCAACCTCCTCCCTAAGCTTGAAGAGGCAATCGAGGGCATGGAGCCAGGCTGCACATTCGACGTAACTCTCGCACCGGCAGATGCATACGGCGAAATCGATCCTTCAAGAGTAATTGACCTTCCAAAGGCAGCGTTCGAGGTGAACGGCGAAATCCGTGAAGATCTTCTCGTGCCAGGCAACACAATCCCTATGATGAACAGCATGGGCGCTGTGATCCCGGGCGTTGTGGTAGAGGTTTCCGAGGATAGCGTCAAGATGGATCTCAACCACCAGATGGCCGGTAAGACTCTCCATTTCAAGGGCGAGGTAGTAAGCGTACGCGAAGCTACTGAGAAGGAGCTCACTGAGGGTCTCCATGGCGAATATGTCCACACTTGCGGTGGCTGCGGCGGCGGATGCCACGGTGGCGGATGCGGCGACTCAGAGTGCGGCGGATGCGGCGAAGGCGAGGGTGACTGCGGTTGCGGTTGCCATTAATAGAGAAGCCCGACGACTCATTGAAATGAAGACAGCTGTAGTCATACTGAACTGGAACACGGAGGATTTTCTCAGGAAATTCCTCCCTCCGCTTATACGCTCTGTCGAGAAGGTTGAGGGAGCAGAGGTGATCGTGGCCGACAATGACTCCAGCGACGACAGTCTGGCTGTCATGAAAGAGGTCTTCCCGCAGATCCGCACCCTGGAATTCGACAGAAACCACGGATTCACAGGCGGTTACAACAAGGCTTTCAAAGCACTGCAGGAGACTGACAGACCAGAATATTTCGTCCTTATCAACTCCGACATAGAGGTGACAGACAACTGGCTGGAGCCTCTGGTGGAGTGGATGGACAACCACCCTGAATGCGGAGCATGTGCACCTAAACTGCACAGCTTCCAGGAAAGGGAAAAGTTTGAATATGCAGGAGCTGCCGGCGGATATATCGACCGCTATGGCTATCCTTTCTGCCGCGGACGAGTGCTCAAGAGGCTTGAGACCGACCACGGCCAGTACGACTCCCCTGCCGACGTGATGTGGGCAACGGGAGCGTGCCTTCTTGTGAGAAGCGAGGTCTACAGAGCCCTCAACGGCTTGGATGACAGATTCTTCGCACACATGGAGGAGATCGATCTGTGCTGGAGAATGCAGCTTGAAGGCTGGAAAGTGACCGTGGTCCCACAGTCGCTTGTCTACCACGTGGGAGGAGGCACATTGCCTGCCTCATCGCCGTTCAAGCTCTTCCTTAACTTCAGAAACAACCTGCTCATGCTGGACAACAACCTTGCGAAGACATTCGCATTGGAAGAGTTGGCCAAAGGCCTGAGGGCAGACAAAGCTGCAGCCAAGGCATGCAGGCGCGCACAATGGAGAGTGTTCCTGCGCAAGTGTCTGGACGGCATGTCGGCTATGGTATATGCCTTGACATTCAACTTCGCAAATTTCAAAGCAGTGTACAAGGCACATAAGGAATACAGCACGCTGACCAGAAAGCCGGAGACTGCAGAGATTGAGCAATATCTGCAGAAGCATGGCGGAAAGACAACCGTGAATGGCATCTGGACAAAGTGGATAATCCTCCAGTCGATCCTCAGGGGAGAGAACATATTCAGACACATCAAGGAAGACGACTTTTATAAGATATAGTTATGAAAATTGTAATCGCGGGCGCAGGTGAAGTTGGTTCTCACCTTGCCAAGATGCTGAACACCGACGGAAACGAGATCACAATCATTGATTCGCGCAAAGACCGACTTGAGGCCTTGTCTGCGCTCACTGATGTGATCACGGTCGAAGGCAATCCGTCTGCCATCCAGACTCTCAAGGAAGCCGGTGCGGACCATGCCGACCTGTTCATTGCCGTAAATCCGTCCGAGTCACAGGACGTGAATATCGTCAGCGCGATGCTCGCCAAGAAGCTTGGCAGCAAAAAGGTAACAGCCCGCATCAACAATGAGGAGTATCTGAGCTTCGAGCACAAATACATGTTCACCGACATGGGCATCGACCTGCTTTTCTATCCGGAAAAGATCGCCACAAACGAGATCATCGACCTGCTCAGGAGAAATGCCACTACAGAATCGCTTGAATTTGCACGAGGCAAGCTCCAGGTGGCTGTGTTCAAGCTGGAGGAAGACTCTCAGCTGCTCGGAATGAACATGGCAGAGTTCAGTGCCGTTGCTGCCAAAGAAGGTCATGCGTTCCGCGTTGTCGCCATCACACGCAAAGACTCCACCATCATCCCTTCATTCGACACGAAGTTCAAATACCACGACCTCGTCTTCATCATTTCCACCAGAGACGGCATGGAGATGCTGATGAGATATGTAGGCAAGCAGAACATCGCAGTGAATAATCTGATGATTCTCGGAGGAAGCCCGATTGGAGAGATGCTTGCGACACAATTGAGCAAGCAGATGGAAAGCATCAAGCTCATTGAGATGAACAAGCACAAATGCCGATTCCTTTCCGACAAGCTCCCTTCAAACGTGACTGTAGTGAACGGAGACGGACGAAACTCAGACCTTCTGCTTGAGGAGTCCATCAGAGAGTATGACGCGTTCGTGGCAGTGACCAACAACTCCGAGACAAACATCCTGGCATGCGTTGCAGCCAAGACCCTCGGTGTGGAGAGGACAATTGCAGAGGTTGAGAACCTTGAGTACATCAAGTTGGCAGAGAGAATGGGCGTGGATGCTGTGGTCAACAAAAAGCTCATCACAGCTGGACGCATCTTCAAGTTCACGTTGAGCAACAAGGTGAGATTCATCAAATACATGACAGGAACAGATGCACAGGTGCTGGAATATATCGTTGCACCTGACACTCTCATCACTCAGAAGCCTCTCAAGGATATGCATTTCCCTAAGGGAGCCATCATCGGAGGTGTGATCCGCGGCAACGAATCGTTTATTGCAGTGGGAGACACTGTCATCAACGCCTACGACCGAGTGGCAGTCTTCGCACTCCCTGAGATTGTGAAGGAAGTCGACAAATTTTTCAAGTAAAATGGCAAGTTATCTACAGATTGAGAACATATCGAAGAGCTATGGACCGAAGGTGCTGTTCGAGAAAATAGGATTCAACATCAATGAGGGCGACAAGATCGCTCTCATTGCCCCTAACGGCACCGGCAAGACATCGCTGATGAGGATTCTTGCGGGCAAGGACAAGTCCGACTCAGGCGGAAAGATCATGTTCCTCAAGGACATCAAGATCGCATTCCTTGAGCAGGACTACCCTTTCGACCCGGAAAAAAGCATCTTCGAGCAGGTGATGTCTTCTAGCGTCGAGTTCACCAAGAACCTTGACCAGGAGCATCTTTGGGAGTATGAGCACAGGGTAATCAAGTTCCTGACCAACTTCAACCTCAACAATCCTGACCAGAAGATGAAGGAACTTTCCGGTGGCGAGGTAAAGCGTGTCGCTCTCACCCAGATGCTGGCAAGCGAGGCCGAGTTCTTCATCATGGACGAGCCGACCAACCACCTCGACATCGATGCAATCGAGTTCCTCGAGGGTCATCTGAGCCGTTCACGATGCACATTGCTGATGGTGACCCACGACCGTTATTTCCTTGACCGCGTGTGCAACACCGTCATGGAGATGGACCACGGAGCCATATATACATATAAAGGTAACTATCAGAACTTCCTGGAGAAGCGCGAGGAGAGAATCAGCAATTACAACGCTGAGACCGACAAGGTGCGCAACATCCTTCGCCGCGAACTGGAGTGGATCCGCAGTACGCCTTGCGCCCGCACGGGAAAGGCGCGCTACCGCATAAATGCATTCTATGACCTCAAGGACAGGGCGTCACAGGTGTATACACAGAAGCAGGTCAACATGGATCCTATCAAAGGAGCGACCAGACTCGGAACGAAGATCATCAACTGCAAGGACCTCAGTTTCTACTATGGAGAGGACTGCTATCTTGACAATTTCACATACAATTTCCAGAGGTATGAGAAGGTAGGAATCGTAGGACGCAACGGTGCCGGAAAATCGACCTTCCTCAACCTCCTGACCGGCAACAATGAATATCTCGGAAACGGCACTGTAACAGGCAGTCTAGAGCGTGGAGAGTCATTGAAAATCGGATATTACCATCAGAGCGGCATGTCATTCAACCCAGACGACACTGTGCTGGACATTGTCAACGACACATGGCTGCTCAACCGATTCCTCTTCCCTCACGAGATGCTCAACAACAAGATAGAGAAACTCAGCGGAGGTGAAAAGCGCAGGCTCTACCTGCTCACCATCCTGATGCAGCAGCCGAACCTTCTGATTCTCGACGAGCCTACCAACGACCTCGATATCGTGACCCTCAACATCCTTGAGGAGTATCTCAAGGAGTTCAGCGGATCGCTTATCATCGTATCGCACGACCGTCATTTCCTTGACAAGCTGGTGGACCACCTGTTCATCTTCTGCGGAAACGGACTCGTGAAGGACTTCGTGGGAAGCTACAGCGAATACCGTGAGTTCATTAAGGAATATGAGGCTGAGCAGCGCTCGCAGGCACGTGCCGAAGAGAAGGCAGCAAAGGAAAAGGCAGCCAAAGAGGCTGCTAAGAGCGCCCCTGCAGAAGCTCCGGCAAAGAAAAGGAAACTGACCTACAAGGAGCAGAGGGAACTTGAGCAGCTTGAAAAGGACCTGGAGGCCCTTGCTGCAGAGAAAGCAGACCTTGAGTCACAGCTCAACAGCGGCACACTCCCCTTCGACCAGCTGCAGAGCGCATCGGAACGCATTGGAGCCATCATCGACGAGACAGACGAAAAAGAGCTCCGTCTTCTGGAGCTCTACGAGTTGGCATAGGAAACCGTAATTCGGTTTCCTATGCCCGGCCCGGGCAGGGCCGAATATAAAATCAATATATCACTGCATCAGGGCCAAGGTCTTTGATGCGGTTTTTGGTTTCCACATCAGGAATGCCCCAGACTGAAACGCAATAGCCTTTCTGGCGGTACTCGTCTATCAGGGCCTCAGTTGCAAGAGTATAGTGGAAGCTGATCCACTTAGGCTGGAACTTCAGACGGGCCATCGCCTTTTCGATATCCTCTGTTCCTTCCGCAACCTGGAATGCGATGTCGACTTCCGGATACCTTGAATTAAGATGATTGAGGTAGCGGTAGTCAGATCCTGTGATCATCAGTCTGTCGCCGAGGAACATGTCCCAGAGACCATCCATCACATAATCTGCATAGTCATGATAGTATGGCATAGTGCGTCCCTCATCTTTCGGGTTGACATTCTGCATCACAAGATTGTATCTTAAAGGTGAACGTCCCTTGAGCTGTGCGTCTGTGGTGTCGATGAGCTCCCTCACAGTAAGATCTTTGCAGCCTGAAGCCATCACCTTGCCGTCCATACCTACATTAAGATGCAGCACAACACCATTTGCACCATCGGCAGCCATAGCCTTCAGGCTCTCAGCTGTGATCTGAGTGCACACTCTGTTTTCCTCAACAAATCCTGTCAGGTCGATCAACTGATTCCACTGTTGGCCGAAACGGCTTTCCACTGTCACCAGCACGCTCTTTGCGTAACGTGAAGGAGTTGCAGCGAAATGATGTCCGCTAGGTCTGCCTCGCTTCCAGCTTGGGATCTCCTCGCCATACTGCCTGTACGCCGCCTCGATCTGACGTATAAACTCTGTGGAGATGTCTGTCACCTGATCCATCTTGCCCATGTGCACACCGTCCTCATACCACTCGACCTTCCACTCAGGATCCCAGTCCCAGACATTCACGACAACACTGTTCGGATGCATTGCCGACTCACCGAGTCCGAAAGCCTGCGCAATATGATCCTTGCTGTGGCCTACAGCCTTGTAGTACCATGTGAGCTTGCCGGCAGACTTTGTGAAGACCTTATAGCCCTTTGGTGTGCCGTCGGTGCAAAGTTCGGTGTCCCACCATGCTCCGCAGATGGCTGCCACGTTGTGGTCTGTGATGTTCTTCTCTACGACAGTATTGTTATTGATGTGAGTGTGGCCGGACATGATGGTCACCTTGCGTCCACGCACGATATCCAGAAGTCTGTCAGCCTGATAGGTCTTTCTTCTGCCTTTTCCGATCGGCGCATGCTGGGCGATGTAAAGGTCAGCACCTGCAGGAACATATGCCATCAGTCCCTTGACCCATGCGATCACATGGTCTGCATAACCCACCTTATGCTGGTAGTTTGTCTCATAGATGATGTTGTCCAGGACAATGACCACGTCCTTGCCAAGGAAGAACGCATAGTTCTCCGGACCCATGATGCTTCTGTAAAGGGTAGAACCCTCGATGTCGCCGCTGTACCATGCTGTGTTGTCGTGGTTTCCAACTACAGGATAGAA
>JAFZEP010000128.1 GCA_017560625.1 Bacteroidales bacterium
GGTGAGGATCCACCTCTTCCCATTCCGAACAGAGAAGTTAAGCTCACCATCGCCGATGGTACTGCCATACCAGGTGGGAGAGTAGGTAGCCGCCACTTTCTTATACAAAAGCCCTTAGGACAAACGTCCTGAGGGCTTTTTTGTTTGTTAACCGTAAACACACTGGCGGGAATTTTGTATATTGCGCTTCGGTTTTGAAATCTACGATATTATGAATATGGTTATTAAAAGTATACATGCACGTGAGATATTGGATTCTCGCGGCACTCCTACTGTAGAAGCTGAAGTCAGACTTGACAATGGTGTTATAGGCGTGGCATCTGTGCCATCTGGGGCATCTACAGGAATCAATGAAGCTTTAGAGCTTCGTGATGGTGATCCTACACGTTATTTTGGCAAAGGAGTCCTTAAGGCCGTTTCGAATGTCAATGATAAAATTGCACCGATATTGACAGGTTTCAATATCTTTCATCAGAATGTCATAGACAACTTGATGATAGAGCTGGATGGAACCGACAACAAGTCAAGGTTAGGCGCGAATGCTATTCTTGCTGTTTCTCTTGCTGTTGCAAGAGCTGCTGCCAACTCAATGCAGGTTCCTTTGTATCACTATTTGGGAACAGCCAATTCAAATGTCCTCCCGATCCCGATGATGAATATTCTCAATGGCGGTGCGCATAGTGATGCACCTATAGCATTTCAGGAGTTCATGATACGTCCTATTGGTGCTACAAGCTTTGCAGAGGGTCTTAGAATCGGAGCAGAAGTTTTCCATTCTCTTAAGGCCGTGCTTCATCATCACAAGCTCAACACTTCTGTGGGCGATGAGGGTGGTTTTGCACCATATGTTTCAAGCAGGGAAGAGGCGCTCAACCTTATTATGACTGCCATTGAACGTGCAGGATATGTTCCAGGAGATGATGTGACATTGGCACTTGACTGTGCTTCCTCTGAGTTCTACGAAGATGGTAAATACGACTACTCAAAGTTTGAGGGAACTGGATCATTGATTCTGTCGCGCGAAGAGCAGGTCAATTATCTGGCACATCTTGTCAAGGATTATCCGATTGATTCGATTGAGGATGGTATGGCCCAGGATGACTGGTTAGGATGGCAGATGCTTACTCAGAAGATAGGAGATGATGTCCAGCTTGTAGGTGATGACCTTTTTGTCACTAATGTCAAGTACATACAGAAAGGTATCGATGAAAAGTGTGCGAATGCTGTGTTGATCAAGCCAAATCAGATCGGTACTCTCACAGAAACAATGCAAGCCATAGCACTTGCGCAGTCGAACGGTTATTCTGCCATCATATCTCATCGTTCAGGAGAGACTGAGGACACAACTATTGCCGATATCGCTGTTGCAACCAATGCCGGTCAGATCAAGACAGGCTCGCTCAGCCGTTCGGAGAGAACTTCAAAGTACAACAGGCTCCTTAGGATTGAAGAAGAACTCAAAGGCAACAGCATTTATGGTTTTGAGCTGAGATAAACACCACAGTTGAAAAATGAATGTAAGATATACACGGTTCAGGGAGGAGATCTCAAAGTTCATCCCTAAGGACAGAATCTATACAGATGAGTTAAGACGATTTGCGTGGGGCACCGATGCTGGCTTTTACAGGTTGGTGCCTCAGATTGTTGTACGTGCTGCAGATGAGAGCGAAGTCCAGAAACTCCTTCAGGTTGCTGCGCGCAATAGTCTTCCCGTGACTTTTCGTGCAGCCGGAACTAGTCTTTCGGGACAGTCTATCAGTGACTCCGTGCTCATTGTTGCCGGAAAGAACTGGGAGAAGTGGTCGGTGTCCGAGAATGCTGAGACCATCACTCTCCAGCCTGGTATCGTAGGGGCGAAGGTCAATGAGCATCTCAGACCTTATGGCAGAAAGTTCGGTCCGGATCCGGCTTCCATCAAGAGCGCAATGGTAGGTGGCATTGTGATGAACAATGCCTCTGGAATGAGTTGCGGCACACATGCCAACAGCGACAGAATGCTCCAGTCTGCAAGAATTGTATTTGCTGATGGAACTGTCCTTGACACAGCCGACCAGGAAAGCCGAAATGCATTTGTGCAGTCTCATCCGCATGTGATCAATGCGATCAATGAACTTAGAGATAAAGTCCTCTCAAACCAGGAACTTGTAGACAGGATAAGACATAAATATTCAATCAAGAATGTTACAGGTCTGAATATATTGCCGTTCATCACTTTCACAGACCCCATCGACATAATACTTCATTGCCTTGTAGGTTCGGAAGGAACACTTGCTTTCGTCAGTGAGGTCACCATGAAGACTTTGCCTGTGGCTCCGTTGCAGGCTGACGCTATGGTGTACTTTGATGATCTGGCTGAAGCGGCAAGAGCTGTCATTGCGCTCAAGCCACTCAAGGTTTCAGCGGTTGAGATGCTTGACAAGCGTTCGCTCGCATCGGTTGGCGCAGGTGATCAGGCAGGCCTAACGGCTTTGCTTATCCAGACTGAGGCCGAAAATCAGCACGAACTTGCAGAAAATGTCGCTACCATAACCAAGGCACTGCATGACTTCAAGACACATGGTACATTCAGTTTCACCACTGATCCGGCTGAATCTGCTCAGTATTGGGCTATACGTGCCGGCATCTTCCCGACAGTGGGAGGCATGCGCAAACCTGGTACGACTTGCCTTATAGAAGATGTCGCCTTCCATGTGAAGGATCTGGCAGAGGCGGTTGCCGATCTGTCTGAACTCCTGGAAAGACACGGCTATGATGATTCATGCATATATGGACATGCTCTTGAGGGTAATTTCCATTTCATAGTAAATCAGTCGTTTTCGACTGACCAGGACCTTGACCGATATAAGGCGATGATCAACGATGTCACTGAACTTGTGGTCAAGAAATACGACGGATCCCTCAAGGCTGAGCATGGCACTGGACGCAACATGGCACCATTCGTAGAGTACGAGTGGGGAAGTGATGCCTATGAGGTCATGAAGGAATTGAAGCAGATCCTTGATCCTAATAACCTTCTCAACCCTGGTGTCATCTTCAATGACGATCCTCAGTGCTGCTTCAAGAACTTCAAGAGTCTTCCGCTTCTCAAGCCTGGCAAAGATGCACCGGAAGATATGCATCCGGCATATGTGAAGCTTAACAAATGTATAGAATGTGGCTTCTGTGAGGTTAACTGTGTGTCTTGCGGATTTACGCTTTCGTCAAGGACAAGGATAGCAGTTCAGCGAGAGATTGCCATCCTTGAAACTGCAGGTAATGACCCAAAGCGTCTTAAGACTCTCAGGAAGCAATACTCATATTATGGTGCTCAGACATGTGCCGGCGACGGACTTTGCTCGATGTCATGCCCTATGGGCATCAATGTCGCGGACCTTACTCATGAGATCAGAAGGCAGGCGATGGGACATGCCGGAAAGTCTGTAGGACAGTTTGCTGCCAATCATTTCCATGGCGTGAAGAATAGTGTCAGAGGAATTCTTTCTATGGCAAGCCTTGGACATAATATGTTGGGTGACAAGGGAATGAGCGCCATTGCTAAAGGCCTGCACGCTGTTGGAGCTCCGCTATGGACGCCAGCTTTCCCGAAATCATATAACGCCTCGAAGTCCCTCGCAAAGATCAGGTCCGAGGCATCCGGCAATGACCTCAAGGTAGTCTATTTCCCAAGCTGTCTAAATCAGGCGATGGGAGTAGACAAAGGGTCTAAGGGCATGAAACCGTTGGCCGAGGAAATGGTCGAACTTCTCAAAAAGGCAGGATATGATGTCATTTTCCCTGAACGCATGGATTCGCTTTGCTGCGGAACCATATGGGAGAGTAAAGGACTTCCTGATATCGCAGACAAGAAGGTCCGTGAACTGGAAGATGCATTGTATAAGGCTTCTGAAGCCGGCAAGTATCCGGTTGTGTGCGACCAGAGTCCGTGTCTTCACAGGATGAAATCGAAGATGAACAAAGTTAAATTGTATGAGGCAGCCGAGTTTGTCTGGACATTCCTCAAGGACCGTCTTGACTTTACTCCAACAGACACTCCGGTGGCATTGCACCTGACCTGCTCTACAAAACTCATGAAACTGGATAAGGTCATGTGTGACCTGGCTGGTATGTGCTCTGACAATGTCTTCATTCCAGAAGGCGTAGGCTGCTGCGGTTTTGCAGGAGACAAGGGAATGACCCATCCTGAACTCAACGCATATGCTCTGAGAAAACTCTCGGCACAGCTTAAGGACAAAGGTATACAGGAGGGCTACTCGAACAGCCGTACATGCGAGATCGGTCTTTGTACAAATTCCGGAATCCCATACAGATCAATAATATACCTCGTCAATAAATGTACTTCTGCGAAGCGATAAAACAATAAAGGAAGAGTTTCTAAAGCTCTTCCTTTATGTTATATTTATTTCTCTCCTGGCTGTTTCGTGAGACCAGTTCTCCGAGGAATCCTGTCAGGAACATCTGGAAACCTATGATCACTGCAACCAGAGCTATGTAGAAAAGTGGCTGCTCTGTCACCGGTCTGAATGCCAGGTTGTTGCTCTGCTGGACGAGCTTCTCGATGATCACCCATGCTGCCATTATACCTCCGATCAGGAACATCAGGATGCCTGTGAATCCAAAGAAGTGCATAGGCTTCTTGCCGAATCGGCTCAGGAACCAGAGGGAGATCAGGTCAAGGAATCCGTTGACAAATCTGCTGAGACCGAATTTGCTTGTTCCGTATTTGCGCTTCTGGTGCTGCACAGGCTTCTCAGTGATCTTGTCGTATCCGGCATTCTTGGCAAGGTAAGGAATGTATCTGTGCATCTCGCCATAGACCTCGATGTCCTTCACGACTTCGTTGCGGTATGCCTTCAGTCCGCAGTTCATATCGTGCAGCCTTATGCCTGTGATCTTGCGGGCTGTCCAGTTGTAAAGCTTTGACGGAAGGTTCTTTGTGAGCTTGTTGTCGTGTCTTTTCTTCTTCCATCCCGAAACGATGTCATAGCCTTCCTCGACCACCATTCTGTACATTTCAGGTATCTCTTCAGGTGAGTCCTGGAGGTCTGCATCCATGGTAACCACGACCCGTCCTTCTGCAGCGGCAAATCCATGGTACAGCGCTGCTGACTTGCCGTAGTTGCGGCGGAATCTGATGCCTCTGATGGCCGGATTGCTTTCCGAGAGCTTCTTGATCACGTCCCACGACTTATCGCGGCTTCCGTCGTCTACCATGACGATTTCATAGCTGTACTTCTCCTTCGTCATTACGCTTTCGATCCAGCTGATGAGCTCCGGGAGCGACTCTTCCTCATTGAAGAGTGATATTACAATCGAGATTTCCTTTGTGTATTCCATGGTGATTTACTGCTCGTCTGGTTTGTAGTTGTGGAAAGGATCCTTTGACGGAATGTTGCGTGACAGGATAAGCGACAGCACGGTTCCGAAAAGGAAGCAATATATGAATGTGCCGATGAACGCGGTCTTTGGAGCATCGGCAAGCATGGCTTTCATCTCATCGATCCTTGCAGCGGACATGAACTTCGAGTATTCCTGGATCATCGCTGCATAGAGGCTCTGATAGTACTCCGGAAAGATATAAAGATGGTCTGCAACTGTTATCACAGAGAACACGATGGCAGAAAACATTGCTATGAGTGTTCCCAGCTTGAATGTGTCTGAATTTGTGGCTGTCGGATTTTCGATAGTGAATCTGTTCATGCAGTACTTCATCAACTTGATGCATCCGACGAATTTAGCTGCCCAGATGATGAAGCCCAGAGCGGAACTTACGAAACCTGTCAGACCAAGTGCGACAGTCAGATGTCTGTAGTAAAGGTATGCAGCTGAAATCAATCCGAAGACCAGTCCATATTTGCCGGCCATGTTCCAGCGGTTGATGCGAATAACGTTCTGCTCCATGTTAAATGTCTTATATTATTGCAAATATAGGTAAATTTTGTCTATCTTTGCAATCTTGGATTTTTAAGTATTAAAGATATGATAAACATTACATTTCCTGACGGCAGCGTGAGACAGTACGAGAGTGGTGTTTCAGCTTTTGACATTGCGAACAGCATCAGCCCAAGATTGGCAGCAGACGTATTGGCTGCAACTGTAATCACGGCTGCTGACACGACAGGAAAAGGACAAGTATATGATGTGACACGTCCTATCAACGAGGACGCGGCTATCCGTCTCCACAAGTGGGAGGATGCAGAGGCAAAGCATGTCTTCTGGCACTCTTCGTCACACCTTCTCGCAGCTGCGCTTGAGGCACTTTACCCAGGCGTGAAGTTCGGTATCGGACCTGCTGTAGAGACTGGTTTCTACTATGACGTAGACTTCGGCGAGAAGACTCTCGTAGAGGCTGACCTCAAGGCTATCGAGGACAAGATGATCGAGCTTGCTCGTCAGAAGAATCCTTTCGTAAGAACAGAGGTTTCAAAGGCAGAGGCTCTCAAGACTTTCACTGAGAAGGGTGACGAGTACAAGTGCGAGCTCATCAGCGAGCTTGAGGACGGTACAATCACTTTCTACACAAACGGTGATTTCACTGACCTTTGCCGCGGACCGCACCTCAAGGATACATCTGTGATCAAGGCAGTAAAGCTTACTGCAATCGCAGGTGCTTACTGGAGAGGTGACCAGGAGCGTCAGATGCTTACTCGTGTATACGGTGTGACTTTCCCTAAGAAGTCTCTCCTCGACGAGTACCTCCAGATGATCGAGGAGGCCAAGAAGCGTGACCACAGAAAGATCGGTAAGGACATGGAACTCTTCACATTCTCTCAGAGAGTGGGTCAGGGTCTTCCATTGTGGCTTCCTAAGGGTGCTGCTCTGCGCGAGCGCCTCGAGAACTTCCTCAAGAAGCTCCAGAAGTCATATGGCTACCTCCCTGTAGTGACTCCGCACATCGGAAACAAGGATCTTTATGTGACATCAGGTCACTATGCAAAATACGGTAAGGACTCATTCCAGCCTATCCACACACCACAGGAGGGAGAGGAGTACCTGCTCAAGCCTATGAACTGTCCTCACCACTGTGAGATCTACAGAGCTAAGCCACGTTCATACAAGGATCTTCCGCTCAGACTTGCTGAGTTCGGTACAGTATACCGTTACGAGCAGAGCGGTGAGCTCCACGGTCTTACACGTGTACGTAGCTTCACTCAGGACGATGCACACCTCTTCGTGCGTCCAGACCAGATCAAGGAGGAGTTCTGCAAGGTGATCGACATCATCCTCTACGTATTCAAGACACTTGACTTCAAGGATTACGTAGCACAGGTGTCACTCCGCGACCCTAACAACAAGTCAAAATACATCGGTTCAGACGAGAACTGGGCTAAGGCAGAGGCTGCGATCATCGAGGCGGCTGAGGAGAAGGGCCTTAACACTGTAGTTGAGTACGGTGAGGCTGCATTCTATGGTCCTAAGCTCGACTTTATGGTCAAGGATGCCATCGGAAGAAAGTGGCAGCTCGGTACTATCCAGGTAGACTACAACCTTCCTGAGCGCTTCGAGCTTGAGTACATCGGAAACGACAACCAGAAGCATCGTCCGATCATGATCCACCGTGCTCCGTTCGGCTCACTTGAGCGTTTCGTTGCAGTGCTTCTCGAGCACACAGGCGGAAAGCTTCCTCTCTGGTTGACACCTGATCAGGTTAACATCGTGCCAGTCAGCGAAAAATACGAGGAATATGCAAAAAAAGTTTGTAATTTGCTGAATAATTGCGATATTCGCGCCGCCGTTGACGATAGGAACGAAAC
>JAFZEP010000129.1 GCA_017560625.1 Bacteroidales bacterium
AGAGTGAAAAGAAGTTCACCTTGCTCGTTTACACCAAAGACAGAAGTCGGAAGAAACGCCAATACGAAAGTGATGACGCAAACTGCCAGAAACGAAAGGCATCGCTTAAGATTCATTGGATGCCCCAGAAAATTAAAGTAGGACATGATGTCACAAAAAATTATTGGTTAGCGAGTGTAAAGTTCAGCAATATATTTATAAAAAACAAGGAGAGCCGGCACTAAAAAAAGAAAGGAGAGCAGTCTCCAGACTGCCCTCCTTGAAGAAATATTATTTTTGGTTAGAATTAGATCAAACCTGATGAACCAAGAACGATAAGCATACCGTATCCAAGTACGAGACCTACGATACCCATGATGAGACCGGTCTTGACCATGTCCTTCTGCTCGATCATACCAGTTGATGCTGCAATCGCATTTGGCGGAGTCGAGATAGGAAGAACCATACCGAGTGATGATCCGATAGCCACACCGATGAGGAGTGTCGAAACTCCACCGAGAGGTGCAAGATTTGTAGCAACTGCCGCACTTGCGCCAACTGCTGCAAGGATAGGAACGAGGAGGTTGGCTGTTGCTGTGTGAGAGATGAAGTTCGCCATCACATAGCAGATGAGACCAGAACCTACCACCATTACAACTGCAGGCCAGTTACCGAATGGGATTACAGCGATGAGAGTCTTCGCAAGACCTGTCTCCTGGAGAGCAACACCGAGTGCGAAACCACCGGCAACCATCCAAAGCACAGACCAGCTGATCTCCTCAAGGTCACGCTTTGTAAGCACGCCTACGATAGCACATACACCTACAGGAAGCATTGCCACAACGTTTGCATTTACACCTGTTGCCTTATCGAGAACCCAAAGAAGCACAGTGCAGATGAAAGTGATGTAGACAACGATTGATCTCCAGTCCTTCTTGAGCTCGCCCTCGATGTTGAGAGTGATCTCCTTAGCCTTGAATGGGAAGAGCTTCACGAGCATTACCCAAGCGATGAGGAGAAGAATGATTGTGAAAGGAATCATGAATGCCATCCACTGACCGAATCCTACCTCGATGCCGATCTCTGACATATACTTGAGAGCGATCGCATTCGGAGGTGTTCCGATCGGAGTACCCATACCACCGATGTTTGCTGCGATTGGAATAGCGAGCGCGAGCGCTGTCTTACCCTTACCGTCTGCAGGGAGAGCCTTGAGGACAGGTCCGAGGAATGTGAGCATCATCGCTGCTGTTGCAGTGTTCGAAAGGAACATCGAGAAGATACCTGTCACGAGAAGGAAGCCGAGGAGAACGAACTTAGGGTTCTTGCCGAAAGGCTTGAGCATCACGCGGGCAAGGTAGAGGTCGAGACCTGTCTTAGACGCTGCAATCGCGAGGACGAATCCTCCGATGAAGAGCATGATGATAGGGTCTGCAAAACAATGAAGGAGAGACTTGTAGCTTGTTGTCTGTCCGAGAATCTCAGGAGCTGCGTTGTTGAAGAGCACCAGACTACTGTTGGACGTCGTGAACAGCAGCAAGACTACGACCATCACTGATGTCGTCCATGCTGGGACAGCCTCGAAGAGCCACATCAGGATGGCAAAGAGGAAGATGGCGAGCGTTCTCTTCTGGATGATTGTCATGCCGTCGATCCATGTCTCGACTGGAAGACACCATACAAGGAGGGCAGCCACGACTGCGATGATCAGACGGATCGCACGCGAAACAGTCTTATCATCTCTCTTGAGAGACTTTTTCCACTTGTGGTAAGCCTCTACAAGGTGATAACCTTGGAAAATCTTAAACATAATCTGTTATTTATATTAGAAAAATTACTCTGCTTTTAAAAAACGCGCGCAAAGTTAGTCTTTATTTCAATATAAACTAAAAAAGAGGGCATTTTTTTGCCCTCTTAATTTCCCTAACACGCTCCGCTTCGCATCGAGTGTTATATCGCAGGGATTATCTAGCGAAGAATTCGCTAGATAATTCCCTGCTCAAGCATAGCCTGAGCAACCTTCATGAAGCCGGCGATGTTTGCGCCCTTCACGTAGTTGATGTAACCGTCTGGCTGAGTACCGTACTTCACGCAAGCCTCGTGGATGTTAGACATGATAGAGTGGAGTTTCTCGTCTACCTCTGTAGGGCTCCAGCTGATGTGCATTGCGTTCTGAGTCATCTCGAGACCTGAAGTTGCAACACCACCTGCGTTTACTGCCTTACCAGGAGCGAACATGATGCCTGCCTTCTGGAATGCTGCGATAGCCTCAGGAGTACATCCCATGTTTGAAACCTCGGCAGCAAGCCATGTACCGTTTGCGAGGAGTTCCTCAGCGTCAGCACCTGTGAGCTCATTCTGGAATGCACATGGCATAGCGATGTCACACTTGATGCTCCAAGCCTTCTTGCCTGGGTAGAATGTTGCAGATGGGAACTTCTCAGCGAATGGAGCGACAACGTCGTTGTTTGAAGCGCGGAGCTCGAGCATGTAGGCGATCTTCTCTGCGTTCATTCCCTCCGGATCATAGATAGCTCCGTCCGGACCTGAGATAGCGATGACCTTTGCACCGAGCTCTGTAGCCTTTGTAGCGGCACCCCATGCTACGTTACCGAAGCCTGAGAGAGCGATAGTCTTACCCTTGATGTCCTTGCCAGCGAGCTGGAGCATGTGCTCTACGAAGTATACCGCACCGAAACCAGTTGCCTCAGGACGAAGGATAGAACCTCCCCAAGTAAGACCCTTACCTGTGAGAACTCCCGTGTTGTACTGCTGAGCAAGCTTCTTATACATACCGTCCATGTAACCGATCTCACGGCCACCTACTCCGATGTCACCTGCAGGAACGTCCTGGTCTGGGCCGATCACTTTCCAAAGCTCAAGCATGAACGCCTGGCAGAAACGCATGATCTCAGCATCTGACTTTCCACGTGGGTTGAAGTCTGAACCTCCCTTACCACCACCCATTGGGAGAGTTGTGAGGGCATTCTTGAAAGTCTGCTCGAAACCGAGGAACTTAAGGATTGAAGGGTTTACTGAAGGGTGGAAACGGAGACCTCCCTTGTATGGTCCGATAGCAGAGTTGAACTGCACGCGGTAGCCTGTATTGGTCTGGATCT
>JAFZEP010000130.1 GCA_017560625.1 Bacteroidales bacterium
CAGAAAATCGTATTACGCCTTGTGTTGGGAGCATATATCTTACTGTTAATCAATAAGATAAAGATACAAAATATCCTGCAACTATCAAAATATAATTGCAGGATATAAGCATATACAAAGGTACTTTTTCAGCAGCCTCCAAATTTGCCCACCCTTAATTGCTTAAAATATTATCTATCAGCGCATTACATGACACGCTCTCCGGATTACAGACCGAGCGAACGGCGAACCATCGGAGTATTGCTCATCTTTCCGTCGAAGAGAGTCTTGAATGGATCCACTGGCTGGAAAGAGAATGTCGAAGTCGGTGTCGAGAGTGGAGCGAGCTCCTCGAGCGAAGCGGCACCTTCTCTAGTAGGCTCTACAAGGATTCTGTGGAGAGGTCCATTGTAGCCCTCGTAATCTGCTGCGAAGCCGAAGATTGTACAAGCTCTGTACTCAACCCAGAACTGCTGCATGCTCTGATTGTACTTAGCTGCACCAGAAGCAAGGATTGCGTTGATTGTAGCATCGTATGGATATGAGTTCTCGTCAGTCATGTCGCCTGCTGCAACTGCCACAGCCCAATCTGAAGCGAAGTAGTTAGGAGAGGCCTTCACCTGAAGAAGCACTCTACCCTGTGCATTAGGATACTTTTCAGGATCCATAGCATAGAGATCGTCACCGTTGAAATATCTGTAGTCAAGCTCGAGGTCTGCGTCTGAGATATCATCAGCTGCAGTCTTGAATGCCTTCTTGAAGCATGGACCTGCATAGTCTCCGTTCTTGTCCATAGCGAATGCATAGACATAGTACTGAGTGTCCAAGTTAAGATCATACCAGTAGTCAGCAACAGGACCTGCGATTGTTACAGCTGAAATCACATCCTGAAGAGACATTCCGATCTCAGCAGCATAAGCAGCAGCCTCCTCCTTTACAGCCACCATCATTGGGATGTCACCAGGATAACCCTCTACCGGAGTCACAGCAAACCAGTAGCGGATTGAAGGATCTGAAGGCTGGATAGTGATAAGACATGTTGTACCCTTGATCTCAGAAACCTCTATGTCGAATGTACACTCTTCTGGGTTGCCTGGAGTCTCAGTTGTGAAAGTCACGACAGCCGGCTCTGAAGCCTGCTGGCCGTTCTCATCGATTGCAACAGCATAGAAACACATGTCTGTGCCTGCAGGAAGACCAGTCACTGTATCCTGATCAGGTCCGTATGAAAGCATGGCAGCAAGGATGTCAGACATTGAGAACGAAGGATAAGCCTTCTTGAGATAGTCCATATACTCGCTTACGATGTAGTATACATCACCGTTCACGCTGTCGAAGTCCTCCTTTGTACAAACGTCAAAGTAGTAACCTGCCTTGTTGTCGCTAGGGATAACCTGGAGATCAGCTGAAGTTGTAGTCACATTTGAAAGGATAAGATCGAATGTAACAGGCTCAGCCGGCTGATCCGGCTGAGCCGGCTGCTCAGCAGCAACCACGCGCACAGCAAGAGTCTCGACAAGGCTGAGGCCGTCAGCACCGGCATATTTCACCTCAATCTCACCCTCAAGCTCTGCATCCTTAGCATCTTCAGCAGGAGCTGTCACGATGAAGGTCTCGTCCTCAAGGAGAGCAGTCCAACCCTTAGGCTGCTCGATAGAGAACTCCTCGATATCGTTATACTTTACAGCAAAAGTCTTTGTCTGGCCGAACTCGAACTCAGCCTCCTCAGGAGCATTTACAAACTCGAAGTTTGCAGATACCGGCTGCTTATCATCCTCCTTGTCGTTGCCATTGTCTACAGGCTGCTTCTCAGCACATGAAGCGGCAAGCACAAGCGCCATAGCTGACGCAAAGAAACCGTTAAAAAATCTTTTCATTTCTATATGTATATGATTAGAATGCAAGAATTGAACGTACGTCCATCAAATAGTTCTTGTTGTACCATGCAACGAAACCAGCCTGGAACTGTCTTTGATCGAAGCTTACATAATAAGCTCTGTATGTGTGAGCTGATGAATCGATCACCTCAGTAGAAGACCAGTACTCAGCATCATCACGATAGAGAGGCGTCGCCTGGTCGGCCAAGATATTGAATGAATTCTCGAGCCAGCCCTTGAGGTTTCCGCTGTTGTTGAAGTATACCTGATCCCAGATGTACTTGAGCTGGTATGCTGATGGGAGGAACCATCCTGAGCTCTGTGCCGGAGCCGGGCAAACCTCCTCATAGCCACGTGTTGCATAGTATGCTGCAGGGTAGCTGTCCTCAGATGCCGAGAACTCCTTCTTGAGAGTGATGCAGTGTGACTGGATAGCAACAGTGTTTGTGTAGCCAAGGAAGTCATCCACCTCGACAGAAACACCTGTAGGAGCTGCATTGCCATCCCAGAAGCTCCACCATGCTCCGTCCTCGATCACGCCATACTGATTCTCGGACTCAGGATCAGCGTCGCGGAGAGCGATTGCATAACCATGGAAGTCTTCCATCTTTGAACCGTCCTTAGTCTTATAGTATGCCTTGTTGTCAAGGAACTCAGTAGCGATGCCTGTGTAGAACACGATAGCGATTGGAGTCTTAGCTGGATCGAGTTCTGTGCTCCATGTACCGTCGCTGTAGTAGAAGTCACCGATTGCAGGAGCAACTACAGGACGAGCAGCAGTTGTAACAGCCAAAGGCTCAGCAAGCACAGCGTTTGCACCATCAAGGTCAAGAGCAGCTGCATAAATCACATATGAAGTCTCAGGAGTCAGATCTGCTACAGTGTACTCTGCTGAAGCTGCAGCGTCTGCCTGCACGCCGTTTTCGATAACATAAGAAGCCTCAGGAGCCTGAGCGCCAGCCTCTACAACAACATATGCAGCCTTGCTTGCATATGAAGGAGCGAGTGTGAACACAACACTCTCAGGCTCAGCCTCGACAAGTGAAAGGCTTACACCTGCAGCAGGAGTAGCAGTCTTCATGCTGAGTGTCATGAGATCTGAGTAACCGACGCTGTTTGAAGCAGCAGCCACAACAGTGTAGGCAGTCGCATACTTGAGACCGCTCACCACATAAGTGTCTGCAGTTGTAGCATCAGCTGGTGTTCCTGCCATACCGGAAGCCGGAGTGAGAAGCTGCTCTGCAGTCGGAAGAGTTGCGTCAGCCTCATACACTGCATAACGCACCGAAACAGCATGCTCTGGAGTGAGCACAAACGAAAGGCTCTCTGTTGTAGCCTCGCCTGCTGTCAAAGAAACGGTTGGCGCCTGCTCAGTAGGAGCTGGAGTCGGGTCCTTCTCACCGCCACCAGTAGGAGTATCTACCTTCTCATTGCATGAAGTGAAGATAGCACCCGCAAGAGCCATTATACAAAATAACTTTTTCATAATAGGGATTATGTACTTCCCTGCCCCAAGGGAGAAAAACAGACTGAGATATGCACAGGGGCGGTGCCTTGCGGCTATACATACCGAAAAAAGGGAAGCAAATTTAAAAATTCGCCTCCTTATTTCCAAGCCCAGATATTTCAGTTATCGTATTTTTCTGCGAATCAGAATGAAATGAACCGCAACAAAGAATGCGCAAAGGCATACACCCGATAAAACGGAAGTAAGAACCCCGGCAGGCTCGAAGCCCGGACTGACAGTCTGCAGCAAAGAAACCATGAACGGATAGAGCAGCACTACAGCCACGATGGCCACAGCCCAGACCGCAACATCCACCCATGCCGCAAGCATCTGATATGGCAAAGCTACACTCATGCGGGAATGTCCAAGCTGGCGCAAAGTCTCATTCTTGTATCTGTTCCGCTCAACCATAAGAAGAATGGATATGAGAAGAAGAGAGAATGAAAGCACAGACACAAGAAGGCCGAATGCCACGATGACAGAAATGATGGCACGCACCACGGCAAGCAGCCTGGCAGCATCCCCACCGCCGCCATCGATCACATAACCCTTCTGATCGACATACTCCATGAGAGCAGACGACGACTCTATCTCCACCAGGACTCTGGTCGGATTCTTTGACACGCCTGGGGCGAAACGGCGGTTGGCCTCCTGGAGGAAGGCATCAGGCACAAGAATGGTGTTCATACGGTCTGAGAGGCCCACAATCTTTCCGGTGTATGACTTTTTAGCGGCAGATCGTCCTAAAGTCAGACTCAACGGAACCATCGAGAAAAGGCCTTCACCAAGCTGAGGCGTGCCTCGTGCCGCAGCAAAGCCATAATTATAGAAATTGAGATATGCGCGAGGAATCACAAGAGGAACGACGGTCGAGTCGAGTGACGCGGTCCACAGAGAAGGATCCACATCAAGATATTCATCCGGCACAGACTCCACAAACATCTCCGTAGAGGCATAAAATCCTCCGAACGAAATGCCGCCATAGACAGGGAAATGGGTTGTGCGGAACACTGCTACCGAAGACACTCCATCCAAAGATGCCATCTCCTGGATCTCACTCTCATTGAATGAACGAGGTCCGGATCCTAATGCATTGGCTAATGTAGTCGCTGTGGAAACCGGCTTGCTGAGCACAAGAATGTCACTCTCCAGCACACTGTCTGAAGAGTTCACGACCTGACCGGCATCTCTGTAGGCCTGAAC
>JAFZEP010000131.1 GCA_017560625.1 Bacteroidales bacterium
GTATGAGCATGGGACTCGCTACAATGTTCGTCCTCATCCTCTCCAACATCGTGATTTCTGCTATTGCAGGCTACATTCCGGACAAGGTGCGTATCCCTTCGTACATTGTCGTGATCGCTACTTTCGTGACTCTCCTTCAGTTCGTGATGCAGGCTTATGTGCCTGAGATCTACGAGACTCTCGGTCTGTTCATTCCGCTCATCGTGGTGAACTGTATCGTTCTCGGACGTGCTGAGGCATTTGCCAACAAGAACGGCGTTGTGGATTCAGCTCTTGACGGTATCGGTATCGGACTCGGATTTACAATGGCTCTTACCATTCTCGGTCTTGTGCGTGAGGTCCTCGGAAGTGGCTCGGCATTCGGCTTCAAGTTCGTCGAGGGTGACGGAATCCTTGCCTTCGTCCTTGCGCCGGGAGCCTTCCTTGCACTCGGATACCTTCTTGTGATCTTTAAGAAACTCACTTCGAAGAAAGCGGAGTAATTAATTGTAGGAGAAATTGTTATGGTAGAATATTTACTCATTATCATATCAGCGATATTTGTAAACAATATCCTGTTGTCGCAGTTCCTCGGAATTTGTCCGTTCCTCGGAGTTTCCAATAAGCTCAGCACAGCCACCGGTATGTCAATGGCGGTGTGCTTCGTCATCACTCTTGCGACAGTCGTGACATTCCTGCTGAACAAGGTGCTTGTATTGTGCGGACTTGAGTTCCTTCAGACAATCTCGTTCATCCTCGTCATCGCTGCCCTCGTGCAGATGGTGGAGATCGTGCTCAAGAAGATCAGCCCTGCCCTCTATGCATCGCTCGGTATCTTCCTTCCTCTCATCACCACAAACTGTGCTGTACTCGGAGTTGCTTTGACAGTAGTCCAGAAGCCTTCAGGCTTTGCTGCTGCAGCTGACGGAATGATGAACCTCGGTGAGGCTACAGTGTACGCATTCGCGACTTCACTCGGTTTCGGTCTTGCAATGGTCCTCTTCGCAGGACTTCGCGAGCAGCTTGCACTCAACGATGTGCCTAAGGCATTCAAGGGTGTTCCAATCGCACTCGTTACTGCAGGTATCCTTGCAATGGCATTCATGGGATTCTCGGGACTCGTATAATGACAGCGCAGGAATTATTTGACCTTGGTCAAGAACACAGACGGAACAAGCGTTTCGGAGAGGCCATCAACGCCTTCAGGGCGGCAGCTGACTCTCCGGACGCCACTCCGGAAATCATATCACGGTCCCAGGCATCAGTCGAACTGATCCAGGAGATCAACGGATTTGTAAACACCGACCTTATGAACCCATAAGGCCGGTGTTTTTTGATGCTTTGATAAAGACTCTCTTAAAATCTCTTTTGATGTGCGTAAAGTGACGATTAGTCGTCACTTTACGCACGCGACATTTTTATATATTGTTAAATATCAGATACTTACTGAAACTTATTGTGCGTAAAGTGACTCTTTTGTGTCACTTTACGCACAATGTTAATGGAACAGGTCACCATTTAACATAAAAAACAGCTGTGATCGCTAAGTATTACTATGTAATACCCTCAAAAAATATTATCTTTGCGACGCTCTGGAATGTGTCTGGATCAAAGTGAAAGACAAGAGACATATTTCTGCACAGCCTTCGATCAAAGTGAAAGTATAACGAACTTACAGAAAACAACAAAACATCAAAAAATATGAAAGTAGCTATTATCATGGGATCGACCAGCGACTACGAAATCATGTCGCAGGCAGTAAAGGTCCTCGAAGATCTTGGAGTGGAAATCGTTAAGCAGGTGATCAGCGCACACAGAACACCAGACCTTATGTGCGAGTTCGCTAAGTCTGCAAAGGCAAACGGCATCGGTGTAATCATCGCAGGTGCAGGTGGAGCAGCTCACGTGGCAGGTGTTGTCGCTGGTATGACAACAGTCCCTGTAATCGGTGTTCCGATCCAGACCAAGGCTCTCGGCGGAATGGACTCTCTCCTTTCTATCGTTCAGATGCCGGCAGGTATCCCTGTAGCTACAATGGCAATCAACGGTTCTAAGAATGCCGGCCTCTTTGCCGCACAGATCCTCGCACTGACTGACGCTGAGCTTTCAGCTAAGCTCGACCAGTTCAGAAAGGAGCAGACTCAGAAAGTCCTTGAAGCTACTATCTAGCACCATGTCATCCTGAGCGCAGCGAAGGATCTTTATAAAGAATTCAATCAAACTACTATATGAACAACTATCGCATTTATGTAGAAAAGTATCCTGAATTTCAGGTGGAGGCACGCAGCCTCTTGAACGAGCTGAATGAAAACCTTCAGCTTGATCTCGAGACACTGCGTCTTCTCAATGTCTACGACCTCTTCGGCTTCTCAGCTGAGCTTCTTGAAAAGAGCCGCTACAGCGTATTCGGAGAGATCGTGACTGACAGCGTGACAGACGAATGTGACCTGTCACAGGCCAAGTACATCGCAGTGGAGTTCCTCCCAGGTCAGTTCGACCAGCGTGCAGCTTCAGCTGTAGACTGCGTACGTCTTATCGATCCGGCTGCAAAGGTGAGCATCAAGAGTTCCAAGCTCATCATCCTTCCGGCTGATACAACAGAAGAAGTGATCGCAAAGATCAAGAAATACTACATCAACGCAGTAGAGTCTCGCGAGAAGGATCTCGCAAAGCTTTCTGCAATGGAGCAGCCAGAGGTTGCACCTGTTCCGGTCCTTGAGGGTCTTACTGCTCTCACAGAGGAGGAACTTGCACCTTACTGCAAGAAGATGGGTCTTGCTATGAATGCAGACGACCTTCGAGAAGTAGTGCGCTACTTCAAGGCTGAAGGTCGCGACCCATTCGAGACAGAGCTTCGCATCCTCGATACATACTGGAGCGACCACTGTCGTCATACAACATTCACAACTGAGCTTGAGGACATCAATGTCGAGGAGTCATTCCTTAAGGATGAGATCGACGGAACTCTCAATCTTTACATGAAGATCCGCAAGGAACTCGGTCGTGAGAACAAAGGTCTCAACCTCATGGACATGGCATGCATCGGTGCACGTTACCTCAAGGCAAACGGCTACCTCGATGACATGGAGGTCAGCGAGGAGAACAACGCATGCAGCATCTATGTAGACGTTGACATCGTTGACGATGAGGGCGAGATGACAACAGAGAAATGGCTTCTCCAGTTCAAGAACGAGACTCACAACCACCCTACAGAGATCGAACCATTCGGTGGCGCGGCTACATGTCTTGGCGGCGCGATCCGTGACCCGCTCTCTGGCCGTGCATATGTTTACCAGGCTATGCGTGTTACAGGTGCAGGTGACATCTATCTCCCTGTTTCAGAGACTATGGCTGGTAAGCTTCCTCAGAGCATCATCTCACGCAAGGCAGCTCACGGTTACTCTAGCTATGGTAACCAGATCGGTCTTGCAACAACTCACGTGCGTGAGATCTACCACGAGGGTTATGTTGCAAAGCGTCTTGAGGTAGGTGCTGTTGTAGGTGCAGTGAAGGCTGACAGTGTACGCCGTGAGAGTCCGGCTCCTGGCGACATCGTCCTCCTTATGGGTGGCCGCACAGGCCGTGACGGAGTAGGTGGTGCAACAGGCTCTTCAAAGGAGCACACAGAGGAGTCTCTCGAGACTTGCGGAAGTGAGGTTCAGAAGGGTAACGCACCTGAGGAGAGAAAGCTCCAGAGACTTTTCCGTCGTCCTGAGGTGACAAAGCTTATCAAGAAATCAAATGACTTCGGTGCCGGCGGTGTCAGCGTGGCAATCGGCGAGCTTACCGACGGTCTTGACATATATCTCGATAGGGTTCCTGTCAAGTACAACGGTCTCAACTCAACTGAGCTTGCAATCAGCGAGTCGCAGGAGCGTATGTCTGTTGTGATCGAGGCTAAGGACAAGGAGGCAATGATGGCATACTGTGCAAGCGAGAACGTTGAGGTTACTCACGTCGCTGACGTTACAGACAGAGGCCGCATGCGTATGTTCCAGGGCGACAAGCTCGTAGTTGACCTTTCACGCGAGTTCATCGACAGCGCAGGAGCTAAGCACTATGCAAAGGCTACAGTAGGCGCAGTTGAGCAGAAGAACCCATTCGAGCGTAACGTGGAGGGTGCAACCCTCCGCGACAAGGTGTTCTACAACCTCCAGGATCCTAACGTGACTTCACAGAAGGGTCTCATCGAGATGTTCGACTCTACAATCGGCCGTTCGACTGTCCTCATGCCGTTCGGTGGTATGCTCCAGACAACTGAGACTCAGGTGTCTGTCCAGAAGCTCCCTACTGACGGATACACAGACACTGCTTCCATCATGGCATTCGGTTACAACCCGTTCATCGCAAACTGGAGCCCATATCATGGTGCTGCCTACGCAGTAGTCGAGGCTTGCTCGAAGGTTGTTGCTGCCGGTGCTTCATATGAGAAGATGCGCTTCTCATACCAGGAGTATTTCGAGCGCATGACAGACCGCAAGTCTTGGGGTAAGCCGCTTTCGGCACTCCTCGGAGCCCTCAAGATGCAGGTAGAGTTTGGTCTTCCATCAATCGGAGGTAAGGACTCGATGAGCGGAACATTCGAGAACATCAACGTACCTCCAATGCTCATGGCGTTCGGTATCACTACAGTTGACGCAGGTCAGGTGATTTCGCCAGAGCTCAAGTTCGAGGGTAACAAGCTATATCTCATCAAGCACACACCAGAGGCTAACTACATGCCGAACGTAGAGCAGCTCAAGGAGAACTGGAACTACGTTCACGAGCAGATCCAGGACGGCAACATCGTTTCAGGTTACGCACTTGGATTCGGTGGTATCGCAGAGGCAATCTGTAAGATGTCATTCGGTAACGGTCTTGACGCCAGGATCAAGGTTGACGAGAAGGAACTCTTCAACTATGGTTACGGTTCTATCCTCGTTGAGGTAGAGGATGCTCTTGACTATCCAAATGCAATCCTCATCGGTGAGGTGACAGACGGAGAGGAGAGCGAACTCACAATCAACGGCACTAAGTTCGACATCTTCGAGCTCATGGATGTGAACGGAGCAAAGTTCGCAGAGGTTTATCCGGACACTGCTGAGGCTTACCACAAGAAGCTCGTTCCTGCCGGAATGAACGGTGTAAAGCCATATAAGGCTAAGAGAGCAGACCTCAAGTACAAGGGTGAGCCGGTTGAGAAGCCAATCGCTTATCTCCCTGTATTCCCGGGTACAAACTGCGACTACGATTCGGCCAAGGCATGGCGTAACGCTGGTGCGGAGGTGCGCATGAGCGTGTTCTGCAACTTGACTGAAGATGATATCTTCAGATCAATTGCAGAGATGAAGAAGAACATCGACGAGTGTCATATCCTCATGCTCTGCGGTGGATTCTCTGCAGGTGATGAACCTGACGGAAGCGGTAAGTTCATTGCTAACGTATTGAACAATAAGGATATCGCTGATTCTATCCACGCTCTTATTGATCGTGGTGGTCTTATCCTCGGTATCTGCAACGGTTTCCAGGCTCTCGTGAAGTCAGGTCTCCTTCCATACGGCCGTCTCGGTCAGGTGACCAAGGACAGCCCGACACTCTTCCGCAACGACATCAACCGCCACATCTCGCAGATGGTTACAACTCGAGTGGGTACAACAAATTCTCCTTGGCTCAAGGACTTCGCTATCGGCGATCTCCACACTATCGCAGTGAGCCACGGTGAGGGTAAGTTCGTTGTCAACGAAGAGTTCGCGCGCGAACTCTTCGCAAACGGCCAGGTAGCATTCCAGTATGTGGATCCTCTCGAGGAGGAGCCTACAATGGAGTCTCCATACAACCCTAACGGATCGTACTACGCAATCGAGGGTATCATCAGCAAGAACGGTCAGATCCTCGGAAAGATGGGACACACAGAGCGCTTTGAGGAGAACCTCTTCAAGAACATTGACGACGACACTCGTGAGCAGCCATTGTTCCACAATGCAGTAGCTTACTTCCGCGGAGAGTAGTTCCTACGTCATTGCGAAGCCCGAAAGGGCTGTGGCAATCTCTAAACAAAGAAACGGACAACAAATGTGTAAGTGTAAAAACAATTATAGGGATGACAAGTTGCATCATGAGTGTGGTGTGCTTGGAATCTATGGTGTTGAGGATGCTGCAGGCCTTGCTTATTATGGCCTGCATGCACTTCAGCATAGAGGTCAGCAGGGTTGCGGTATCGTGACAGTTGACGCTGAGGGAGACTTCCACAGGACACGAGGCGAAGGTCTTGTGACTGAGGTCTTCAACGAGGCCAAGATGGCAAAGCTTCAGGGTAAGATGGCTATTGGCCACGTGCGTTACAGCAATGCCGGCTGCAAGGGAACGGAGAACATCCAGCCTTTCCTTTTTCACCATAATTCCGGTGATTTCGCTTTGGCGAACAATGGTCAGATCGTGAACTATCACCAGTTGCGTGATGAGCTTGAGGACAGAGGCAGCCTTTTCCAGTCGTCTTCTGATGCCGAGGTGCTTGCTCATCTTATCAAGAAGCAGAAGTTTGAGAAGGATACCCCACGTATCTACTCGCTTAAGGCGGCCCTTAATCAGATCGACGGCGCTTTTGCATGCGTCGTGATGACAGGACGCCGTATCTATGCATGCCGCGACAAGTACGGATTCCATCCGCTTGCCATCGGAAAACTTGGAGATGGCTATGTCGTTGCAAGTGAGACATGTGCGTTCGATGTGCTCGGAGCCGAGTACATCCGCGACGTCGAGCCGGGCGAGATCGTGACTCTCGACCACCATGGCATCCGCAGCCAGTTCTATGCTGAAACAGAGCGCCATGCGATGTGTGCGATGGAGTATGTGTATTTCGCACGTCCCGACAGTGACATCGAAGGCTGCAATGTGCATAACTATAGAAAGGAATCCGGCAGGATTCTTTTCCAGGAGTCACCGGCTGATGCAGACATCGTGATCGGTGTTCCGGACTCAAGCTTGAGTGCTGCCCAGGGTTATGCTGAGGCCAGCGGCCTTCCTTATGAGATGGGACTCATCAAGAGTAAATATGTCGGACGTACATTCATCCTTCCGACTCAGTCTCTTCGAGAGAAAGGTGTGAAGATGAAGCTTTCGCCGGTGAAGACCATCGTCAAGGGCAAGAGGGTAGTGCTTGTGGATGACTCCATAGTTCGCGGTACGACATCTCTCAAGATCGTGAAGATGCTTCGTGAGGCTGGTGCCGCTGAGGTTCATGTGCGTATTGCCAGTGCGCCTCTCAAGTACACATGCTACTATGGTGTAGACGTTCACACACCGCAGGAACTCATCAGCAACAGCAACTCTGTAGAGCAGGTCTGCAAGCTCATCGACGCCGACTCTCTCGCATTCCTCTCTCACGAGGGTATGTACAAGGCCGGCAAACGCGATGACCTCTGCCTCGCCTGCTTCAACCACGAATATCCTACAAAACTCTACGAGGAGTAGACTGACACTCAAGCGGCAAGCCGATGACCGAGCGTAGTCGATGTATCTAATAGTTAAAAGCACAAAATCCCACGATTTTGTGCTTTTAATCGTCAAAAATGGCCTCAAAAGCACAAAATAAGTCCTTTTTGTGCTTTTGGCTACTTGAAGCTTATTATTTAGAATTGAGGGGATCCTAAAAACAAAAAACGCAATACAGGCTATACGACTATACCTATATCGCGTTGTAGGACTCTTTGCGTTTTTCGACCTACGGCATTCAAACTTGTATGCAAGTTTAAGGATTTGTTACGAATACTACAAGGTAAAGATGTATATTTGCATATCATAAATGATTATGGATATCAAAAAGACAATAAAGGATTGGATGCTTCCCATCGCGATGGTGACGGGAGCATCCATTTATCTTTTATATCATGTGATGCCGGATCCGGTGCATAAGGCTGGGCCTTATCTTGAAGGGATTGTAAGTGTCCTGCAGCCCTTGTTGATCTTCATAATGCTGTTCCTGACCTTTTGTCGTATTGAGCCGAAGGATCTGAAGCCTCATAGGTGGCATTGGTGGCTGCTGCTCATTCAGGGCGGAATATTTACGCTGCTGGGTCTGGTCATTGTGCTTGTCGGCAGACTTTGGCCAGGCGCGGGGACAGATGCTAAGGTGTTGATTGAGAGTGCAATGCTCTGCATGATATGTCCGACTGCGACGGCTGCAGCTGTAGTGACCCGTAAGCTCGGAGGCGATGTGGCCGGTATCACGACTTATATTGTCTTGATCAATATTGTGGCGGCGATTCTGGTGCCGCTTATAGTGCCGATGATCCAGCCGATGGGGGCTATGAGCTTCTGGGATGCATTCAGCCTTATTCTGGCAAAGGTGTTGCCTCTCCTTATCCTCCCGTGCTTTGCCGCATGGCTTGTGCGCTACCTGATGCCTCGCATCCATCAGAAACTGCTTCAGTGGCAGGATCTTCCTTTCAATATATGGGTTATAGCGCTGGTGCTTGCGATTGCAGTTACTACCAAGGCGGTAGTAAAGAGTGAGATGTCATGGTGGCTTCTGGCGTCAATGTCGGCGATATCGCTGCTCTGCTGTGCATTCCAGTTTGCAGCTGGACGTCATGTGGGTGCACAGTACAAGCCTCGCAGACCCGATGTCAATCCTGATGTGGAACAGCGTGGTCGTGCAGTGAGAAAAGTCACTGCAGGTCAGTCGCTTGGCCAGAAGAACACAGTCTTTGCCATCTGGATGGGCTACACTTTCATGACTCCAGAAACTGCCATAGTCGGCGGACTCTACAGCATCTGGCACAACATCTACAATTCCTGGCAGCTTTATAAGGCCGGACGCTAGAGCTTGACTTCAGGCAGGTCGAAATCGATTTCAGGCAATGGTGTTAGACGGATTCGGAATTCTTCCTTGTAGACAATCTTACCGTCTTCCTGCACTACTGCCATACTTTCCGGTACATCTACGTCTGAAAGATCCTTCATGTTCTGAATGACAACACCTTTCGTGTCTACTCTCGGTCCTTTTCCGTAGTACTGTATAAACGGGTGGATCTGACCGTCAATGAAGGCTCCGTTTTTATCCATTCTTACAGTCACGACAGGTGCATGGCCTTTGATTCCGTCGAGACTTATGCCGTATGGGGTCGCAAAATTTCCAAGGCTGTATGCGATGAAGCGTCCCTTGTACACTTCTATGCAGCGCGTCACGTGCGGGCCATGTCCGAATACCATTGCAGCACCATTGTCGATGCAGAAGTGAGCGAAAGTTCTAAGGTCGCCTCGATTTTCACCGATATAGCTTTCCGGACCATATGGAAGATGAGCCCAGTCGAAACCCTCAGCACCTCCGTGGAACGAGACAATGATGATGTCTGACTGGCCTTTCAGAGTGTCAAGAATCCTTTTCACCCAATTCAGATCGGTGTGCTTGACTGTATATGAGTTGTGGCCGAATGCGCAGACTCCGTAACGTATGCCGCCTCTTTCCACCACTGCCCATTCCTTGCGTCCGGCGACTCCGCTGTATTCTATGCCCTGTCCTTCGAGTGAACGCTCTGTGGACTCGATTCCTTCTGTGCCGAAGTCTCTCGAATGGTTGTTCGCCATGCTCAGATAGTCAAACCCGGCGTCTGTGAGCAGATGGGCATATGATGTGGGTGTGCGGAATGCATAGCTGTATGCTCCGTTGCCCTTTGTGCTTTTTCCTGTGTCGCAAAGTGTTCCTTCCAGGTTTCCGAGCGTTATGTCGGCATTCCTGAGGATGGCTCCGACATCCTTGAATATGTCTCTGCCGCTGTTTTCCGGAAGGCGGACCTTAGGGTATGTCGTGCCCATCATAATGTCACCGCATACGGCTACGGTGATGGTGTCTTTTGTCTGTGCAGAAACAGCCCAAAGTGTTGCAAATAACGATATGGCAAGCGTTGTGAGTTTCTTCATGTCTGAGTCTTTTCAATGTGGCAAAGGTAACGGAATTTTTCTAACCATATAGTCGTAAAATTTCTTATCTTTGCGAGTCATTTAAAATCCCCTAATCTTATGAGCAATCAGAGATATATGCAGCGTGGCGTTTCCGCTTCAAAGGAAGATGTCCACAACGCTATCAAGAACATCGACAAGGGAGTCTTCCCGAAAGCATTCTGCAAGATCATTCCTGACATTCTTGGCGGCGATCCTGAGTATTGCAACATCATGCATGCAGACGGTGCCGGCACAAAGTCATCACTCGCATACCTTTACTGGAAAGAGACAGGCGACCTTTCTGTATGGAAGGGCATCGCTCAGGATGCTTTGATCATGAACATCGACGACCTCCTTTGTGTCGGTGCAGTAGACAACATCCTCGTGTCTTCGACAATCGGCCGTAACAAGCTCCTCATCCCAGGTGAGGTTATCAGCGCGATCATCAACGGCACAGACGAGCTTCTTGCTGAGCTTCGTGAGATGGGTGTCGGAGTGTATGCGACAGGTGGCGAGACTGCAGACGTGGGTGACCTCGTGCGTACAATCATCGTAGACTCTACAGTGACTTGCCGCATGAAGCGCAGCGATGTGATCGACAATGCAAACATCCGCCCAGGCGACGTGATCGTGGGTCTTGCATCTTTCGGTCAGGCAACATATGAGAAAGAATACAATGGCGGTATGGGCAGCAACGGTCTTACCAGCGCTCGTCACGATGTGTTTGCAAAATACCTTGCAGAGAAATATCCTGAGAGCTATGACAAGGCAGTTCCAGAGGATCTCGTGTACAGCGGCGGCTTGAAGCTTACAGACGCAGTTGAGGGTTCTCCAGTAGATGCCGGTAAGCTTGTCCTTTCACCGACCCGTACATATGCGCCGGTTGTGAAGAAACTTCTTGATGCACTTCGTCCTGAGATCCATGGTATGGTTCACTGCTCAGGCGGTGCGCAGACCAAGATCCTCCACTTCGTGGGTGACGACGTACGCATCATCAAGGACAACCTCTTCCCAGTTCCACCACTCTTCAAGACTATCCATGAGCAGAGCGGCACAGATTGGGCTGAGATGTACAAGGTGTTCAACATGGGTCACAGACTCGAGGTATACCTCTCGCCGGAGCATGCCGAGCAGGTGATCGAGATTTCGAAGAGCTTCGGCATCGACGCTCAGATCGTTGGTCGCGTTGAGGCTTGCGACCACAAGGAGCTCATCATCCGCTCAGAGTTCGGAGAATTCGTTTATTAATAACAAGGAGATTGTCACGTCGCTGACGCTCCTCACAATGACGTAATAAAACGTCATTCCGAGCGAAGAGTGGGAATCTTTTCAATTAACATATAACATATGAGAGCACTTTTTTCAGTAAGTGATAAGACTGGCGTGGTAGAATTCGCCAGTCAGTTGGTAGAGCTCGGTTGGGAGATCATCGCAACCGGCGGCACCATGAAGCTTCTGCAGGATGCAGGACTTAAAGTAATCAACATCAGCGAGATCACAGGCTTTCCAGAGATCTGTGACGGCCGCGTGAAGACTCTTCACCCAAAGGTGCACGGAGGCCTCCTCGGTCGCCGCGACCTTGACAGCCACATCGCTCAGCTCAAGGAGAACGGCATCGAGTTCATCGACATGGTCTGCGTGAACCTCTATCCTTTCAAGCAGACAATAGCCAAGCCGGACGTGACAATGGAGGATGCAATCGAGAACATAGACATCGGAGGCCCTTCAATGCTCCGCAGCGCAGCTAAGAACTGGAGCGCAGTTACAGTGGTGTGCAACCCTGAGAACTATGCAAAGATCATCGCTGAGATCAAGGAACACGGCAATACAACAAAGGAGACACGTCTCCAGCTTTCAGCAGAGGCATACACTCACACAGCGCAGTACGACATGATGATCGCTACTTACATGCGTAAGGCAGCGGGACTCAACGAGAAGCTTTTCCTTGAGTACGACCTCAAGCAGAGCCTCCGCTACGGTGAGAACCCACACCAGAACGCCAAGTTCTACGCAACAGTCAATGAAAATGTGCCATTTTCATTGAGCACTGCAGAGCAGCTCAACGGAAAGGAACTTTCATACAACAACATCCAGGACGCTAACGCAGCCCTCAACATCGCCCGCGAGTTCGATGCTCCGTTCTGCGTAGGTCTCAAGCACATGAATCCATGTGGTGCAGCCATCGGAACAGACGTGGTTGATGCTTGGAAGAAGGCTTACGAGGCAGACAAGGTCAGCATCTTCGGCGGTATCGTTGCTGTAAACCGTGAGATCAACAAGGAGGTTGCCGAGCTTATGAAGCCAATCTTCCTCGAGATCATCATGGCTCCAAGCTTCACTGACGAGGCACTTGAAGTTCTTTGCACAAAGAAGAACCTCCGCCTCCTCAAGGTGGATATGAGCAAGGAGCAGGGCGGTCACAACATGTATGTGAGCATGAACGGCGGTATCCTCGTTCAGGAGCAGGACATTGACACAAAGACTGTCGTTGCTGACATGTGCGTGACAGAGGCTAAGCCGACAGAGGCTCAGCTCACAGACCTCGACTTCGCTTGGAGAATCGTAAAGCATGTGAAGTCAAACGCTATCGTTGTAGTGAAGGACGGTGCAACTCTCGGGGTAGGTGCCGGTCAGATGAACCGCGTAGGTTCTGCCAAGATTGCTCTCGAGCAGGCTGAGGCATCGCTCAAGGAGGCTGGCAAGGACATCAAAGCTGAAGGCCTTGTTCTCGGTTCAGACGGATTCTTCCCATTCGATGACACAGTGACTCTCGCAGCCGAGTACGGCATCAAGGCTATCGTTCAGCCAGGTGGCAGCGTACGTGACGAGGACTCTGTGAAGAAGTCAAACGAGTGCGGCATCACAATGCTCTGCACCGGAATGCGTCACTTCAAGCATTAAAATTAATCCAAGTATATGGTGAGTGCCGGCAGTCTGACTGCCAGCACTCTTTTTTCTGTGGGCTATAGTATATTTATACTATAGTTGCTATATTTGCCCATTAATACATATTTGAATAACACATAAATAACTATTAATCTTTACAATATGAAGAATCTACTGCTTAAGTTGGCTCTTTGTATCGGCATGGCCGTACTTAGCTTGCCAGTCAATGCGCAGTCTTTGGTTACTTCGGGAACAGTCGTTGATACCGATGGTTTTCCAGTAATTGGAGCAGGTGTCATGGTTGTAGGCCAGACTCATGGTACTATAACAGACGAATCAGGTCGATGGACCTTGGAACTTTCCAATCCGAATGCTTCCTTGGAGTTCTCTTCTATGGGCTACAATTCTGTCGTAGTCGCGGTAGGAGGCAGATCGGTTATCAATGTAACATTGAGTGTGGACACTCAGTTCCTCGACGAGGTGGTCGTAGTCGGATACGGCACCCAGAAGAAAGTAAATCTCACAGGATCGGTTGCAATGATCGGCAGCGAAGAGATGGCTGCCCGTCCTATTTCAAACGTGACTTCAGGTCTCCAGGGTATGCTTCCAGGTGTGACAGTCGTCAATGCAACCGGAGAACCAGGTAATTCAAACACAACAATCAGAGTCCGTGGTATCGGTACTATCGGAAATGCAAATCCATTGATCCTTATCGATGGCGTTGAGGGTGACCTTTCTGCCATCAATCCTGAGGATATCGAAAGCATTTCGGTATTGAAGGATGCAGCATCTGCTGCCATCTATGGTGCGCGTGCCGCAAACGGTGTCCTGCTCGTGACAACAAAGAATCTCAACGGTGCTGCAACTGAGAAGACTTCGGTCACTTTCGGAGCATACTACGGTATCCAGACTCCTACAGCCCTTCCTGAGATGTGTGATGCCATCGAGTTCATGACTCTTGACAACGAGGCAAGACAGAA
>JAFZEP010000132.1 GCA_017560625.1 Bacteroidales bacterium
AAAATCATCGCTTCTATATGTAGGCAAGCCACTCTCTACGCTAACACCTGCACCAGTCAAGACAACGATGCGCTTTCTTGCCTGCTTACTTTCCAGTTCCGGGAGACATTCATATCTGTAATCCATAATCATATGTAGTTTAAGTTATTATCCTTTGTGTTTATTTTACGCAAACCTAATGATAATTATCCTTATCAGCAAGGATTTTTGCGTTTATTTTACATAATTAATGAAATTGTTGCATAACTTGATAGATTGGAAATCACGTCAGTCTCTATTATACTCGGAGAATCACTTGAGAGACATATGAAGACTATCCTGAAAATATTTGCAGCACTGATGCTGCTAACCAGAGGCTACCATGCCGACAGCTTGAATGCCCAAGAATACACGGCGACAGATAGCGTCACAGCGGACATCATGCGCATAAGGGACGAGATGCTTGTCGTCTGCGACACCACGACCAACTTCATGTTCAGCGGTGACGATAAACTGACCGAAGCCGACCCTCACGCCTACTGGCTGATGAGCAGGATGATGGAGGCCATGACCATGATCCAATATGCAGACGACGGCCTCGCATGGGCGCTCGCCATGAATGAGAACGTGAAGGAATATGGCAGAAGGATCGACAGGGACATTTATGAAGAGGATGCAGAAGACGCCGCAGCAATAGCTGTTAACCATCTTATGAATATATATAGTGCCGGCAACCAGCCAGAGATAAATACTGCATCTTACGTAGACGCAATCGTGGCCGTCTACCGGACGACGAACGAGTATATCCGCTTGATGAGGATCTACAGCGACGAACCGTTGGGAGAACTTCTCTATAGGGAATACAGCGAATGGTTCGACCTGAACAATGCAGTGAATGGAATAATGACGTTCTACACGTACGGGGCGGCACACTACTCCGCCCTGCCTATGGACATAAACGGACATCTTAGACACTGGTCGGAACGTCGTCTGGAAGAACTTGAACTTGAACGAGAAATCTTCTGGCATGACGGCGAGTACAGGTTTCCAGACAGGTGCACAAAGGTATCCCTGCGGAAATACGAGCGTCTGCTGGAGGAATTCAAGAACATAAGGGTACAGGACGTGGTCAAGTACGTGGTTTCTGAATGGGAAGAGAAGGACTACGATTTCGCATGGGAGGTGTTTGGCGAGGCGTTCGACTTCGAACTGATCCTCTACATGCACTGCCTTTATGATGTCGCACTGCACAAGTGGCTAGACGTACGCGAGGAGATCGCTATCTGCCTGGGAGAAGAGAGAGGCGAGGCATACAGGGATATGACAGCCAGGGTGACGTCAAGACTGTACGAGGAACTCAAGGAACTTAGAAAGATCAGATATTAACACAACATAATCACCTATAGTATGAAGACACGTATTTTCAACCTCATCATCCTTGATGAGAGCGGCTCGATGCAGAGCATCAAGACCGCAGCGTTAAACGGCATGAACGAAACACTTCAGAGCATCAGCAACGCACAGAATAAGCACGAAGACCAGGAGCACGTGGTCACCCTCGTGTCGTTCAACAGCGACGCAGTCAAGACCATCTGCGACTGTGTTCCGGCATGCGAAGTGAAGGAACTCACCGACAGCGACTACAATCCGTCCTGCTGCACACCGCTATATGACGCGATGGGACAGGCACTCACCAGGCTCAAGCCCAAGGTCGGCTCAGAAGACAAGGTACTGGTGACCGTCATCACCGACGGAGAGGAGAACTCGTCGTCGGAATACACCGGCAAGGCCATCAAGGCACTTGTGGATGAGCTCAAAGGCAAGGGATGGGTATTCGCCTATATCGGAGCCAACCAGGATGTCGAGAAGGTTGCTGCGACAATCTCGATCACCAACACCATGGCATTCTGCGCATCTCCGATAGGTACAGAAAAGATGCTGCACTGCTTCATGAAAAGCAGAGACAAGCTGTATGACCACATCGCTGACGAGACCTTCAGCGCCGACGAAGCCAACAATAACTTCTTCGACGAAGAGGCATAAGACATATCCCGTGGACATCATTATCTTCACTCAAAAGATTTTGTTCTTTAGTATATTTGCCGTATATTTGCGTTATAAATACACAAAGAATAATGGAAGGAATGTATTGCTATAAGTATCCGCATCCGGCAGTGACTACAGACTGCGTCGTTTTCGGTTATGATCCCAATGACGGACTGTCCGTGCTTCTGATCAGGCGAGGAATAGAGCCGTTCAAGGACTGTTGGGCTCTCCCCGGGGGATTTGTCAGAATAGATGAAGAGGTGGAGGCTTGTGCCAGACGCGAACTTAACGAGGAGACCGGCCTGCAGCTTTCGCACCTGTCCGACCTGAAGGAATTGGGATGCTATTCCGGCGTCAACAGAGACCCTCGTGAGAGGGTTATCACTATCGCCTACTATCAGCTCGTCCGAAAGAGCGAGGTGATAGGTGGCGACGATGCCAAGGAGGCGCGTTGGTTCCCGGTGGATAATCTGCCGGAGTTCTCTTTTGACCATAAGAAGATAGTGGAAGATGCGATCGAAAGGCTGAAGCGCGACATCTATTTTGAGCCGATAGGTTTCAACATATTGCCTGAAGTGTTTACCATGCCGCAGCTGTACAAGCTCTACAAGTCCATCCTCAAGGTGGATTTCGACAGAAGGAACTTCGCCAACAAGATGATGAAGCTGGGAATTGTTGACCAGGTTGGCCATCGTCCTAAGGATGCCAGCAGGAGGACGCCTATCCAGTATAGGTTCAACAAGGAAAGATATGAAATGCTGAAAAATGACAAGAAGGCGTTCCGATTGGAGTTCTGATGCAAAAGCCAGACTGGTGCAATACACCAGTTTTTTTACCCCAAAAACTTGATTGAGTAAAATATACGCAGATATATAAAATTTACCCTGAAGTGCAAGAAATACGGATTAGAAACTTCTATAAATATAAAGGTCACATGCTATGGATAAGAAAAGTTCAGTACATATCGGCTACACGCATCTCGACGATGCGATGAAGAGAGTCATCACAGTTCCATACGGATTCTCGTTCGTGATGTTTGATGACATTGTCTACAGCATTCAGATGCTGGAGAAGGGAGAATTGGTCCACGACTTTGGCAGGAGTGGCACCATCATAATGGATGAGTATGCACGCCACTGGTTCCGTCGCGTGTTCGCAGTAGGAGGCATGGAAACGATCGAGACGTATGAGCCGCTGCCGGCTGAAGTCGTCTCCGAAGAATACGTGGCAAATAGGGTTCCGGACATGATGATATATCCTTTCATAAGGCTGGACCGTGCGCGAGAGCTGGTCGAGATCTATGAGGCCAGTCCGAGATGGAGCGATGAGGAGCCGCTGAGCATGAGGATCCTGGAGATAAACGGAAAAACTTAAGGATAGGTATAGTGTTATGATCACTTTGGAAGAAAAGAATGTACTGGCCCGCAGAAGGGTGGAGTACTGCAGTAATACAATGCTTGTGTTTAGATACCTCAAGATGCTGGAGAATGATCCGGACTGGAGGTTCAAGTCGCTTGTCGGCTATCATCTGATGAGAAAGTTCCTTGACAACGAGACTTTTACGCCGACACAGGCACTCGAGATGGAGAATGTGCAGAGGCCTTTGTGTGGTAAGTATTGGAGGCTCCCTCTTTGTGCTATGTTCCCTGCTTCTCAGGTGGAAGAGAGTTCCAGTGTTGATTTTGTTTTTGATTCCCGTGACACGTATCTCATCAACATCTGCTCCTTCGTGGAAGATGCGCCTGTAATAGGATTCCGCTACGTATGCGAGGATGTGATGTCCGGGACACAGATTATCAAGGGTTTGGTGCTTAATGATGATCCGAAGCTATCGGAAAGATATCCAGGATGGGAATTCTATCGGGTAGACAGGTCTCGGACAGATGATATGACTGCGATGTTTTCTATAGAGTTCGCTAATGTGCACAGGGTGGAGATTGCCCACCTTTCGAAGGAGGATGACTGCCTTCATAGAATTTTCAACTCAAATTGATACAGTCTTTAACTATGAACGATAATGTAATGTATGACGCAGGAAAGAGATTCGATGACATGAAGGTAATGTTCATATGCACCGGGAACATGACGCGTTCCCCGCTTGCCGAAGGCATCCTCAGAAGAAAGCTTGCCGAAGCCGGAATCACATGCGTGGAGGTAACATCCGCCGGGACGGGAGCGACGGACGGCCTTGACCGGGACAGGATGATGCTGGAGGTCGCGGCTGAAGCAGGATACGAGATATCAGGAAAGACCAGAAGAGCCGACAGTATGTCGGCAATCGGGTCCGACCTCATCCTCTGCATGGAGCCGCACCATGTGAGCTACATGAAGGGCATAATCCCACACAGTTATCATCACAAGATACATCTGCTGATGAAATGGGCACTGGGATCATCCGAAGTGGTATACGACCCCACGTGCCGCCCGAAGGACTTCTACATGAGCGTGCTTGCAGACCTGGAAAGGGCATGCGAGGCGATAACCCAAAAGATTGACAGACAATAAATACAACCATCATGAAGAAAAGCAAGAAGAGAATATATCTGGACATCGACGGCGTCCTTCTGGATTACCGGACAGGACAGCCGGCAGAACATGCGCAGACACTGATAGATTTCATCACGTCAGGACGGTACGACGTATACTGGCTTACCACCCACTGCAAGGGAGACAGTACTCAAACCATGGAGTACCTCTCAAGGCACTTCAGCGGCAGGACACTGAAGAAGCTCGGCAAGATCAAGGCCACTGAATGGGACACGCTGAAGACGGAGGCGATAGACCCCGGATGCGACTTCATCTGGATAGACGACTACCCGTTCCAGGCCGAGATCGCGGCATTGGACGCCATCAGAAGAAGGGACTCCCTCTGCAGGGTCGACCTCTGCCGTGAGGATGAGCTGCTCAATGTCATCAGTTTTATAAAGAACCACGGCAGGAACCCATCTAGGGTCCCACACAGACGTCCCAGATGGAAAATATATGCTCTGGCAGCCGTCCTGCTGCTTGCCTGCCTATTCATCTACAGAGAAGCCAGACCGTTCATCTGGCGCATGGTCAACAGGCCGGGAGACCGCATGGAGACACATGTCCTGCATGCCGGAAGGGGCGACCTTCTGGATACTGACGGGAATGTGATAGCCACCAGCCGCACGGTCTATGACATCCACTTCGACTGCTGCATGATAGAAAGCGAGGCGGAATGGAATGAGAAGTCACGGATGCTGGCGCAGGAGATAGCGACAATCCTTCCGGAAAGGACAGCGCCTCAGTGGTGGGACTATTTCCAGAAGGGGCGCAAGAACAGAAGACGTCATGTCCCCATAGCCAAGGACATCGACCTGTCAATGGCAGATACGCTCCGCACCCTCACACTTTTCAGTCGAGGGAAGCGCGGAGGATTCATCTGCACATCCAAGGAGGTCAGGACATACCCATACGGCGAGCTGGGAAGAAGAGCCATCGGTGCATGGAACAGAGGCACAGGCCAGTACCTGTTCGGTGTGGAGCAGGCTATGGACGAGGCACTACGAGGAGAGGACGGATACATCAGGAAGAAGATCGGACGCAGGAGGGGAAGGAATGTACAATGGACAGTAGAGACTAAGGAGAGCACAGACGGAAAGGACATCCACACCACCTTGTGCATGGCTTACCAGGCCATGGCCGACTCAGTCCTGCGACAGGCGGTGGAGAGCGATGAGGACATTGCAGGCGGATGCCTGATGCTGATGGAGGTCGGGACCGGCGCGATAATAAGTATGGCCAACATGCACAGGCTGGAGAACGGGAAAGTCGGAGAATACTTCAACTATGCCCTGGATTACTCCTACGAGCCCGGAGCTGTGGCCCAGACCATGACGCTGGCATGCGCCCTGTCCGACAGGCTGTTCACCTCGCTTGACCAAAGGATTCCGACAAGACACGGCATCCCGGTCAACGGAATCTTGTCGGACCCCGCCATCCGCAGGTATGAGTCGGCACACAGGACAGACAGCATTTCGGTAATCGACGGTCTGTCGATATCCTCCAGATATGTGGCTTCGCATATCGCCTCAATGTATTCACCGACACCGGACTATTTCCTTGACTGGTACAGGACATTCTGCGTGAGCCCGTCGGAATTCACGCACGGGACGATGCCGGGCATGAGGATGACTAGCAAGGGGGAAGACGGCATGACCGACCTGATGTCTATCGGCGCTGGATACGGATTCACCATGTGCCCGCTGCAGATACTCACCTTCTACAACACCGTAGCCAACGGCGGCAGGATGATGCTGCCGATGCTGGTAAAGGGAACCGAGGACGAGACCGACGGATACCTGACGGTGCTGCCGCGGGAACGCGAGGAAAGGGTCCTGAGGCAGGAAGTGGCCGATACGCTCAGGAGAGCGTTGGCTGCATGCGTCGAGGACGGGACAGGAAAGCGTCTTTCCGGAATGCCGCTGCAGATGGCAGGAAAGACAGGCACATCACGCCAGATCATCGATCCGGAGCTTCGGGGAGGAAGTGCGGACCCATACCACGATCAGGAGCGGAGAAGCCAGTATGCCAGCACCTTCGCGGGCTTCTACCCCGCAGACGAACCCCACTACAGCGTCATGTGCGTCCTGTTCACCAGACCGACTCATCAGATCTATCCAGGAGGAAGTCTGCC
>JAFZEP010000133.1 GCA_017560625.1 Bacteroidales bacterium
TGAAATGTCTAAACTATAAAGAGATGATGAACGTGTTGAAAATATATTCAGCACCCCTTCAAGGATTTACCGAGGCTGTATGGCGCAATGTGCATAGTACCGTTTTCGGTGGCGTGGACGTCTACTGTACGCCTTTCCTGCGCTATGAGCATGGTGAGATACGCAGCAAGGATGTGCGCGATGTGAAACATGAGAGCAACAACGTCGAGAACCTTCTCCCACAGATAATAGCCGCTACACCAGATGAGATGCACCCTCTTATGGAACTGCTTGCCAATGAGGGCTATAGGAATGTGGATCTGAATATGGGCTGTTCGTTCCCTTTACAGGCCCGCAAGAAGCACGGGGCTGGGCTTCTGCCTCACCCCGATATGGTTGCTGAGCTGATGAAGGCAACGACTGGCTATCCGGACTTCACCTTCTCGGTAAAGATGCGTCTCGGATGGGAGAGTAAGGATGAGTGGCGCGCGCTGATGCCTATACTCAATGATACACCATTGAGCCATATAACTGTTCATCCCCGATTGGGTATTGAACAGTACAAGAAGGCTGCCGACATAGAGGCTTTCGCGGAATTCTATGCTGCATGCAAGCACCCAGTAATATACAATGGTGACATACTCACATTGGAGGATATCAGACGCATTGAATCGGAGTTCCCGCAGTTGAAAGGTATCATGATAGGCCGCGGGCTTCTTGCCAACCCGGCACTGGGCATAGAGTACCGCGATGGCAGAGAACTGACCGATCGTGAACTGTGCCGCCTTGTGCAGCAGATGCACGATGCGATGTTCTGTGAACTCTCACAACGTCTTCAGGGCAGCACACAGTTTCTTACAAAGATGAAACCCTATTGGGAGTATCTGCTCCCTTCTCTTCCTAAACGTCTGCGGAAGCCTATCCTGAAGGCCACAACCATAGAGAAATATCAGTCGGCAGTGACTGAGGCATTGAAAGGGGACTGGTAATAGGTCGTCCGTACAGACTATATGATATATAAAACAATAAATATTGCTATATGAAGATAATAAACGATACGTATAAGGGTTCCGTCAGATATGTAGTGGGTCAGACAGAAGGAGTATGCTCACAGGCTATCGAACTGCTTGTTGAAGGCGATGTGATTCTTGACGCTGCCTTCCATGGCGGATGCAACGGTAACCTCAAGGGCATAGTTGCTCTCTGCAAGGGACAGAAGATATCTGATGTGAAGAATCGTCTCTCCGGTATCACCTGCGGAGGCAAGAGTACCTCATGTCCGGATCAGTTCGCGCAGCTGCTTGCGGCAGTGGAGAATAAGTAGAGAACATAGGAGACAATGGTGCAGCAAGGGCGAGGTCGTTATGACTCTCGCCCTTGTTTATGTTCTGACTACGAAAGGTATTTTGTCGGATTGGTGAGCATGTCGAAGATCTTCTCATCATCCTCGCCAGGCTCGCAGTTGTCCAGCGCATCTTCAGGGAAGTCTTCCGGATCAAGTCCCATCCATTCGAAGAACCTCTTGGCGGTGCTGCCTGCCAGGTGGACGCAGTCCTTTGCGACCTCGGCTCCGTACTGTTTCTTGGTCACCGGAGGGTTGATGCCGATGAACTTGTCGAAGAGTTCGGTTGTCCTGACCATATCAGGATTGATGAGGGTGTTCCCCGGACCGTATTTCCTGTGCTTGAATTCTACAAGGCCGAACCACTCCAGATACCTGTTGATCATACGTCCGCAGAAAGCATTGACAGCAGACCTCTGCTCCTGCTCCGGTCTGTCCTTGCGGAGATAATGCGCAAGCTTCGGATTGCATGCAGCATATGCCCATGCATATTCTTCCACCGCTCTGAATTCCTTTCCGTTCTTTGCCAGCATGGCGCAAAGCATCTGTGCCATGTTATTGAACGGGATCATCTCGTAGCCGTCAAGGATATACGGGTCATTCTCTGTGGCCATGCTGGAGATCAGTTCACGAAAGACTCCCTCGGGAGTTCCAAGAAAGTCCTTGCCCTTCTTGGTAAGCGCGAGTACGCCTTTGCGTTTCTTGACGAACCCCGTCCTGAGGAATATCTCATAAGTCTCGCAGAGCGTAGTGCAGTTGCAGTGCTTCCCGAGTGCGGCATGACCAGCTTCGATGTACCAGTCCTTCGGACCGAGAGGGTAGACCTCGGCGACGACTTTATTCGGCAGGAAACCGGCCGGAGTCAACTTGATTCCGGCTGCACATAGTTCAAGCAGTCTTACGAACTGGCGTACAAGAGGGATCTGCAGGAACTCCTCTTCCGATTCCAGATATTTGACATATGCTACGCCATTGCCCCTTTCCCACCATTGAGAATGAATCTCCTCAATCTGGTACTTGCAGTATCCGAGAAATCTGTCTTCTGTATTCATGATTTGTTGCCTTGATACTGCAAATTTACTCTTATGCTTGGAATCATCGCTCAATTACATGAAAAAAGAGCAACGGAAATTTTCCGCTGCTCAAGGTTGATTTACTTTGTATGTGTGAGGATACTTAAATCCCTCTTTCCTTGCA
>JAFZEP010000134.1 GCA_017560625.1 Bacteroidales bacterium
CGCACAGTATAATCTGATTCAAGATCGATCGCATGGCTTTGGCAAAACTGCCGTCTTCCCATCTCACATGAACCAGTTAGAAAGTTATGCCACTTGAACAGGTCTTTGCAAGGATACTCTGCGTCAAGTGTTGGATGCTCTTTGATAAACTCAGCAATCCTATCTTCTTCTGACATATCCTGCATATGCTTTGCTAGCGCATCAGCATGAGCTGCGTGCATTGTTTCTCCATGTGCAAAGCAATTGCCGACCTTGACCACATAGCAAGCAGATAGAGTCTTATCCCTGTTAATCATGAAGCCACGCGCCACATTGCCCCTTACCGAATCAATGAGAGTAGGTACATCATCAATGTAATATACCTTCCTGTGGTTGTAGGACTTAAGTTCGCCATCGCCAGAGCCATCGCCATAGCCAGAGCCAACACTCAAGAATCTCTTGATTTTATCTTCTAAGCTCTCCATTCCTTTACCGAGTCTAATGATTTAACAGCCTTGTCAGAGCAAGGGATATATTCAATGCAGTCAAGCACCGTCAGCTCTTCAAGTGTAATCGTGAACTTGCAATCATGTGGTCGAGTTGTTCCCTCGGCAGCAAGTTGCGGCAGAGCAGCTGCACCATACCAGCACCATATCTGGCGTACATTCTTCATAGTTACCTCTCTTCCGTTACGGCTTTCAATCTCTCCGTAGAATACGCCCGACCTGTCGCAGCGTACAATAAATTTGTTATTTGTTCTCATCGTTGTGTTTGTTAATTGTTATTGTGTTCTTCTTTAAGTTTCTCTACGAGTGCGGTGGCACAAGCAACTGCAAATATTGCCATCTTTTCTGGCGGATACATCCTATCGTGACCAACAGTTCTAACCATCCCCTGCATCGCCATTCCTGCATACTGATGTTTCAGCTTCTCCCAGTAGTCGGGGCTAAATATGCTTGCCTCAATAAATTCAAGTTCCTCTGCACAATACAAATGTCCATTGATAGCGGACTTGAATGTGATTTCATCTATCTGAGAGAATGTCCATATCTCTCCCGTTGCTTTTACTCTTGCTTTCATTTCGTCGGTAAATTTAAAAGGTCATCTTTTGTCATATAGTATGCCGGATTGATGAAGGGTCTGCCTTTGGCTATCCAGTAGATGTCGGTGTCCTTCTGTCTCTCTCCCATCGCCACATGCCTGAAGTTCACATCCATCAGCAGAACCCACTGTCCTGCCCTCAGTCTCCCTTCCTCCATGTCTCTCCATTTTCCTGACGGTCCTTCGCCTTCCTGTCTTCCTCCAGCTCGATTCCTCGGCTGATCTTGTTCTTGAGGACTTGCCCCTTGTAGAATTTCGTCTTCATATCGTCATCTCTTGGTGGTAAAATGTCTGTAATCCCTTTCATCAAAGGTGTTGTTGTCGGGGAGTGACTGGTAGAATTCATCTATCTTGTCCTCTGTGTCATCATTGCCCCAGCTTCGGTCAAGGTCGTACAGCAATCTCCGAGTCCATCTGCGCGCGTCATCCTCATGGCTGTCGTATGCCACATAGTCGAATGCCTGAGTACCGCTTGCCGTCATCACCTGCATCTGGTCCTTGAAGAAGCTGTACTGATAGATGTCGCGTATGCGCTGGCAGAGCCTCATGATCTCCCTCGCCGCCTTCTTCCTCTCCTGCCTCCATTGCCTTTCCACGCTTGCATCCGTGAACTCCTTGTCAAAGTACTCCATGAGCATCTGCGTGCTGGTTGACGAGATGATCAGCCCGGTGAGGAGCATGTTGAGTCGGTGTTCCTCGCGTCTGTATCGTTCCTGCTTCCTCTGCTCCACGAATGCATCCCACTCAGCCTTCGTCATGAACCTTGAGCATGCATACTGAAGCGGACTGACTGCAAGGTTAATCTTGCGGCATACACCGCAGTCGTTGAATGCACAGTCCTTGCAGGTGCGCTCTATTGATACCTTTCTGCTCATAGTGTCTCCAGCTTTTCGCGCAATGCCTTCAGCACATCCATCGCGCCGTCTACATAAGCCTGTGCGGCTACCTTCTTGAACCTGTCGGCATACTGCTCAACGTATGCCTCCATCATTTTCTTTATCTCATCGTGTGTCATATCCTATCCTTTTAACGCATTCCTGAATTTTCCCATATTTTTCTGCATCTCCTCAATTATGAGGGAATGATGTTCGCTCGGCTGGTTGTGGTTGCCTCTGCACTGCATTATCTTCCAGCTCTTGGTGTTGACCTCTATCGTTTCTGTCCTTTTCCCGTCAACCCTCGCCCCGATTATGAGGCAATTGTCGTGCATATAGTACCCGTTGGTGAATACGCAATGGTTCAGCGTCTTTCCTTCCTCATAGAACTCGTTCACATTCTGGAGCGCTTTGATTGTGTTTTCAAATGTGTTCATATCTTTTTCCTTTGGTATGTTTGTTATTGGTGTGTCTGTGTTACGCTAGGCTGTATCGTGCGACGTACTTGCCGCCTTCTACCTTGATGCTCTCGGTCTTGACTGCGTAG
>JAFZEP010000135.1 GCA_017560625.1 Bacteroidales bacterium
CTGATGACCATTGCAAAAGAGGATAAGGACTATGCTTCGGAGAACCGACTCATATGGTTCATCGACGAGCAGGTAGAGGAAGAGGAGAATGCAAGGGACATGATCGCAAGCTTCGAGGCTGTAGAGGGCAACAAGTACGGAATGTACATGCTCGACAAAGAGCTTGCAGCAAGAGTCTACACGGCTCCGTCGCCGCTCGCAACAGAATAGGCAAGCGTAACTAGTTGGCCCTCAGTAAATTGATGGTTTTATGTGCCGCATAAGTGCGGCACGTAAAACCATCAATTCGTTGTAAGTCAATGTGTTATGATTGCCGAGAGAACTGGAGATGGTTGATGCTGCTCAGAGTCGTAGCCGAAAATGAACATGCCGTCGGGAGTGGTGAGCATGTAGTAGCGGTGTGACGGGTCTGCGCATCCGTAGCTGATGCTCATCTGAAGATGATTTTCTGCAAGGTAGGCTTCCAGATTTTTGATCTTGATGATGTCTCCCGCCGGCTCTTTCTTGAGAGACCATCCTGCCTCGATCCAGGCGATAGATACGTCTGTAACATGCTGTGGATGATGCTCTTTACAGTAGTTGTAGAGAATTACGCCGCGCCTTTCCTGGCTGAGAGGGGAGTCCAGAACCATGATGTCGCTCAGGTGCTGAGTGAACTGCATGATGAAATTCCTGTTGCCGGTGATCAGCTTTCTGATGACCTGCTGCCAGTTTGGAGCATTGTAGTAGAAATCTATCATTCGTGACACCTGCATGGCCTTCTGCAGGTCATCCGGTGTCATGGCGGGAGTCTGCATTATCTCATATGGCGGCAGAGGGGAGTAGCGGAGCCCCTTTTCTTTTGCGTTCATGCGCATCTGTGTGCCCGGAAGAACCTTTAGCGACTCGACCTGCAGTTCGTCTACGCCGATTTCAGCAAGGCGGGCAATGTCTTCGCAGAGCATCTCGAGTGTGTATGAAGGCAGACCGGCGATGAGGTCGGCGTGGGTTTCGAGGTTGTCCAGCGAGCAGAGGAATTCGAGGCCTTCAAGGGATGACTTCAGGCTGCCTTTGCGTCCGCTTTCCTCCAGCACTGTGGCGTTGAGGCTCTGGATGCCTGCCTCCAGGTGCAGAAGTCCCTTAGGCAGAGTGGCAAGCTTGGCCTTCAATGTTTCCGAAAGCAGAGACGGATGGATCTCAAGGTGGAATCTCATGCGGCCGTCATACTGTGTGAATATGTCCAGCATGCTGCATGCGCGTGCTGTGTCGTAGTTGAATGTCCTGTCCAGGACTCTGATGTCCTTGATGCCGTGGGCGCATATGTTTTCCAGGCGCGCCTGCACCTGCTCCAGACTCTGGTATCTGACCGGTTTCTCGCCGCCGCTCACGCAGAATGCACATGTGTTGAAGCAGCCTCTGGTCGTCTCCATCTGCACGAACGGTTTGTCCCACTTGAAGAACGGACTTTCTTCCGGATATCTGAGGCCTGAGAAATCTGTCACCCTGCCTATGCCGTTGTCTCTGTATCGGCTGGCACTCTCTTTTTTTGACAGGATGACGGTCGCTTCATCGCGATCATGCTCCATCCAGCACAATCCCTGAATCTCCGACCATGCCTTCTGATCGTCAATGGCCTCAAGCCATTTAGGAAGCGCCTCTTCTCCCTCGCCACGGATGATGGCAGTCACAAACGGATGACTTCTGAGAAAATCTTCATTGTCGCCCAGGAATTCCGGACCTCCGCACACAACTTTCACATCGTCAAGTAGTTGCACGGCACGTGACAGCACCTCTATCTGCATCTGATGGGTGAAAAGCCAGAAGGTTGCGGCGATCACATCCGGCATCTCCTTCGCAACAGCCGAGGCCAATGCTCCCGGATTGTCATTGATCGTTCCTCGCACAACGCACCACTCCCAGTCCGAGTGCCTGCTGCCGTCAGCCTCATCACTGTCTTTATCACAGCCTTCGGCGCAGAATTCAGGCCTGCCGCACACTTGCGCATGAATGGCCGGCAGGGCCACTGACGAGTGGGAATATGAACTGTTTATATCAAGCCAGAGAATTTTCATTTCTAGAAACTTTTCAGCGAAATTAATCAAAATTCGGTAACAATTGGATATGCCTTTGTGTACTACATTTCCGGTTTGATCCGAAGACTTGGTCATGTGTAGCCCTTTGGCACAAGAGCCTCATAAATTTGCAATGTTGAATAATAAAATATGGATACTATGAAGAAGAACGAGATGACAATTTTATCAGCTATGGAAGAGATTGTGGAATTGGCCAAGAGGCACGGCATCGATACGGCGTTTTTTACACAGGCTGCCGACAGCCTTGCTTTCCTTTCAAAAAAGCTGGGACTTTCGGTGGAGGAGGCGATGCTTCTTGCGTTCTTCTTCGAGAAGAGCTCTTCAAACCGCATCTGGATCAGTTCGATCGCAGATATGATCAATGTGTCCAACATCCGCATCATATCTATGATCACAACTGCTGACAGCCTCGTCAAGAAGGGATATATCAGATGCAACGAGAGCAACAGGGAAGAAAAGTATTACAAGGTGCCGTTTGAGGTGATCAACAGCATCAGACTCAACAAACCTGTCGTTCCGAAGCCGATCTGCAACCTTTCTGTAGACGATTTCTTTGACCGACTCGGCGAACTCTTCGACGAGGAGGATATCCCTTTCCATGCACGTTTTGAAAGTTTGGTGCAGTTGATCAACAACAATATGCATCTTCCTTACTGCAAGGTCATCAAGGAGTACAACCTTAATGCGCCGGATCTCATGCTCGTCAATGTGTTTGCCAACAGGCTTATAAATGAGGATGACGACAACATCGGAACGCATGACTGGGAGGAGTTCTTTCCTTCAAAAAGCCATGTGAGACGCCTTCAGAAGACCTTGAAGAACGGCACTTCTGCATTGATTGTCAATAAGATACTCAAGCCTAAAGGTGATGACGGAGTGAGGGATCCTGACTTCTACAACCTTACAAATGAGGCGAAGGAGGCTCTTTTCCCTGATATGGACGTGGTGGACCAGAAGAGCCAGCAGGACAGGGTTCTGACTTCGTTTGAGACATTTGCTCCGAAGAAGCTTTACTATCCGAAGAGCATTCAGGCTCAGATCGACAGACTCGCTGACCTGCTTCGTCCGGAGCAGTTCAAGCTGGTCACTGAGCGTCTTAGTGAAAACGGGATGCGCAAGGGTTTTGCGGCGCTTTTCTATGGGGCGCCTGGTGTCGGTAAGAGTGAGACAGTCAATCAGTTAGCGCGTATGACAGGTCGTGATGTGTTGGCAGTGGATGTTGCTCGCATCAAGTCGTGCTGGGTGGGAGAGAGCGAGCAGAACATCAGGGCTTTGTTCGAGCGCTA
>JAFZEP010000136.1 GCA_017560625.1 Bacteroidales bacterium
GAGGTGGTTTTCTATGCCTTGGAGAACTGTCAGGGCGTGCTTTTGCCAGATAATGACGACCCTTTCCTGAAAGAGCCTTCCATGATTGAAGGGAAGCAGGATGTGTGTACTTATCTGGAGATATTGTGTGCTTTCGATGGGACCGGGCTCTTAGGTGGAGACGTCAGTTACCGCATATATGCCGGACTGGACGACTGCACCAGTTTTGATGTGCCGGGAAACGCTTGCATCAATGTGAAATTGTCGCTTACAGATGATGGCCTGAAAGCTGTCTCATGGAAGGTTGATGCCGACGTTTATGTCATGGAAGGCTATGCGCGTGGAACAGTGGTTCAGGGAATGCATGGGATGTCGGAACTATATGTGGGAGAGATGGTCAAGTACCAGGTGGAACTATCGGATGAACTTCTGGAGTATATCGACGCAGACGTGCTTGGATGCAGTCTTGAGTTTGTCAGTTCCGGGCAGATCAGTCCCGGATTGAAATGCACAAACCTCAGTGCGCAAGGCTGCCTTTTGAATGTAGAGATCCTCTGTGAGGAGCCCGTGTCGGGAAAACTGTGTCTTTATTCGCCTGATGGCGCTCCTGTGGGAGTGCTGGAGAGTGCGGTGACGGTAAATGTCCCTGGAATGGCCGTTACAGAGTATGCCACGTGGCTTGACGAGGATCCTGTCGAGACGCTGACCTATGTGCCTGAATGTGAGGTGAATGGAAGTTTCCAGAAATTATATGTGTATTTCGTGGACAAGGATGGCCGCAATCTCAACGGCTGCAATGCCTATGGGTTTGACAACAGCCTTTTCCGTCTGCGGTATGATGGGGCATACGCTTCGAGTGCTTCGAATGGTACGAGTGCTTCGGGAGGTTCGGGAGGCTCGGGAATATCAAGCGATTCCGTGCCGGCCGTGAGGGGATCATTTGCATTGATTCCCGGAAAGCCGGGCAGCGCTGCAGCGTCGCTGACTGTGTCCTGCCTCAATGACGGCACCGACCACGGCGGGAATATCCTCCTGACGGAAATCTACGCCAGGGAGAAAAAGCTTCGTCTGAAGGCTTCGGAGGCCAACTGGTCTATATCCTCAGAATTCCAGATGGACCTGGGCATACGTCCTGTCGAACTGGAACTGGTCGACAACGGATGGGCCGGCTATCATGACACCCAATTGTCGATGACTGTGATGAACATGTCCAATCTGCCTCTGGACGTAAGTGTGTGGCAGCTTGTGTCTACAAATCTGGCTGCCGGCCCGGTGGATTCCGATTATGTGGAGAATAATCTTCAGCTTGACCAGATCCCATACATGACTGGTGCACATTACAACGGAGATCCTCCGTTTTACGGGTCGTCTGCCGGTTTCCACAGTGAGAGGAACAGCATGGGTGACGAGGCTTTGAACCTCGGAAGCAAACTCGCGTTTCCTCTGACGGGAATATCCACGAGTGACATCCGAAAGGCAATCGCATATGGCCGCAAAGGGGCCGGGCAGATGATGCATATGGTGGATGTGACTATGGCAGGGCGCCCTATGTTCAAGGATGATCTTGTGCTGTATGACAAGGTCAGCGACGGCTCGGGAACTTACGACTATATCTACTATAGCCAGGACTCCTGGAACTATAGGGGAGCCAACCTTTATAGTGACGGTGTATTTGTCTCATCTTCAGGTAAATGGGCGTATGATTATCCTAAGGTTTCGCCATTGGCCTTGGACCGTATGTGTCAACGGTATGAGGAGGACGGACTCACTTGTGTGGAACTGATGTATGCTTCCGGTTATGACCGGCTTTCGGTCTGTACCTACGCAGGCATGGGAAGCCAGTATGGCCTGACATTGACATTCGCATACGAAGGGACTGTGACCGGATATGTGAAGACCTATCCGAACGGCACATGGTCGTCCGCACAGGAGAACTACTGCTATGTCGATCTTGCTCATGAGGTGTCAGGTGTGCCTCTGCGTTTGGGAGGTCAGTTCGTCTGGGCAGACGATGGGCAGCTGAAGACGGCCATGGATGATGTGTACGCAAATTCCTACAAGGACTCCGACAGACCGCTTGGTGCGAATGCATACATGCATAGGGCACATCCGGTCGAGATGGACATTGATGTGAAGCTGCTTGTAGAAGGTGAGAAGGGGGCTGAACTTTATCCCTACTATGTCCGATGGGAGGAGGACCAGATCGGGTATTATCACCTGCAGGATGACGTGACCTACAAATGTGCCGTCAATGCAGCTTCTTCGGGCTATTCGATGACGCTTGTGAAGCATAAATAAATGCCTCTCTGCTTTGATTTAAAATTGCATTTTGCGCTAGAAATCAATATCTTTGCGCCTTTTTGCAAGGAAAATAAATCAACACAGAATGAGAAATATTAAATCAACGATTATTTCCATCGTCCTTTCCGTGTTTTCGGTGGCGTATTCTGCTCATGCACAGTCAGTTGTGAAAGTGAGTGGAGTGGTGACCTCCGCAGAGGACGGATTGCCGATGATGGGAGTAGGTGTGGTTGCTGGTCCTGGCAACGGTGTCGTGACATCGCTTGACGGTGATTATGTCATCATGGTCCAGGCCGGAACAGAGGTCGTTTTCTCCAGCATCGGTTATGAAGATGCGAAGGTGATCGTGCCGGCTGTCGCTGAATTTACTCACAATGTGGTGATGCATCCGGAGAGCCTCCAGCTCGACGATGTTGTCGTCATCGCATATGGTGTGAGAAAGAAGGGAACAGTGGCAGGATCGGTTTCGACAGTGAAGTCGGAGAAGCTCGAGAGCACACCTACTGCAGCCTTCGATCAGGCTCTTCAGGGACAGGTGGCAGGTCTTACCGTGCTTTCAAGCACAGGTGAGCCGAGCTCTTCGGCAACAATGACCATCAGAGGTACAAACTCCATCAACTCAGGAACAGCACCTCTGTACATCCTTGACGGTGTGGCTATTTCGGCATCGGACTTCAACACGATCAATCCGGCCGACATCGAGAGCATGTCTGTGCTCAAGGATGCGTCATCGACATCGATCTATGGTGCACGTGCCGCCAACGGTGTGATTGTGATCACAACAAAGCGCGGACGCAACATGTCTCAGCCGAATGTGAACTATCGCATGCAGATGGGATGGTCGGCAATCGCACACGGCAACTGGGATCTGATGAACACAGCGGAGCGTATCCAGTATGAGAAGGAACTCGGACTCACAGCAGGACAGAACTATAACTACCTCGCGCTCACAGACGTGAACTGGATGGAGGCTGTCTTCAACGACTCTGCTATGCTTCAGAGCCACGAACTTTCGGTGTCAGGTGCAACTGAGACTACAAACTACTACTTCTCCGGCGGATACTACGACCAGGAGGGTATTGCACCGGGATCGCAGTTCACCCGCTACTCTATGCGTTTCAACTTCGAGCAGCAGATGGCCAAGTGGCTGAAGATGGGTACAAACACAATGTTCAACTACCAGGACATCGCTCAGGCAGACGAGGGAGCCTACACTCTTGTGACTCCGATCTCGGCAGCACGATTCATGCTCCCGTACTGGAACCCATACAAGCAGGACGGCTCGCTTGCCTCTATCAACGACGGCACATGGACCGGTTCGGGCCAGAACCCGCTCGAGTGGCTTGAGAACAACCCTGTAGCCTACAAGAAGTACAAGTTCTTCTCTACAGTCTTTGCGGAGCTGAACCTGTATAAGAACCTTGTGTTCAAGTCGCAGTTCGGTGTGGACCTTTCGCATACTACAGGTTTCAGCCAGTCATTCCCTGACTACGCTCCAAACCAGGGCGAGGGTAGCGCTGCAAGAAGTTCAAGCGACGGTCTCAACCTCCAGCTGTCAAACACATTGACCTATCGTTTCGACATCGATAATATCCATGACTTCAATTTCCTCCTCGGTCACGAGTGGCAGGACTACCACGTTGAGGCATTCAGCGTAAGCACAGCAGGCCAGAACAACAATCTTCTGACTGACCTTTCTACAGGTACACGTGCGACTTCATGGACAAGCACATCAGATTCAGACTACTCACGCGTCTCATTCTTCGGCCGTGGCGAGTACAACTTTGCAGACCGTTACTATGGCGAGGTGTCTCTCCGTACTGACGGCTCTTCACGTTTCGGTAAGAACAACCGTTGGGGAGTGTTCGGTGCTGTCGGATTCATGTGGAACATGAGAAACGAAGACTTCATGGCATCGGCGCGCGACTGGCTCACTCTTGGTCAGGTGGCATTCAGCTCAGGTACATCAGGTAACTCAGAAATTCCTAATTATGAGCACCTTGCGCTCGTAGGAGGAGGATCTGACTATGTCGGAGATGCAGGCGTGGCTCCTATCCAGCCAGGTAACGAGAACCTCACATGGGAGAACACATGGACAACCAACCTCGCATTCCACCTCGGATTCTGGAGCAGACTCAATGTCGATCTCGAGTTCTACAACAAGAAGACTACCGACATGCTCATGTCCGTTCCTTTGGCTTACTCACAGTCAAACGGCTATGGCTACAAGTGGTCAAACGTGGGTGCTATGGTCAATAGGGGAGTTGAACTCAATGTCAATGCTGCATTGCTTCAGTGTCAGGATTTCCTCTGGTCTGTGAATGCCAACGTAGGTTACAACCACAACAGGCTTACAGAGCTTTACAACGGTGTTGACGAGTATGAGACATCGAACACCAGCACCAAACTTGTTGTCGGACATCCTGTAGGAGAGTTCTACATCAACCGCTATGCAGGCGTCAACCCTGCAAACGGAGACGCTCTCTGGTATGACAAGGACGGCAACATCACAAATGAGCTTCGTGACGAAGACAAGGTCATGATCGGCAAGACTTACCATGCTCCATGGCAGGGCGGATTCGGAACAAACGTTTCATGGAAGGGCCTCAGCCTCAGCGCTCAGTTCAGCTGGGTGGGTGACCGCTGGATGATCAACAACGACCGCTATTTCGACGAGTCAAACGGACGTTTCATGACATACAACCAGTCAAGCAGACTCCTCAACCGCTGGAAGAATCCAGGTGACATCACTGACATCCCACGTCACGGCGAGTACACCGAGTTTGACAGCAGACTCCTCGAGGACGCATCGTTCCTTCGCCTGAAGAACCTCATGGTCGCTTACTCGATCCCTTCAGGTCTGCTTAAGAAGACCGGCTTCATCAGAAGCCTCAGAGTCTACGCCCAGGGCCAGAACCTCTTGACATTCACCAACTTCTCAGGCCTTGATCCAGAGGGTGTTGCAAACGTCTATGCGGCTCAGTACCCTATGTCGCGTCAGTTCACTTTCGGCCTTGATATAATGTTTTAACGAATGCTTATGATGAAGAATATATATATGAACATTGTCAGAGTGATTGCCGTGGCGGCTCTTGCTCTGGGACTTTCTTCATGTCTTGAAAAGACTCCGGGCGACTACATCCCCGAGACAGAAAGCATGAAGACGCTCAACGGTGCTGAGCAGGTGCTGACCGGCATCTACACAGCATACATGAGCAGCGGCCTCTACAGCGGCTACCTCACATTGTGTCCGGACGTGCAGTCTGACCTGGTGTACGCTGTACAGGGTAACTCGAACACTCTCGGAAACATCTGGCAGTGGGACATCCGTTCCACAAACTCAGAGGTCGAGTCTGTATACGCTGCACTCTACAGAGTCATCGGACGATGCAACTTCTTCCTTGATCAGGTGGATGCTCTCCGCAACTCCTTGACTGATGCCGATTCAATCGAGACATTGGAATACTACACCGGTGAGGTGTACTGCGCACGTGCCCTTGCATACTCGGAGCTCATCAAGTGCTTCTGCAAGGCTTATGACCCTGCAACCGCTGAAAACGAACTTGGAGTCGTGCTTGCAGACACATATTTCGGCGAGAAGCCAGCAAAGCGTGCAAGCCTCTATGATTCATATCAGTTCGTGATCTCTGACCTCGAGAAGGCTGAGTCGCTTCTTGATGAGGACTACAACTACTACGATTCTCCATATTTCACGCATGCTGCCGCTCATGCCATCCACGCACGTGTGGCCCTCTACATGCAGGATTGGGACAAGGCAATTTCCGAGTCTACTGTCCTTATCGAGTCAGGTGCATTCGCTCTTGCATCATGCCGCAGCTATGCAACTTCAAGCCAGACATTCCTTCAGTATCTCTGGAGCAACGACGCTTCATATGAGGACATCTGGAGAATCGGTTACACCCAGACATCTTACGGCGGAGCCCAGGGGTCGATCTTCCTGAACTTCACTACAGACTATTACTATTATTATCCTGATTATGTGCCTGCGCAGTGGGTTCTCGACCTCTACACATCAGGCGATGCAAGATACGATGCATACTTCGCGACACTTCAGACAGGATACTCTCACCAGCTTACATGGCCGCTTCTTGTAAAGTACTATGGCAACGAGTCGCTTATGGCAAACATGATCTACCATGTCAACATGCCTAAGCCGCTTCGTCTTGCCGAGCAGTACCTTATCCGTGCTGAGGCATATTGCCGGAAGGGTGCATATGCGTCTGCTTCGTCAGATCTTTCGACACTCCGTCAGGCAAGATTCACAAGCGGCGGATCTGTCTCTGTAAACTCTGGCAACTGGCTACAGACCATTTCTGACGAGCGCGTGCGCGAACTTTACATGGAGGGATTCCGTCTGCATGACCTCAAGCGCTGGGGTATGGGCTTCGAACGTACACCTCAGACACATTCTCAGTCTGAAGGCAGCTCGCTCAAGATAGAGGCCGGCAATCCATTGTTCGTTTGGCCTATTCCAAACCACGAAATTGTTTCACCGGGATCACAGATCCAGCCAAACGAAAGCAACAGGTAGTATGAAGAAGACAGTTATATACATTACAATGCTCTTTGCGGCGGTTTCTGCTTTGACAGGCTGCCACGAGAGATACGTCACATATTCAGACAAGGAGTATGTGATGTTTGCCGACACCTTGGCGACATATCCTGTACAGAAGGATGTCGAGTGGTTCAGCATCCCTGTGGTTTCCACAGTGGCAAGGGACTACGACCGTACATTCGGTGTCGAGATCATCGACAAGGGTAACAATGCCATCGAGAACGTACACTACCGTCTCGAGTCCAACACAGTGACAATCAAAGCCGGTGAACTTCGCGCTGATGTGAAGGTGCATGGCTACTATGACAACATTGAGGCTACAGATTCTCTCGGATTCGAGCTCAGCCTTGTGATGGACAGCAGACTCGAGATGCCTCTCTACGGAAAGAACACAAAGGCTGTCCTGATGAAGAGCTGTCCTTTCGACATCAACAACTTCACAGGCTACTGCGTGCTCACATCTATGTTCCTTTATAATTATAGTCCTACAGGAGCATACCAGAAACTTGTCTACACAGAGAAACATCCTACACAGGATAACATGATCATCTGCCGCAACTGGCTCAACGACGGCTACGACGTGACAATGACGTTCAACGCCAGCGATCCGATGCTGCCGCTTGTGACTATGGACAGAGATCAGGTGGCTTCAGACGAAGGATCATTCTTCGGAACAGCACACGGCGACAACAGGATTCTTGTGACCAACAGTTCTTACTACGACTCGGTATTCTACCCATGCGGAAACTACCTCTATATCTGGACAGAAATGTACGTCGAGAACTTCGGCGAACCTGTCGGAACAGTAGGACATTTCTACAACATCATGGAGTGGATATCAGACGAAGAGGCTGAGCGTCTCAAGAGAGAAGGCATGTAAAACAGGAGGATTTAAATCATGAAAAACATATTTAAAGCATTTATTATCGCTGCATCTTTCGCTGTTGCAGCATGTCAGCAGGACAAACCTGTTGAAAAGCCGGAGGCTTCATTCCCAGAGACTAAGGAGTACAACGTGGCTCCAGGCCAGGAGTTGGCCCTCAGCTTCAATGCAAACCAGGATTGGGAACTCACAGTTCCGCAGAACTCTATCCAGTGGTTCTGGATCCAGGACGGATCATTCAAGCTTTATAAACTTTCAGGAAAGGCCGGTGACCAGGTGGTTACAATCGGCGTATCCACTACAGAGGAGTTTGATGTAGACCGCACTTGCGACGTCACCCTCAAGATGGGTGGTCAGGAGAAGGTCATCGCAAAGCTCGTACGCAGCGCAAAGGAGAAGACACTCACACTCTATGCTGCAGTTGTTGCAGACGGTGAGATCCAGTTCAAGGAAGACGGAAGCGGCTACCTCTACAGCGAGACTGAGGCTGAGAGCCTTGAACTCGTATGGACAGGTTCTGACTTCAGACTTCCTGTAATGGTGGATGCAAACTGCAACTGGACAGTAAAGACACCGGAGTGGGCAAGCATCGACGTTCCTGAGATCGGAACAGGCGAGAACGCACTCAACATCATGGGCGTGCCTTCAAAGTATCCTTTGGATCCGGCAGAGGGCAAGGTGCAGTTCCTTTCAGGTGACAAGCTCATCAAGGAGTACGCGATCAGCATCCCAGGCTGCAAGGACATCTTCTCTTACAAGATGGACATGAGCATCTCAGAGCTTGAGTTCAACTATGCAGGTCAGTTCAGAGTAACTACAGGATTCATCGAGGGTCCTGCTACAGGATATATTTCAGGTGCACAGGCTGCACGCGTTCTTGCTGTCAGCAAGGATGGCGACGCATACAGCGCAACTGCTCCGTCATGGCTTACACTTTCAGTGAGCGACTATGACACAACAGAGGGCGCAGAGGTGCTTCAGGAGAGAGCATTCAGCGTTTCTGCTTCATTGAACGAGGGTGACAACCGTTATGCAGCCCTCTTCTTCCTTCCTCCGACAGTGACAGTCTCAGCGTCTGAACTCTTCGATGCAAACGGCGTCAAGGCAGACTATGCACAGTACATGATCCCTGTGACACAGCTTTCAAGCGACCAGGAGTTCGTTGCAATGCTTTCAAACCCATCTGCAATGGCGACTGCAGGAGCTACATTCACAGTTTCTGAGGATGAGGCTCTCAAGACAATGTTCGGTCAGTCAAGATATGCATACGAACTTGTATATACAAATGAATATGCGCGCGACGAGGCCCGCATGATGTTCACTTCTCCGGTGACTTCATATAAGGTGTTCGATGCATCGCAGCAGGATATGACTGCTTCTGAGGACTTCTTCCTCACAGTTACCCTTGACGAGGACATGCTCGGCGGTGTGATCGACATGGTTTCTGAGGCAGCAGCTGAGGGCTATGTGGTGTTCTATGGCGCTACTGATAACGTACTCGCAGTTATCAAGTGTACATTCGATCCTGAGGAGGTTATCGAGGATGTAGTGGACGTGAGGTTCATCGGCGAGAGCGAGATGTACGCACCGATGGTAGGTGCGACACTTGAGGATGTATTCGACAACCCTGAGTTCGCGAGATATAGAGAGGGCAATGCGCTTGTATATCACCTCAGATATACAATGGAGAACATGCCGATGACAATCTCTATCCCTGCTTCAGTGAAGAAGCACACAGTCAATCCATATCAGCTCCGTCACAACTTCAGCGTGAACGAGACCAAGTACGATGAGACATTCGTCAACGGAGTCCTCGGTGGTGTAGCGCTTATCGACGGCGGTGTGACTATCTATATGCTCCCTGACGGCAAGGAATACATGCGCGGAAACATCATCTTCACAAACGGTTCGGATGAGACTATCCTTGTCCTCGTATGTACATTTGACGCACGTTAATCTTCGGAATAAAAATATTGTATATGAGATATTTACGTAATATTATCCTGATGGTGCTGGCCGCGGTGGCGCTGGTGTCCTGCCTCAAGGAGCAGGAGCCTGACTACCGTGAGCAGACCTATGGATATGTACAGTTCAAACTGTACAAGGAGGCTTCATACGAGGCTACGAAGGCTGAGAACCAGCTGGAGTATCTGAAAGATGTGGCCAAGATCCAGGTTGTGCTTGACTTTGAAGGCAACCAGATCTCGCAGACTCTTGTCGCTGGCGCTGCCAATGACGATGCTGCCGAGTTCGGTGTGAGAAGTGACAAGCTCAAGCTTCTTGCAGGATCATATGAAGTCCTGACTTTCGCTCTCTACAACAAGATGGACCAGGTCGTGTATGAGGGCACGCCAGGCGCAGGATTCACATCATTCGATGTGGTTGCCGGCGGTCTGACTACCCATGACCTTCTCGCAAATGTTGTCGAGCGTGGTAAGGTAAGATTCACACTTGTGAAGGATATGTCTGATTTCCAGAACAATCCTGCCACAAAGGCTCCAGTGCGTCCGTACACTTTCGACGAGATCGAGACAATCGACATCACAGTAAGATCTGAAGACGGTGTGAAGACCGAGTTTGAGGACCTCAAAGCGGAGTTCTCTATCCATTTCGACGAGACTGACGACGTTGAGGACGGCTACCAGGTGTCTACAATGCTTTGCGACACCCTGCTTTCCCTCAGAGCCGGAAACTACACCATCGAGGAGTATGCAGTCTACGACGAGGGCAAGAGCCTCATCGAGTTGAACGCTAGAGTAAAGGCTCAGTTCGTCGTTTCAGACAACAGGACCACAGAGGCCAACGTCCCTGTAAAGCTTTATGAGTCTGATGAATACATCAAGGACTACTATGCACTCTACGAGATCTGGAAGGCTCTCCACGGTGAGGAGTGGTACTACAACGGTGAGGACTATCCCGTAGGTTCAAACTGGGACTTCAACAAGGACCCTGATCTTTGGGGTGACCAGCCAGGCGTTTCGCTCCACGCAAACGGCCGTGTAGCTATGATCAACTTCAGCGGCTATGGCTTCTATGGCCACATGCCTGCTGCAATCGGTCAGCTCACTGAGCTCGTTGAACTTTACCTCGGTTCGCACAACGACAGCAACCTCTCGCAGTATGATCCTAACGCTCAGCCTGGTGCAGGTTCAAGAAACCGTCTTGACAGACACAAGCAGTACATGAGCGTTCTTCATCCTGCTACACCTGTGTCTGAGCCGATTGCACGCGCATTGGCTGAGAACGGCAAGCACACTGCAGGAATGGATTACTATAATACAATGAATGAGTCGCAGATCATCGAGAGAGGAACAGGCCGCTCGCTCATCAAGCCTATGGACATGTCTGCAGGCAAGGTGACAAACGGACTCCTCAGCCTCCCAGCCGAGTTCGGCAAGCTCACAAAGCTTGAACAGCTCTTCATTGCAAACAGCAAGATCACTACTCTCCCTATGGAGATGGCAAACCTCACATCACTTACAGATATCGAGGTGTACAACTGTCCTGATATGAAGGAGTTCCCAATGGCGCTTGCAAAGCTTCCTGAACTCGTTTCTGCAAACCTTGCATGCAACCCACAGTGGAGCGCTGAAGAGGCTCTCAAGGGTCTCAAGGCCCTTGCAACAGGTCCTTCAAAGGAGAAGATTCAGATCCTCTACTACCTTGGCAACAAGCTTGAGGTCCTTCCAAAGGAGATCAAGAACATGAAGAAGATCGGTCTTCTCGACTTCACTTCAAACAACATCCACACAATCGAGGAGGCATGGGGCAACGACATTAAGCCTGTTCAGCTCTATCTCGACAACAACAGACTCACTGAGTTCCCTGTGGATGAGAACGGCATCTTCTGCTTCATGGAGGACGCCGAGAACTTCTCCGCAAGAAACAACAGACTCACAGAGTTCCCTGACATCTTCTCTGCAAAGTCTATCTACACAATCGTGACAGTGGACTTCTCATACAACCAGATCTCTTCTGTGCAGAACGGCGAGAACTTCAAGGGAATCAACGTAGAGACTTTGAACCTTGCAAACAACTCTACACTCACAAAGTACCCTGTGGAGTTCGCTAAGTCAAACTCGATCGTGATGTTCATGAACCTCCGCGGCTGTAATCTCGTTGAGGTGCCGGGCGAGGCTTTCGTATATGAGAACTCGATCTACCTCACTTCGCTCGACCTTTCCTACAACGACCTGAGCGATCTTCCTTGGGAGATGCATGCGGGCAACCTTCCATATCTCTATGGAGTGGAACTTTCATTCAACAGATTCAAGGAGTTCCCATGGGAGCCGCTTGACAGCCAGTATCTCACCGTCTTCGCACTTCGTGCACAGAGAGATGCAGAGGGTGCAAGATGTCTGTCAGACTGGCCGGAGGGAATCTACCAGCACAGAGGCTTGAGAGGACTGTACCTCGGATCAAACAACTTCGGAAAGATCCAGGACACAATCTCTACAATCTGCTACTACCTTGACATCAGTGACAACCCGAACATCGTCTTCGATGCTTCTGACATCTGCTACGCTATCCAGCAGGGTGCCTACATCCTCATCTATGATAAGACGCAGAACATCTTGAACTGTGATATATTGTTGAACTAATGCTGGAGGATATGAATATGAAAATGACTAAGATTTTTATTATAGCTGCAGCGTTGGTGGCAGTAGTGGCATGTAAGCAGAACCCTCTCGTGGAATTCAATGTCGATGAGAAGACAATCGCTGTAGGTGCAGAAGGTGGCGAAAGGACATTCAACGTCTCTGCAGCAGGCAGCTGGGTGGCTATGACAGAGTCGCCATGGATTTCAGTGTCGCCGGCAAACGGACGCGGCAGCCAGGCATGCAGCATCAAGGTAGACTCGACTCTTGCTTTCGATCAGCGTACAGGCGTTGTGCGTATCCAGAGCCTTGACAACTCGGACGACAAGATGGACTTCGAAGTGGTGCAGAACGGCTTCGACTATCAGCTCACACTCAAGGAGGTGCGCAAGGATATCGAGGACTACGCAGCATATAATGACCGTCACTTCGAGGTGAAGGTGAAGACTAATGTAGACTTTGACGTTGTGCTTCCTGAGGGAACTTCAAGCTGGCTTTCATACAAGAAGTCAGCACTCAACCTCGACAGAGGCTCACGTCCGCGTGAGGCAGTTGTGCGTTTTGACTGGAGAGTCAACTCACGTGACGTAGAGCGTATCGCAGACGTGGTGTTCCAGCCTAAGGAAGATGTCCAGATGGCAAAGCATGACGGACTCAAGGTGGTTCAGAAGGCTGCTCTCCCTATTCCTGAGAACACAGCTGCCGGTGACTCGCTTGCAATCCTCGCAGTGAGCCGTGCTCTTGGCATGTTCACAGAGTTCGAGTCTTCAGAAAAGATGGAGTACTGGTCGAATGTGAAACTCTGGAAGGAAGGCCCTGACAAGGGACGTGTGAAATATGTGCAGTTCTTCATGTTCAAGACTCAGGAGGTTATTCCGTTCGAGATCCAGTATCTCACTGCAGCAGAAGAGATTGCGATCTACTCAAACGCAAACCACTTCCTCCGCAGTCTGAGCACAGGTGAGCACATCACCAAACTGACAAACCTCAAGAGGCTTACAATCGGTGCGTACGGTCTTACAGAGTTGCATCCTGATTTCGTGAACCTCAAGAACCTTGAGTATCTTGATCTCAGTTCAAACTGTTTCCAGGAGATTCCTGAGATCCTCACTCAGGAGAATTTCCCTAATCTGCACTCTCTTGTGATGAACGCAAACCAGCGTTATACTGTGTATGACCTCAGCAACGACACAAGAGAAAATGTCGGAGGCTTCATCAATGATGACCTCAACACAGACAAGGGTATGAAGGCATTCAAGAATATCCTCAAGTGGGACAACCTCGACACACTTAGACTTTCAGTGAACTATCTCCAGGGAGAACTTCCTGAGATGACAGACGAGGGCCTCCCTACATGGACATTCGAAGAGTTGAAGGACTCTCTCGCAACAGGCCTTACAGAACTCCCTGCAGAGCTTCAGAACGTGCCTAAGGTGCTCCCTAACGCAAAGTTCTTCGCAATCAACTTCAACCGTTTCACCGGACGCCTTCCAGAGTGGATCCTCAAGCATCCTAAGCTTGACATCTGGGCTCCATACTCGCTCATCTTCTCACAGGAGGGTAAGACAAGAGACGGAAGAAATGCAGGATTCAGCAACGAGCCTACAAGCCTCGATGAGTACTATCAGCTCTACCAGAACAAGAAGTATAACCCTAACAATACAAATGCAAACTAATGAATATCAGAGCTAAAATATATTTTGCCGCTGCATCCCTTGTATTAGGGTTGGCTTCCTGCGCGATCGATGCGCCGGTAGAGGCTCCGATGCCTGAGCAGCCGCAGCTCAGTGTGACTGATGCCGTTCCAGGTCAGCTCCTCGTGCGTTTCGATGCACGTGTGGCTGATGTGCTGGAGCAGGCAGGTGTGACAAAGAGCGGTGTGCTCAGCGTTGATGAGATCCTTGCACTTGTCGATGGCTACAACATCGAAAGAGTCTTCCCAGTGGATCCACGCTCAGAGGAAAAAGCACGTGAGAATGGCCTCCACCTTTGGTATGTTGTGGAGTTCAATCCTGAGTTCGACGTAGAGAAAGTCGCTTCGGACCTTGCCAAGCTTGGCGAAGTGAACCGCGTCGAGTTCAACCGCACTCTCAAGAGAGCCTCTGACAAGAAGGCTACACCTCTCACAATGGACATGGTCCGCCAGCTTACAACAAAGGCTGCCCCTTCGTCGTTCGACGATCCGCTTCTCGGATATCAGTGGCACCTTGTAAACAACGGTGACCTTGCTCCTACAAAGTTCGTCAAGGGCGCTGACGTTCAGGTCGAAAAGGCTTGGAACGAACTTGCCTGCACAGGTGACCCTTCGATCATCGTTGCAGTGTTGGACGAGGGTGTGGCAGTGACTCACCCTGACCTCAAGGCCAGCATGTGGGTAAATGAAGGTGAGATCTACGGATCGCACGAGGACAATGACGGCAACGGTTACACAGGTGACCTCCACGGCTACAACTTCGTTCAGAAGACAGGTGTGATCACAACAGACAGCGTGTACGACACAGGACACGGCAGCCACGTTGCCGGTGTTATCGCCGCTACCAACAACAACGGTCTTGGTATCAGTTCTATTGCCGGTGGAAACGGCACTGACGCCGGTGTGAAGATCATGTCATGCCAGATCTTCGCCGGAGCATATGCCGGCACAGTCCTCGAAGAGGTGCGTGCCATCAAGTATGCTGCCGACAACGGCGCTGTGATCCTCCAGTGCAGCTGGGGCTATATCTCAGGCGCAGCAAACCCATATGAGTGGACTCCTCAGTACTCGACAGACGAGGAGTGGGAGTACTACAACGTTCTTGAGAAGAACGCACTTGACTACTTCATCCACAACGCAGGCTCTCCTGACGGTGTAATCGAGGGCGGTCTTGCGATCTTTGCAGGCGGTAACGAATCAGCTCCTGCAGCCAGCTACCCTGGTGCATATCCAGACTTCGTGGCAGTCGCTGCAACAGCAGCAGACTTCACACCTGCAGTATACAGCAACTATGGACCTGGTACAACAATCTCGGCTCCTGGTGGAGACCAGGATTATTACTATGAGTATGCTGATGATGACCATTGGGTAGGAGAGATCGGATGTGTGCTTTCGACTGTTCCGTTCAACGTGAGCGAAAGCGGTTACGGATATATGGAGGGAACATCCATGGCATGTCCTCACGTTTCAGGTGTCGCTGCCCTCGGACTCTCATACGCAGCAAAGCTCCGTCGTCACTTCAAGGCTCAGGAGTTCATCGCTCTCATGTATGAGACAGCCACTCCTGTCGACCAGTATATGACAGGCATCAAGCAGTATAAGAGATATGTGGCAGACCTCATGGACTCGGCTCCTATGCATTCGCTCGACATGAGCGACTTCAAAGGCGGAATGGGTGCCGGTCAGATAAACGCATATGGACTCCTCAAGGCAATCGAGGGCTCAGGCGTTGAAATGACTTTCCCTAATCTTTATGTTGCAGTAGGAGGACAGACAGTGGTGCTTCCATCTATGTATATGGAAGGAACTTCATTCACAGTGACCGTTGCTGATCCTTCAGTCGCAACAGCCCAAATCGTGGACGGAAAGATGATCGTAAAGGGTATTAAGGAAGGCCAGACTGAAGCATCTGTAACAGGATCGCGTACCGACAAATTCGTAATCACAGTTCGCGACAACGCAAACGGAACCGGATGGCTTTAAGATGAAGTTGAGGGGAATCATATTGATGATGAGCATCTGGACTTTAGCTATTACGGCTTCAGCCCAGATGAGGATCATCTCGCGCGAGAAAGTGGACGAGGTCTCAAACCCTCGTCTCAGCGCGGACTCTGCATCGGTGGTCTTTGACACAAAGCATATTGTGGCAGAACCGATGACAGAGGATGATGCTCCTAAGAATTTCATATATACGTTCATGAATGTAGGGGAGGAGCCGATAGAGATCCTGCGTCTGGTTTCCACATGTTCATGCGCAACAGCGACATGCACTGTGAAGTCAGTGGCCCCAGGAGAATCGGCACAGATAACTGTGCGATACAACCCTAAAGGACATCCTGGCAGATTTGAGCGGAAAGTCTTCATGTACACACAGCCGGGTACCAACCCCGCTGCAGTCCTGAAACTGACGGTCGACGTCTCCAACGGGTCTGACTATGCGACCCAGTGGCCGATCCAGATGGGCGGCATCCGTCTCAGAAGCAAGGAGGTGACATTCATCGAAGGCAAGAAGGCTGTGGAGACCCTGACTTTCATCAACCTTTCAGGCAAGCCTCTGAAACTGGAATGCGAGACGGCATTCATGCCGGACTGCCTGACTTTCAGTTCAGACCAGGTCGACAACGGAGCTGAGGGAACTATCCGCATTGCCTACGACCCAGTGAAGCCAGGCCACCCCTCAGATTCCGGCTCAGGCCACCCCTCGGCTTCCGGTGTGCGCGACACCTTCAGCCTCATCCTCAAAGGCCTTGGCCTCCCGCCATCCAAGTCAACCATAACCGTCATCCTGAGCAAAGCGCAGGAACTGTAAACTATAAAATTATTGATTTATGAAAAAGATACTTACTCTAATCTCTGTCATCGCCTTGGCGTTTGCAGCTTCATCATGTGAGAAGGTGGACGATAATCCGCAGCCACAGCAGCTGGAAGTCAATGCACATAACATTTCAGGCCAGTGGCAGCTGCTGGAGTGGAACGGTGAATACCTTGCAGAGGGTACATATGTATATCTTGATATCGTCCGCAACGACAAGACCTACACAATGTACCAGAACATGGACAGCTTCACAAATGTCCCTCATGTCATCACCGGTTCGTACTTCCTTTCTACAGACGTAGAACTCGGAGCTATCATCCGTGGAAGCTACGATCACGACAACGGCGAATGGGCACACCGCTACAACATCATCAGCCTCACTGCCAACGAGATGTTCTGGGTCGCAACAGACGACCTCACCTTCAGCCAGAAGTTCGTCCGCGTTGACGCTATCCCAGTGATATAATCCTAATCCCCGGCCAGATCGTCATCCCGACTCGACCGGGGATCTTTGTAACCATCGCTGTCATCCCTGGCAAGACTGGAAATGACCGTCATCTCAGTTTGACCGGGGGGCTCTACGTCATCTCCCGAAATCTTCGAGCTGCTCCCGAAGTGACATTTTTTAGTCACAAAGTGATTTGAAATTGTCACTTCGGGAGCAAACTGAACGCCCTCACCGTCATTCCATCTAACTTTCCTCACGTCCATTCCAACTAACATCCTTCACCGTCATTCCATCTAACTTTCCACACCGTCATCCTGAGCGAAGTCCTCACATCCATCCCAACCATCACCCCTCACTGCCATCCTGGGCGAACGGAGTGAGTTGAGGAATCTGCATGCCCTGTCACGACAGCAGTGCGAACACTCCTATGCCGGCCAGATAGCCCACTAGGACTATCCAACTGAACTTCTTCATGTACCATCCGAACGAGATGTTCTGAAGGCCCATCACCACGACCCCCGCCGCTGATCCGATGATCAGCAGGCTTCCGCCGATGCCCGCACTATAAGCTAACAGCTGCCAGAATGTACCGTCAGTACCATAGACGGCCACATTCCCGGCAGCTGTCATTGTATCCGGTATCATAGCCACATCGTACATCCCCATGCAACTTGCCACCAGCGGCACATTGTCAACTATCGCAGACAGCACGCCGATGATTCCCGTAATCATATACGGATTGCCATC
>JAFZEP010000137.1 GCA_017560625.1 Bacteroidales bacterium
AGGATCCACCTCTTCCCATTCCGAACAGAGAAGTTAAGCTCACCATCGCCGATGGTACTGCCATACCAGGTGGGAGAGTAGGTAGCCGCCACTTTCTTATACAAAAGCCCTTAGGACAAACGTCCTGAGGGCTTTTTCGTTGTACATATGCCTATGGCGAAGATTTTGAAATGCGGGTCAACTGAACTTTAGAACGAACTGTTATGTTTTACCGATTTCTTTTCCCCGATCATTTCAGAGGTAAGATGGCCTCTTTCCTGATCCTTGTGCTTCGCCTCTTCTTAGGCGTGATGATACTTATCCACGGTGTTGATAAGCTTACAAACTTCAACGAACTCTCTGAGACCTTTCCTGATATCATGGGTTTGGGCAGTTATACGTCGTTGATGATTGCTGTCTTTGCTGAATTCTGCTGCTCTCTCTTCCTGCTGTGCGGTCTTCTTGTCCGTGTTACTGTCATTCCTCTGATCCTCACTATGGCAGTAGCCTTCTTTGATGTACACGATGCCGATTTCCCTGGTGGAGAACTTTCTTTTATCTATTTGGCGCTTCTGATCATTCTCTATTTTACTGGTCCTGGACGCTATTCGGTTGATTATCTAATAGATATGCGACTTCAGAAAGATAAGGATGATATTGATGAGTCCTTGCCGGAATCATAATATTTTCATATCTTTACCAAATAGCACTATAACTTAAACCGCATGTCAAGACTTACAGGACATATTTCTCAGATCATCGGACCGGTTGTCGATGTACATTTTACCGTTTCCGATGATTCTTCAGTTTCTCTTCCGGCAATTCATGAAGCTTTATCCATTACACGTAAAAATGGCAAAGAACTCATTGTAGAAGTGCAGCAGCATATTGGTGAGGACACTGTACGCACTGTCGCGATGGACAGTACAGACGGATTGTGTCGCGGAATGGAGGTCAGGTGTACTTCCTCTCCAATCACAATGCCTGTTGGAGCACAGATAAGGGGAAGAGTCATGAATGTGGTAGGAGAGTCTATAGACGGCATGCGTAAGCTTGACCGCGAGGGTGCGTTCCCGATTCATCGCGATCCGCCTAAATTCGAGGATCTTGCTACTTCTCAGGAGGTTCTGTTTACTGGAATCAAGGTCATTGATCTTCTGGAGCCTTATCTGAAGGGTGGTAAGATCGGTCTTTTTGGTGGAGCCGGTGTAGGTAAGACAGTGCTTATCAAGGAGCTGATCAACAATATTGCAAAGAAGCACAACGGATTCTCAGTGTTTGCAGGTGTGGGTGAGCGTACGCGTGAAGGTAATGACCTGCTTCGTGAGATGATCGAGTCCGGCGTAATCCGCTATGGCGAAGAGTTCCTTAAAGGCATGGAGGAAGGCAAATGGGACCTTTCTAAAATCGATTATGATGAGGTCGCCAAGTCACAGGTGGCCATGGTGTTCGGTCAGATGAACGAGCCTCCTGGAGCGCGATCTTCTGTTGCTTTGTCCGGTCTGACTCTGGCAGAGTCCTTCAGAGACAACACAGAGACAGCCGGTCCTAAGGATATCCTTTTCTTTATCGACAATATTTTCCGATTTACACAGGCTGGTTCTGAGGTGTCAGCGCTTCTTGGACGTATGCCTTCTGCTGTTGGTTATCAGCCGACATTGGCCACAGAAATGGGTCAGATGCAGGAACGAATCACTTCTACGAAGAACGGTTCCATCACATCTGTCCAGGCTGTCTACGTGCCTGCTGACGACTTGACTGACCCGGCACCTGCGACAACGTTCAGCCATTTGGACGCTACGACCGTTTTAAGCCGTAAAATCGCGGAGTTGGGCATCTATCCGGCCGTGGATCCATTGGAGTCGACATCGCGTATTCTTGACCCTAATATCGTCGGTCAGGACCATTATAATACGGCGCAGAGAGTCAAGCAGATTCTGCAGCGAAACAAGGAACTGCAGGATATCATCTCGATCCTCGGAATGGACGAGCTTTCCGACGAAGACAAACTTACAGTAAACCGTGCAAGAAAGGTTCAGAGATTCCTTTCGCAGCCATTTGCTGTCGCGGAGCAGTTCACCGGTGTACCTGGTGTGATGGTGTCTATAGAGGACACTGTGCGTGGCTTCAAGATGATCATGGACGGAGAGGTCGACGACATTCCGGAGCAGGCATTCCTTAATGTAGGTACCATAGAGGAGGCCATCAAGAAGGGCGAGGACATGCTTGCAGCCGTGGCTGAAAGTTCACAGAAGTAATCCGCAACCAACCACAGATCTGCTGCATGGCTGCCAACGACATCATACATCTCATTATCTATTCTCCTGAGCGTACCATCCTTGAAAAGATGGTGTGCAAGGTCTCTCTGCCTGGAACTCTCGGACGTTTCATGGTGCTGAAGGATCATGCTCCGCTCATCTCATCTCTGGAGGAAGGAAGGATTGTGTTCATGTCGGATGGAGTGGAACAGAATGTCGATATCGTGTCGGGATTTGTGGAGATTGCGTATAACAAGGTAACAGTGTGTGCGGAGCTATGAGTTGGTTCAAGAGAATATTGTTTACCTTGGTTCTGTCCATGCTCCCTGTCATCATGAGTGCCGGCGAAGGATCTGGTGCTCCGGATTCAGAAGTGAATGTGGCAGAGATTCTTTTCGGTCACACTTCAGACGGCTATGGATGGCATATAACTGACTGGAAAGGGCATCATGTGAGCATTCCGCTGCCGTGCATAGTCTACAGCAGGAGCAGTGGCTGGCATTTTTTCATGTCGTCGAAGATTGCTCACGGACACGAATATGAGGGACTTTTCATTGCTGATGAAGGTCCGTATGAAGACAAGATTGTAGAGCGAGGTGCTGACGGTGAACTTGTCAGACCGTTTGACATATCAATTACGAAGAATGTTGCATCTCTGATGATTACGGCTGTCCTTCTGATAGTCATTATTCTCGGAACAGCACGCTGGTATAAGCGCAATGATGCAACCCAAGGTGCTCCAGGAGGATTTACCGGCCTTATGGAGATGATGATCATGATGGTCAACGATGAGATCATCAAGCCGTCTGTGGGGGAAAAGCATTACAGGAAATATGCTCCGTTTCTGCTCACGGCGTTCTTCTTCATCTTCTTTGCCAATCTGCTCGGACTGGTGCCGTTCTTCCCTGGCGGAGCCAATGTGACTGGAAACATTGCGGTGACGATGGTGCTTGCCTTGTTTACGTTCTTTGCCATCAATCTGTTTGGAAATAAGCACTACTGGAAGGAGATACTTTGGCCGGATGTGCCGTTGTTCCTGAAGTTTCCGATTCCGATCATGCAGACCATTGAGCTGTTTGGTGTTATATCAAAGCCTTTCTCGCTGATGGTCAGACTGTTTGCCAACATCATGGCCGGTCATATGATGGTCCTCGGACTTGTTGCGGTGATTTTCGTGACGGTGAAGCTTGGACCGGTGATCAACGGATCGATGACAGTGATATCGATGCTTTTCGGACTTGTCATCAATGCATTGGAACTCCTGGTGGCATTTATTCAGGCATATGTATTCACGATGCTCTCTGCTGTTTTCATCGGAATGTCACGGCAGGATGAGCACTGAAAACTTTTTAAGTTTTCAGTGCCGGCCCGGGTAGGGCCGAATTTCCCCCTGACAGGGGGATGTCACGAAGTGACAAGGGGTTGAGATAGGAAAACTTTTTAAGTTTTCAGTGCCGGCCCGGGTAGGGCCGAAGTTCCCCCTGACAGGGGGATGTCACGAAATGACAAGGGGTTGAGATTATAAACAATTAAAACTATAGAATTATGTTACTTTCAACAATGGTATTACAGGCTATTTCATGGGGCCCGATAGCTGGAGCAATCGGAGCAGCTATCGCAGCATTGGCTGCTGCATGGGGAATCGGTAAGATCGGTAAGTCTGCAATGGACTCTATCGCCCGCCAGCCGGAGGCAGCGGGAAACATCCGTACTGCGATGCTCATCATCGGTGCTCTAGTGGAGGGCGCATGTCTTTTCGCAATTCTTGTTTGTCTCCTCGCAGTAGTATAGTGCTCCTATGGATCTGATGCTTCCTGACAGCGGTCTCCTATTCTGGATGACCGTAATATTCGGTTTGGTGCTCTTCATATTGGCCAAGTTCGGTTTTCCTATGATCACCGGCATGGTCGAAAAGCGTAACAAGCGTATCTCTGATTCGCTTGAGGCTGCGCGTATTGCTGAAGAGGCGCTTGCAAACCTCCAGCAGGAGCAGGAAAGACTCATCAGCGAGACACGTTCAGAGCAGGCGCGCCTCATGCAGGAGGCCGCTGCCGAGCGTGACCGCATGATAGCGCAGGCACAGGAACAGGCTCGGGCAGAGGCTCAGAAGATCATGGATGATGCACGTGTGCGCATCAATGAAGAAAAGGAAGCAGTGATGCAAGAGATCCGCAATGAGGTTGCTTTGGTGTCTCTTTCGATTGCAGAAAAGGTCGTACGCAAAGATCTTTCATCTGACGCATCCCAGAAGGAACTCGTAGACAAACTGATCAACGAGTTGGAAAACCAGGTAACGTAGAATTTATTTTCGTAGAAAATATGAACGCAGGCCCAATTGCACATAGATATGCCAAGGCTCTTCTGAAACTTGTACAGGAGACCGGTGCCGGGGAAAAGGTTTATTCCCAGGCATGTGTGCTTGTGCTCAGAATGCAGGAAATCCGTCAGTTGGCAGATGCTCTTCAGAAACGTCCTGAGATTGAACTGGAGAAGAAACTGCAGCTGTTGACGTCCGCTATGGGAGAACCTCTTGCTGATGAACTGGTCCGCTTTGTGAAACTTGTGAATGAGAACAAGCGCATTGAGCATCTTCTGCGCATGCTGTCGTCATTCCTTGATCAGTATCGCATCAGTTGCGGCATCAAAGTCGGACGATTGGTTACAGCCCATCCGGTGCCGCAGCTCAAGGCTTTGTTAGAGGAACTTATGAGTCGTCAGACTGGTGCTGTAGTGCATCTGGAAGAAGGTGTGGATGAGAGCCTGATCGGAGGTTTTGTACTGCAGGTGGATGATCTGCAGATGGACGCGAGCGTTGCTGGTCAATTGAATCTGCTTCGCCGCGAACTTATTGATAACAATAATAGAATAATTTAGACTTATGTCCGAAAATATACGCCCAAGTGAAATTTCAGACATCCTCCTGTCCCAACTGAAGGAGATCGACACCGATCCGCGTTTTGATGAGTTCGGCACGGTCCTGCAGGTGAGTGACGGCGTGGTGCGAATCCATGGACTTCTAAAGGCTGAGGCAGGCGAACTGCTTGAGTTTGAGGATGGTATAAAGGCCGTTGTGATGAATCTCGAGGAGGATAATGTAGGTGCGGTGCTTCTTGGTCCGACAGATAAGATCAAGGAGGGGATGACTATAAAGCGTACCCGCAGGATCGCTTCGCTGAATGTCGGTGAAGGCATGGTGGGTCGTGTTGTCAATCCTCTTGGCGAACCGCTTGACGGTAAGGGCAGCATCGGGGGTGAACTTTGTGAGATGCCGCTTGAGCGTAAGGCTCCGGGTGTGATTTTCCGTCAGCCGGTGACTGAGCCGCTTCAGACCGGTCTCAAGGCTATCGACTCGATGATTCCTATCGGACGTGGTCAGCGTGAGCTCATCATCGGTGACCGTCAGACAGGTAAGACGGCTATTGCCATTGACACGATCCTCAATCAGCGTGCTGCATATGAGGCCGGAGAGCCGGTGTTCTGCATTTATGTAGCAGTGGGTCAGAAGGGTTCGACAATTGCCAGTCTTGTCCAGACTTTGAAGGATAAGGGTGCGATGGATTATACAATCGTGGTGGCGGCTACTGCTGCGGATCCTGCTGCGCTTCGTTACTATGCACCTTTTGCAGGAGCGGCGATAGGAGAGTATTTCCGTGACACGGGACGTCATGCTCTTGTCGTATATGATGATCTTTCGAAGCAGGCAGTTGCATATCGTGAGGTGTCGTTGATTCTTCGTCGCCCGTCCGGTCGTGAGGCATATCCGGGTGATATTTTCTATTTGCATTCCCGCCTTCTTGAGAGAGCAGCGAAAATCATTGGCCAGCAGGAAGTTGCAGAGCACATGAATGATCTTCCGCAGTCGCTGCAAGGTAAGGTGAAGGCTGGTGGTTCGCTCACTGCTCTCCCTATCATCGAGACTCAGGCAGGTGACGTTTCTGCATATATCCCTACTAATGTGATTTCGATTACAGACGGTCAGATCTTCTTGGAATCTGACCTCTTCAATCAGGGATTCAGACCTGCTGTTAACGTGGGTATTTCGGTGTCACGTGTGGGTGGCAGTGCCCAGGTGAAGAGTATGAAGAAGGTGGCCGGTACGCTGAAGATCGATCAGGCGCAGTACCGTGAACTGGAGGCGTTCTCTAAGTTCAGCAGTGACATGGATCCGATTACGGCGATGGCTCTGGACAAGGGTAGAAAGAACAATCGTCTTCTGATCCAGCCGCAGTATTCTCCGATGCCGGTGGGTGAGCAGATTGCCATCCTGTATTGCGGTACAAAGGGCCTTCTGAGGGATCTGGATATCGACCAGGTGGATGATTTCCAGATGACGTTCTTCCAGAAGATGAGGGCTTTCCATAAGGCCGATGTGCTGGATCCGTTGTCTGCCGGAAAGACTGATCCGAAGATTTTTGAGATTATTGAGAAAGAAGCGCTTTCAATCGTAAATGGTTTGAAATAACCATTTGCGATTGATGGCGAGCAAAGCGAGCATACATGTCATCATTAAAGGAAATAAAGAGTAGGATTGCTTCTGTCAGGAATACGCTGAAGATAACTTCGGCGATGAAGATGGTGGCGTCGGCTAAGCTGCATAAGGCGCAGGTTGCGATCGGCGGCAAGCTGCCTTATGAGCAGAAGCTGCATCATATCCTCTCCGGTCTTCTTCAGGATGACGACCTGCAGAAGGCTATGCATGACAAGCTCGGATTTGGCGGGCCTCATGGTCATTCAGCTGTTGTGCTGGAAGACATCGGATTGGATCAGATTCCAACAAAGGATGTTTATCCTCGCATTGCCATTGTTGCCTTCTCGTCAAACAGTTCGCTTTGCGGTGCATTCAATGCCAATGCTATCAAGAAATATCAGGAGACTGTCAAGATTTTGGAAGGACAGGGCTACGAGTACGAGGATGTTGATATATATGTAGTTGGTCGCAAGATGGCGGATGCTGTACGCAAGTCGGGCTATGCCATAAAGGCTGATTTGTCGGAGATTGCTGACAAGCCTTCTTATGATGCTGCAGCCGATTTGGCCAACGACTTGGTCGACAGTTTCACTTCCGGTGAGGTTGCTCAGGTTGTGCTGGTCTACAGCCATTTTGCGTCGCCGGCATCGCAGCCTATAGTTCGCGAAAACTATCTGCCTCTTCCGCTTCATGATTATGATGGAGGCGTAGAAGAGCCCATCGACTATCTCCTCGAACCGGATCCTATTTCATTGGTGAAACATCTCCTCCCGCAGGTTCTTCTGCTTAAGATGTACACCGTTATCCTGGATGCAAATGCTGCAGAGCATGCAGCCCGCACTCTCGCCATGCAGATCGCATCCGACAATGCTCAGGATCTCATCGCTGAGCTCACTCTCGCCTACAACAAAGGCCGCCAGCAGGAAATCACCGCCGAGATCCTCGATCTCGTGGGCGGTACTATGGCGTAATTTCCTTTGGCTGAGTGGCCTTGTGTCCAGGACTTATCTCAGCACTTCTCCAGCAATCAGCAGGTTGCCGTGAGAGTCGGATTTGAGGCCGAAGATATGGGCGTCGTCACCTGAGGTGACGCCTAATTTTTTGCGGAGGGTGTCGGTGTCCATCGGGACGTTGCGGGCTGTGACTTCGGCTTTCGGGAAATCTTTGCCGAATGCTTTGATGCTGCGCTTGTCAAGCGGCTCTAAGCGCATGATTCTAAATACTTTGCCATGCCGCTTGAGCTGGCTGAGTCCGTCCTGGAGCTCATCATGAAGTCCGCCTTGAGGGGCCAAGCCATCTCCCGAGAATATATAATAGTGTGTGGACTTGCCGAGTTTGGAGAGGCCGAATCGTTCTGCAACTAAGTTGAATGCGCCTGCTTTCATGAGTGCCTTGCCTGGCTCGAAGAGGTACAGGTTGCACTCGCCCGAAGAACCCGGCGAAGGAATCTTCCCTGCCACCACACTGCACGCTTTTTCCTCAGCTGGTACAAATGAAAATACGCCCGGCTCGCCGTCTTTATGCAACTCGACTGCTTGGATTGTGTAGTCGCTGTCCCACTCTTTGTCCATCCATACGAGAAGTTCCTTGCATTCGCCTCCTGCTGCGACGACATGCACCTCACGGCAAGTCTTGCCAAGTCGGTCGCAGACCATTGTGATGTCTGCCATAGGGGAGAGTTTGAGGAGGATGTGCTTTGTGTACTTGAAAATCTCGTCTTTGAGCGTCAGTACGTCAGGTAGGCAGTCTTCCAGCAGGAACACTTTCTTGCCGCCTTCGCCACGGCGTGCCGGGTCCATGTATACGATGTCTGGCTGAATGTCAGAAAGGATTTCTGTCGGTGTGCGGAACACTTCATCTGCGGAGCCGGACTCTACGCTGACAGCAACATTGCGCACAGTGATATTGTCTGCTCCAAGCACTCCAAAGTTATGCTCTGCTGCCTTGCAAAGTTCCGGAAGCATCTCGTGGTATAAGACCTGTGATGCCTTCTTTGAGAAGAACCAGCTGTCTACTCCGAGTCCGCCTGTGAGGTCGGCTAGTTTGAAGCCCCCAGAGACAATTCTTGCCGCAAAATAGGCCTTGTAGGCGCCTGTGGCTGAACTGCTGCACTGCTCTGCCGAAAGCCTGCGCGGAAACACAAGCCTTGGCTCGTCGCACCACTCCTGTATCTTGCCTTTGAGCTTGCGGCGGCTCTCTATGCAATTCACAGCCATGTCCATGTCAATCTCCGGCCATTTAGCGCGGTTCATGATGAGCCTGGTGGTGTCGTCGTTTATATGTTCGCTAACAAATGCAGTCAGTCTGTCCATATCGCGAATGTGGTTGTTCTATGTCTGTCTCTTTGTCGAAGGCCGCTAAAACGATGCTTTAAATCCTACAACCTGCTGGCAGCCTGAATAGTGGAATCCATGGAAATGGAAGAGTGCGGCAACGCGGATCTTGAGGTATTTGCCGATGCTTGGCTCGTAGCATACCTCGAATCTGTCGTAGAGGCCAGGACCGGTTGTGAGGTCGTCATGGACTCTGTAGAATGGGTCGCCTAAATATAGGTTGCCGCCGTATTTTGTTCCGCCCTCATCGAAACCGTTGTAATATGGCATCAGGTCAGATCCGTAGTATGCCATGTTCTTGAGTGCGACGTTCCATTTGCGTACCTCAAGATCTACATGAAGTCCACCCGGGAACACATAGTGTCCTACGTGCTTTCGGTTGTTCTGGAGAGCCTGGAGATAGCCGACCTTGAGTGAAAGCCTCTGGAAATCAGTCAGGTGACCAAAGTCGAAACGGGCATATGGGTTCAGAAGGATGTTGTCCACCAGGCCTTTTACCTGCCATGAATTGGCAAAGTGATACATATAGCCCGAGTATCCGAGCGACAGGATCGGAGCGATGCGTCCCTCGCCGCTGGTGAAGATCATGAAGCGCTCTCTGTTGCTTTCTCCATATTGTCCCATCCAATCGCATCCGACCTCGAAATATGCATTGGGACGCTTGAATTTCAACAGGATACCTTCCAGATTGTTATCGTAGAATTTCAGGGAATCCGAGAAGAATGCTTCAGAATAATTTCCTGACATGTTGCTGCGAGGGAAGATTCCCGCATAGATCGACATGCGTGTCTTGTCGAACTTTTTCTCAAGCCTGTAATATAGGTTGATCTCCTTGACCAACTGCGAGTTTTCCTTCGGTGCTCCGAAATCCTTCATGACGTCCGCGCCGATCATTATGCGGTGTGACGTGCCGTCTTTCTGCACAGCTTCAAGTCCTGCAGCCGGTGTCAGACGTGCTCCGAAAATGGTCATCGAAGTGCTGAAGTCACTTCGATAAAACTCTCGGTTGTCGAAGTTCATTTCGAAGTAAACGTCGTACGCAAACTTGAGATTCTCATCCTGAGCATGCAGCGTGAAGGCGCAGGATAAAGCTATTATTATGTATATAAGTCTCTTCATAGGTTAAAATCAACGTGCAAAGATAATTAAGTTTTGTTGGAGAGTAACTATTTGCCTGATATATGGTAGTTATAATGTAAAACAAGGTATTATGATGAATAAACTGCTGGCAAAGGCTGAGAGGAAGGCATTGTCTGTGCTCAGGAAGGAAATAGCAAAACGTGAATATACGGCATTCTGTAAAATCAGGTCATACATTGCTGACCGCTGTCTGCACAGATTCTATCTCAGAGAATTCTGGAAGGCATTATACAAGGTTGCTGACGACAATTTTGGCAAAGGAAACCGCGACTGCAGATCAGTTGACGAACTGATGAATGCGCTTCACCAGACTTCTCCCGAAAAAGTCGTGGTGAAAAGTCTTCGTGCATGGGCTGAGGTTCATCTTCCCCACCATGTGTTCAGGATTCTGGAGTCGGAAGACTCTCTCTATATTGTCGCTTCCAGTATGGATGGATTTCCTGTTACAATGTCTGCAAAAGATCTTGTTTCAGTCCTTCTTGCGTTTGATGAATATACTGCAACCAAAGATATGGATGCTATGCTGGAGAAGACTCTGATTGAGGTCTCGGCGGAGAAAAAGGCTACTGAGATGCTCACCCAGACTGCAAGTCTGCTTATCGAAGACATTCTGAAGACGGAGCAGTTCAGGTTTGATGTGAGGATGCAGAAGAACGGACGCCTATGCTGCACGATCCACAAATGGGCGAGCTGGATGCCGAATAAGGTGTTCAGGACGTCGTTCGAGACCTTCCGTGAAGACTTCATCGAGGCCTACAAGGACTTCAAATGTCGCAACTCGGTGTGTTATTATCTATAAAAAGTGTGTTTAGTGGTCAAAATTGTCGACCACTAAACACACCAGTACCATTCAGGTGAGCTATATCGAATGTCATTGTGTTTAGTGGTGAGGAAAAATTACCACTAAACACGTTATTATGCCAACTTGTGGATTGCGAGTCCTGAGCGGAGCTTAGGCTCGAACCATGTTGTCTTTGGAGGCATGATGTTGCCTGAGTCAGCGATGTCTACGAGCTGCTTCATCGAAACAGGGTAGAGTGCGAAGGCTACCTTCATCTCGCCGCTGTCGACTCTGCGTGAAAGCTCGCCAAGGCCGCGGATACCGCCCACGAAGTCGATTCTCTTTGATGTGCGGAGGTCCTTGATGTCAAGGATCTTGTCGAGAACGAGGTTAGAGAGGATAGTCACGTCGAGAACGCCGATAGGGTCGTTGTCGTCGTAGCGTCCTTCCTTGGCTACCATTGAGTACCACTTGCCGCCAAGATACATCGAGAACTCATGGAGTCTGCCTGGCTTGTAGATCTCAGTGCCTTCCTCGACTACGTCAAAGTCCTCAGCGAGGGCTGCAAGAAGCTGCTCCTCTGTAAGGCCGTTGAGGTCTTTCACCACGCGGTTGTAGTCGATGATCTTGAGCTGGCTGTCTGGGAATGCAACTGTCATGAAGTAGTTGTACTCCTCTTCGCCTGTGTGGTTTGGATTCTGATCGCGGAGCTCTGCACCAACGCGTGCAGCAGCAGCTGTACGATGGTGACCGTCAGCAACATAGAATGCAGGGATGCCTGCGAAGATCTCAGTGATACGGTCGATGTCCGCCTGCTCGGTGATCACCCAGAAGTGGTGTCCGAAGCCGTCTTCAGCAACAAAGTTGTATTCAGGCTCGCCTGCGATGTAGCGTGCTACGATGCCGTTGATCTCGTCGTTGTCAGGGTATGAGAAGAACACAGGCTCGATGTTGGCGTTCTGGATGCGCACGTGGATCATGCGGTCGTCCTCTTTATCCTTGCGTGTAAGCTCATGCTTTTTGATTGCGCCTGAAGCATAGTCGTCAGTGTGAGCGCACACCACTAGTCCGTACTGTGTGCGGCCGTCCATTGTCTGCGCATATACATAGTAGTATGGCTTTTCGTCCTGAACGAGCCAGCCTTTCTCCTGCCATGCCTTGAAGTTCTCCACAGCCTTGTCGTATGCCGGCTGGCTGTGCTCGTCGATCATCGGATCGAAGTCGATCTCAGGCTTAGTGATGTGGAGGAGTGATTTCTCACCGGCTTCAGCCTTTGCTTCAATTGAGTTGAGTACGTCGTAAGGGCGTGCTGCCACTTCTTCTACATACTGCTTTGGCGGACGCACCGCCGCAAATGGTCTAACCTTTACCATATTATTTGTTTACCTGAAACTTTGTACAACCTGTTGCGAAGTAGTCGCAGATCTGATTTGCAGCTGCAAGTCCTGCGTTGATGTTGGCTTCGCCAGTCTCTGCACCCTGCTTCTTAGGGGTAGCGAAGATCTGCTTAGCGTATTTCTCCTTAAGCTCAGCATAAGCTACTGGAGCGATGTCAGTCACATACTTGAGGTCTGCTCTCTCAGCAAGTGCCTTGTCGAGGCCTTCCTCGCAGATGATCTCCTTGCGGGCTGTGTTGATGAGGCATCCGCCCTTTGGCATCTTTGTAAGGAGGTCGTAACCGATCATGCCCTTTGTCTCTGGAGTTGCAGGGATGTTTACAGACACGAAGTTACACTTGCTGTAAAGTTCCTCGATAGTCGCTACAGTCTCCCAACCCTGATGCTTCTCAGATGGGTTAGGTGCGAGAACGAGGACATTCATGCCCAGGCCGAGTGCCTTCTTGGCTACGAGCTGTCCGATGTTGCCGAAGCCCTGGATACCCATTGTCTTGCCGCTGATCTCTGAGCCTGTGCCAGGAGTGAACTGGTTGCGGCACATGTATATCATAAGGCCGAGAGCAAGCTCAGCTACAGCGTTGGAGTTCTGGCCGGGAGTGTTCATTGCCACGATGCCTCTCTCTGTGCATGAAGGGAGGTCGAGGTTGTCGTAACCGGCGCCGGCGCGAACCACGATCTTGAGCTGCTTTGCTGCTGCTACAACTTCTGCTGTAACCTTGTCTGAACGTACGATGAGTGCGTCAGCGTCTGCAACAGCCTCAAGAAGCTGCTCCTTTTCTGTATATTTCTCGAGGAGTGCAAGTTCATGACCTGCAGCCTCAACTATCTGTCTGATGCCGTTTACCGCAGCTGCTGCGAACGGCTTTTCAGTTGCTACCAATACTTTCATGGAGTATAAAAATTATATCCCCGGACACATGCCGGGGATGATTGATTATTTGTGAAGCTGTTCGAATTCCTTCATGCAGTCTACGAGTGCCTGAACGCTCTCAACTGGACATGCGTTGTAGATAGATGCGCGGAAACCGCCCACTGATCTGTGGCCCTTGATACCTGTCATGCCCTTTGCCTTTGCAAATGCCATGAACTCATCCTGGAGGCCTTCGTAACCCTCTGCCATAACGAAGCATACGTTCATGATAGAGCGGTCCTCAACTGCTGCCGTACCCTTGAAGAGGCTGTTGCGGTCGATCTCGCCGTAA
>JAFZEP010000138.1 GCA_017560625.1 Bacteroidales bacterium
ATCGGTGCTTCGCCGCTTTTATTTAATTTTGGGTGCAAATAGAACTTAACTGGCATACCTTTCCTTTTAAAATACAAACAAATTTACAAACAGATTTTGAAATATGCAAGTAAATCGCCCTATACCCTAATATACGGAAAGCATTGTGTATTAAGTCGTTAGTAAATCTAAGTGAACTCTAAAAAACGGAGGTTCGACTCCGACTATCTCCACCAAAAAGAGTTCAACATTTTGTTGAACTCTTTTTTTGTTTATATCCTTGACGGCAGGGAGTTGACGATCTGACTGAGTTCCTCATAGAAGTCTTCCAACAGACTGATCATGAACGTTATCTCTATGCCTTTGGGTATAGAGATCCGGATTCGAGCCCGATATTGATATCGTGTGTTTTCTACTGTAAACGAGTAGCCTTTGCTCTCTAACTTCTCTTCTGCAAAACGTTTCAGCAAGTCAAATGCAATGTCACTGGCAAGCTCTTTCTTCTTTTGTTCTTCTTTCCATTTCTCCTCTATCATCTTGTATTCCGGCATCCATGATGCGATCTCTTCCAGAAACTTCACGATGCTTTCCGGTTTGGTTCGACAGCTTAGAGTTGCGCGCAGATTCTCGTCCTTGACAGACATGCTGATGCCTGTATCTTTTTTCTTTTTAGGAAAAAGCGAGATGCTGAGCTTGAATTCCGTCCCGTCGATCGTGACACGAAGTTCCTCCAGGAAATCGTTGGACTCGAACTTATTGCAGACATACTTCTCGCCAGCGTTTTCGATGATTTCCTTTACATCTGCAAGCGAGCAAGCAGCTTCCTGTTCCTCAACACTGCTGAGGAGTTCCTTTACTTTTTCATCAGAGTACCTGATTCTTGCACGCTCCAGTTTCTCAAGTGTGTCCCAATCAATATTATAATTCAATCCAAATTTATGTCCCAATGGTGCTCCTAATATCGACATACTCCCAAAAAAGTAAAAATGCGTTTCCCTTTTAACTACTGAATATTTGTTAAATTTGTGACAAACTATTCCAAAAATCCTCGATAAAGTTAGGATTTCCCGTATCCAACTGCAACTTACGTTGGGAAAAGTAAAACTAATAAATATGACCGAGAAAAAACTATCAAAGGTCCAGCAGTTCAAGCAGAAGCTGGGCCGAGTGTTCGATGACAGCCTTCCTACTGAACAGTGGCGCAACTGGGTTGATTATATCATCATTGGCCTCATTATCCTTTCCACAGTAGAAGTGTTCTTGTCTACCTATGACGGAATTGTGGAAAAGTATGGCAAGTGGTTGCACTTTATTGATTATTTCACCACAATTTCCTTCACGATAGAAGTGTCTTTGCGCATCTGGTGTGCGGACCTCCTAGATGAGAAGTATAAAGGTTTCTGGGGAAGAATCAGATACTGTTTCAGCTTCTATGGCCTGATAGACATCCTGTCGACCTACCCGTTCTATCTGAGCTTCTTCATGAAGGTGCCTTATGCGGCCATGAAGGTTCTCCGAATAGCTCGTCTGTTGCGTATCTTCCGGTACGTGAAGGCCTTCAATATCCTCTCACGTGCAATTGCCGCAAAGAAGCAGGAGATGATTGTTTCCCTGCAGTTCCTCACAATCATCACACTCATTCTGTCATTTGTCCTATTCTTTGTAGAGCATGCTGCTCAGCCTGAGGTCTATGACAACGGATGGACTTCTGTGGTATGGGCCTTTGCGCAGTATATCGGCGACCCAGGCGGATTTGCCGACACTCCTCCGATCACTTTTATCGGTAGAATCATTGCCTGCGTCATCGGTGTTCTTGGAATTGCGATTTTCGCCGTGCCTGCCGGTCTGATCGGCTCAGCGTTTACTGAAGTGATGGATGAGGACAAGGAGGATGAACACACAAAGGAGAATATCCGCAAGATCCAGCATGCATTCAAGTTTGACAAGGACCAGCAGCATACCAACCTGTTCTATGTCCCTCGTTACTATCCGCTCAATACGATCCTCACCCGCAAATACATTCCGGAGACAGAGATCATCAAGGCGGTTGAAGTGTCGGACTGCTTCCATCTTTATAATCTTGCCAATGCAATGAACAGGCAAGATCATCCGGAGGATAAGATCGTGGTTATCAATTACTTTAAGAACACTCCTTACGGCTGCTGTATAGACAGGGGCTCCAAGGTGACGATTGTCTTTACTTCTGGTCCGGCAGAGCCTATTACCGGTTGGTTCGCATATCACATAGCGAAACTAGGAGGATTCAACTATGTCTCAAAGGAAGTGGAAGTCGATCCGGACAATCCTGTTACATATTATAACATTCACGATGAGAATGCCTGCCCGAACATGCAGCTTTTCCTTGATGATATAAGGCGTCTTTCAAGCCGTCCCGGAAGCTGGGTTATCCCTGTTTTGGCAAGCTGCGGTCTTAGGAGCCGCCCTGAGCAGCTTCATTTCTGCTATAATACCGTCAAAGGAGACAGCAGCTATGATGATCCGTTTGCACTTATCAAGGACTATACGACTTTCGACAAGCTCTATAATGAAACAGCTGATTATATGGCGAAGACATATAATTTGAATTGCGATAAGAACAAATGGTATGGTGTACAGAAAAACATCAATGTCGGATATTATCTGAATGCGGAAAATACGTTCACTCTCAGAGTGGAGGCCTACTTGTGGGCTTTTGATGCAAATTTCCTTGAGTTCACCAAAGCTATTGCGGATATTTTCCGTGCCAACATGGAGCCGGAAAAGGAATTTACCCTTCCGCCTGAGATGGTGTCCCGTCCTTTCGGCCACGATTTCGGCTTCGCGGATTATCAGAATTAACAAACTATTAGTCTTTTCATATGAACCTACTGCTCAAGTTATATGCAATCAGCTCGAAGTCGGGCAAGGAGGACCAGATCAAGTCTTTCCTGCTTGACTCGCTGGCCGACTTGCCTCTGTCCATTGAAACGGACGGAATCGGCAATATCTTCATAACAAAGGGAGTCGCAGAAAGTTATCCTTGTTTTGCTGCTCATCTTGATGAAATCCATGCCCCATGTGAACGTGAAGTCATTGTGGAGGGAGACAAGATCTATACTGTGGACAGACTTTGGAACAGGGTCGGATGCGGAGCAGATGACAAGAACGGGCTATGGGTCATTATGAACCTGCTGCGCTCTGTTCCAGTGATGAAAGCAGCACTGTTCGTACAGGAGGAACGTGATGGAGCGCTGGCTGGATGCCGCGGAGCCGGATATTGTGACATGTCATTCTTTGATGATGCAATGTATGTCCTTGAATGTGACCGCAAAGGAGCCTCTGACGTCGTTTCAGTCGGAAAAGGTGGGACACATCTGTGTGAGCCGGACTTCATCCCTCAGGACCTGCTGCAGAAATACGGATATGAAATGGTAAGAGGAGGAAAGACAGATGTGGTCGAGTTGAAGATGCGTGGACTTGAAATACCTGTGTGCAACATCAGCTGCGGCTATTATGATGCACATAAGAACAGTGAGTACACGCTGTTCTCTCAATTGAGAAACTGCCTGAACTTTGTGTTGGAGATAACTGCAGCTGAACTCAAGATTTAAGGTGTGATTTAATACCCAAGGTATTGTAAAAATAACTATATTTGCAAAGAATGCACTAGTGTGTGTTCTTTGCTTTTTTGTATATGGACCTGAACTTTTTTCATAAGATTCTGAGTATTGACTCCACTTCTGGAAAAGAGGCGGAACTTGCTGATATTCTAGCCGTTGAGCTGACTGCTCCGGGAAGAAAGGTGGAGGTGCTCGAGGTTGGAGACGGAACTAAGAATCTTATGGTGTCATGGGGATGTCCAAAGGTCGTTTTCTGTACGCATCTTGACACCGTGCCTCCGTATATTTCTCCGACTTTCCATGATGATAGAGCAGAGGGTCGTGGAACCTGCGATGCGAAGGGACAGATCTTCGCGATGTATGAGGCTTGCAAGGCTCTTGAGGCGAAAGGGTGCAGCGGTTTTGCACTGCTTCTGCTTGCCGGTGAGGAGACCGGCTCGTTTGGTGCCAAGGCGTTCAGTGCTATGGCCCAGGAGAACGGTTGGAGTGCAGACTGGGTAATTGTCGGAGAGCCTACAGACAACTGCATGGCATCTGCTGCAAAAGGAACCAAGTCTTTCGAGGTGACCTTCGAAGGAAAGGCATGCCACTCGGGATACCCGGAAAACGGAGCAAGCGCTGTGATGTACTTCAATGATTTCATGAACGCCCTCCGTAGCATAGTGTTCCCTCAGGATCCTGTTTTGGGCGCAACCACGTGGAATGTGGGCAAACTGATAAGCGATAATCCTCAGAATATCCTCAGCGATAAGCTTTCGTGCCGCGTCTATTTCAGAACGACATTCGAGTCGGACACAATGGTCTGCAATATCATGAAAAACATTGCCGGAGAAGATGCCAAACTGCGTTTCGGACGCCCGAGGGTCCAGGATGGTTCGGATATTGTCGCTAAGGAAGTGGCCCCATGGCAGAAGGCTATGAGTGTGAAGGCATTCGGCGGAGACACTCCGAGTCATTTTGAGGTGCTCCCCGGATTTGACGCCAAGCCGGTCGCTTTCGGAAGTGATGCCCCTCAGCTTACATGCTTCAGACATAAGATATTATGTGGCCCGGGATCAATCCTGGTAGCACATCGACCTGAAGAGTCCGTCATGCTGACAGATCTTGAAAAGGCGGCCCAGAACTATACGCAAATAGCGGAAAGCATATTGTAGAAACTTAACAAACAGTACGAAATATATGATAGTAATGAAGTTTGGTGGAACTTCGGTTGCCAATTTCGAAGCGATCACCAGAACAATCTTTATAATCGGCAGTAAGCTTGATCAGAAGCCTGTGGTTGTTGTGTCGGCCTTGTCGAAGGTTACAGATCTACTCTATAAGATCTCAGATTGCGCAGCAGCAAAGGATTTCGAGCAGACCAAGGAGGCTCTTGCGCAGCTGCGTGAGCGTCACCTGAACCTCGTGAAGGAGCTCCTTGAGCAGAGCCCTATGTACATGGAGCAGGCAACAGCGCGAGTGAATGAGATCTGCGACGAACTCGACCACCTGGCAAACGCAGTGTGTGCTGTCGGTGAACTTTCAGACAGAAACAAGGCAATCATCATATCTAACGGAGAACTTCTCTCTTCGACAATCATCTGCTACACGATGAATGCAAAGGGCATCAAGACCGGATTCATCGATGCACGTAAGATGATGGTGACAAACGACTCATATCTCAAGGGCGAGCCTATCGTAGACGAGATCGCTGCAAGAGTGCCGGGAGAAGTTGCCAAGGCCTACGAAGGCATGAATGCGGTGATCACACAGGGATTCATCTCAACAAATATGGCAGGTGAGCAGACTGTGCTTGGCCGTGGCGGTTCAGACTATTCTGCGTCGCTTATCGGTATGTCAATCGATGCTGAAAGGATCGAGATCTGGACCGATGTGGACGGAGTACGTTCAGCGGACCCTCGCAAGGTCAAGAATACGAAGTATCTTGAGAGAATCTCATTCGAGGAGGCTGCAGAGATGGCTCACTTCGGAGCGAAGGTGCTTCACCCGCTCACCATTGAGCCTGCAGTAAAGAAGAACATTCCTCTCTATGTGCTCAACTCTATGAATCCTTCCGGAAAGGGCACTGCGATTCTTCGCAACGAGCTTATCGAGGACGGAGTGAAGTCGGTTTCATTCAAGGAGAACATCAAGGTCATCAACATTTTCTCTATGAAGATGATCAACACATCAGGCTTCCTTCGCAAGGTGTTCGAGATCTTCAGTGAGAACAAGGTGTCAGTAGACTTGATCAGTACATCAGAGGCTAATATTTCTGTGACAATCGACGCTTCGGAGAATGTGGACAAACTGGTTGCAGAGCTTTCAGAGTTCTGTGATGTGATCGTCGACGACGACAAGGCGCAGGTGTCTGTGATCGGAAAGAACATCGTACGTCTCAACGGCATGCTCAAGAAGACTTTTGCTCCACTCAAGAGAACAAATGTCTATATGATCTCACAGGGAGCGTCATTCGTGAACATCAGCTTCGTTGTTGACAGAGAGGAGCTCTCAGAGGTCGTACAGGATCTCCACGACCACCTCTTCGATAACCCGGAAGAACTTGAAACATTTTAAGATTGCCACAAGAAAGAAATATGAAATTATTTATCAGCGGATACGGAAAGATGGGCAGGATGATCGAGAAGATCATCAAGGACCGCGGTCTTGAATATGCAGGCTGGAGCGAGGCTGTCACTGAGACTGCCCCGGCACTTGCAAAGGAGTGTGTGTGCATCGACTTCACGACTCCCGATGCATTCAGGTCGAACTACAAGTTCCTGGCAGAGAACTTCGCTGCTGTTGTCGTAGGCACAACAGGCTGGGCTGACATCCGCGAAGAAGTAGTTGCCTACTTCGAGAAGTGTGGCACCCCGATGATCTGGGCTACAAACTTCTCTGTAGGAGTGAATGTCTTCTTTGCCGTGACAGACTACGTGTCTAAAATGCTTGCAAAGTTCGGCGGCTACAGCCCATACATGGTGGAGATGCACCATTGCCATAAGCTTGATGCTCCGAGCGGCACAGCCAAGTCGTTGGCAGACATTGTAGATGCCAATATGGGCGTGCACACAGACATACAGTCTGTACGCTGCGGCGAGATCCCAGGCATCCATACAATTGGTTATGAAGGAGCAAATGACCGTATCACTATGACTCATGAGGCATTTTCTCGTGAAGGTTTCGCTGCAGGAGCGGTAGAGGCTGCTCTCCGCACAGAAGGCCTCAAGGGTGTCCATGAGTTCAAGGAACTGTTTTTTGAAAATTAATGACAATATGTACAATATAGATTTGACAGGCTGCGGAACAGCACTTATCACTCCGTTCAAGAACGGAGAAGTAGACTATGAGGCTTTTGCGGCATTGGTAGACCGTCAGGTGGCTGCGGGAATCGACTTCCTCGTACCGCTTGGCACAACGGGTGAGACTCCTTGCCTTGAGGACGATGAGCGCATCAAGGTCCTCCAGATTGCAAAGGAGCACTCTCAGGGCCGTCCGGTAGTAGTTGGTGGTGGTACAAATTCTCTCCAGCACACAATCAGAAGCATGCAGATGCTTGAGCCGCATGGTGTGGATGCATTCCTCATCGTGGTGCCTTACTACAACAAGCCTACCCAGGAGGGACAGTATCAGTACTTCAAGGCTGTGGCTGAGGCGACAGAAAAGCCGATCGTGCTTTACAATGTGCCAGGCAGAACAGGCGTGAACATGACAGCAGAGACATGCCTTAGACTAGCGCAGATTCCAAACATTGTTGCGATCAAAGAGGCGTCTGGCAACCGTGAGCAGATTGAGGCGATCCTCGCAGGTGCTCCGGAAGGATTCCAGGTGCTCAGCGGCAACGACGACGACACTCTCTGGATGATGAAGCAGGGTGGTGCCGGCATCATCAGTGTCGCTTCCAACGTGGCTCCAGGCCTTATGTCCGAGTTCACTGGTGCAATCCGTCAGGGCGACATGGCAAAGGCAGAGGCTTTGAACGAAAAGCTCACACCTCTCTTCAACAACTGCTTCGTGGAGAGCAACCCTATCCCTGCAAAGGCGGCGATGCATGCAATGGGCCTCATTGAGAATGAGTTCCGCCTCCCGCTCGTTCCTTGCCAGCAGAGCACATACGACCTCATGGTCGAAACTATCAAGCCGTTAGGCTTGTAGTTACCGGTCCGGGTAGGACCGACATCCCCCTCGGGGTGCAGGGGGTAAAATAAATAAATTTGAAAAATTTATGACCGATATAGAAAAATTCAACCAGACCATTGCCGACCTTGAGAGCGGTAAGGTAAGAGTTGCAGAGAAAGTAAACGGAGAGTGGAAAGTGAACTCTTGGGTAAAGGAGGTGATCCTTTCAGGTTTCCGCCTTGGTAAGATGGAAGACATGACTCAGGGCCAGTTCTCATTCTTCGACAAGCATACAATCCCTACAAGAAAGTTCACAGCAGAGAACGGTGTACGCATTGTTCCTGGCGGCAGCAGCGTGCGTTCGGGCGCATATCTCGCTCCGTCAGTGATCATGATGCCGCCGGCATATGTGAACATCGGAGCATACGTGGATGAGGGAACAATGATCGACTCTCACGCACTTGTAGGTTCATGCGCACAGGTCGGAAAGCACGTTCACCTTTCGGCAGCATCACAGCTTGGTGGCGTACTTGAGCCGGTTGGCGCTCTTCCGGTGATCATCGAGGACAATGTATTCATCGGTGGCAACTGCGGAATCTATGAGGGTACAATCGTAAAGGAGAATGCAGTGATCGGTACAGGCGTGATCATCAACGCTTCGACTGCTATCTTCGATGCGACAACAGGCGAGTACATCAGAGCAAACGAGAACGGTCAGATGGTCGTTCCATCCGGTGCTGTGGTCGTGGCAGGTAGCCGTCCTATCAGCAAGGGTCCGGGTGCAGAGCAGGGTGTTCACCTCTACTGCCCAGTGATCGTGAAGTATCGCGACGAGAAGACTTCCGGTTCGATCACTCTCGAAGACATGCTCCGCTAGGGTGGAATGTAATGCCTTGATCGTTAGTGAGTTATGTGATTAGCCTGCAGCCCCGGGGTGTCGGGCTAATTTGTTAAAACGTTGATTATTAATGTTTTGCACATGTCGGGATTTTATGCAGATAAATTTTCAGAGGACGTAGGGTCTTTCTTCAGATCTCCTGTGAGGGAGATCTTTAAGAAGGTGGACCTGAATGCGATCTATTCGTTTGCGGGAGGTTATCCTTCGGCGGAGACTTTCCCTATGGAGGAGATCCGCAGGACTATGTCTGAGGTCATCGACAAATACGGCAGCAAAGCATTCCAGTATGGTGCGACCCAGGGTGTTCCGGAGCTGCGTGAGGAGGTGGCGAAGCGCTGTGGTGTGACTGTGGACCGTGTCCAGATCACATCTTCGTCCCAGCAGGGTATCGATGTCTGCACTAGAGTGCTTGTGAATCCTGGTGACGTGATACTTACGTCAAGCCCTTCTTATCTCGGTGCACTTCAGTCGTTCCGTTCATATAGGGCCGACATCAGGGGTGTCAAGCACAATCCTGACCTGGAAGCATTCAAGCAGTCATATGAGGCAGTCATAGAGCAGGTCAAGACAGAAGGGAAGCAGATAAAGTTTCTCTATATGATTCCGGATTTCCAGAATCCATCCGGCGAATCTTTGACATTGGAGGAGCGCAAGATGCTTGTAGGTTTGGCTCAGAAGCATGACTTCCTGATCGTAGAGGACAGCCCATATAGAGAACTCAGATACGAAGGAGAGCATATACCTACAATGTATTCCCTTGATCCTGATAGAGTTATCCATCTTGGGTCATTCTCGAAAATCTTCGCACCGGGATTCCGTCTCGGCTGGGCCATCGCCCATCCTGAGATCCTTGACAAGATCTATGTGTGCAAGCAGTCTCTTGACCTTTGTCCGCCGATATTCGACCAGTATGTGGCTGCGGAATTCCTTGCTAGCGGCCGTCTTGACGAGAACCTTCTCAAGAGCATAGAACTCTATAAGGGCAAGAGAGACCTGCTTCTCGGACTCCTTGAAGAACATATGCCGGAGGGAGTGACATGGACTCATCCTGAAGGCGGACTTTTCCTTTTCCTTACAATGCCGGAAGGCTTTGATGCGGTGAAGTTCTACGACAAGGCACTTGATGCCGGCGTCGCTTATGTGGCCGGTGAGTTCTTCCATCCCGATGGAAGCGGCAAGAACACGATGCGTATGAATTTCTCGTTCATGTCGCCTCAGAAGATAACAGAAGGAGTCAAACTCCTGGCAACGCTACTATAGTGTCATTTCGAGCGAAGTAATTATTAACATGAAAGTACAGACATTCTATAAATACCAGGGCGCGGGAAACGACTTCCTCATTGCGGACAACCGCAGTGGGGAATTGCAGCTTTCTACAGAGCAGATTGCGGCCCTTTGCGACCGTCGCTATGGTGTAGGAGCAGATGGTCTGATGCTTCTGGAGAGCAGCGCAGAGTATGACTTCCGCATGGTCTACTACAACTCGGACGGCTCGGGTGGCATGATGTGCGGCAATGGTGGCAGATGCATGGTGGCTTTTGCTGCCGACTGTGGAATTGAGCACTTCGACTTTGATGCCGCCGACGGATTTCATTCTGCCCAGATCCTGGCAGTGGAAGGCCTTCAGAAGACAGTACGTCTTAAGATGAAGGACGTTGCCTCAATCGACCATTATGGGTCTCTGGAAGGAGTCTGTGTGCCTTCGGAAGGATCTTTTCTTGACACCGGCACGCGCCATTATGTGCGCTTTGTTACAGGACTTCAGGCATATGATATCGTGTCCGAAGGTCGTGACATAAGATACAATGCAGTGCAGCTGCAGCCGATAGGTGCCAATGTGAACTACGTTGAACCGTTTGACGGCGGCGTGATGGTGCGTACATATGAAAAGGGCGTAGAGGATGAGACCTTTGCCTGCGGTACGGGAATTGTAGCATCGTGCGTCGCTTCATATGTCAAGGGCGTAAAGCCTTCAGAAGTTGCTCACGGTGGCAGGGTTAAATATGATGTGGTGGCCAAGAGAGACAGACTGTCTGTGGACTTTGTGCCGTCTGATGGATCGGTGGCAGAGGATGTGTGGCTGACAGGCCCTGCAACCTTTGTCGCTGAGATAAAAGTAAATTTATGATTATGAAGAAGATATTGATTTTGTTTATTGCCGCTTTTGCAGCGGCGTCGTGCCTTAATGGCGGTTCGTTCAAACAGTCATACACGGCTGACATCACCTTTGAGTTCACTAATGATGTATATTCTCAGGCATTCAAGGATAGCATTTATGTGATGAGTACAACAGATGAGGCGTTTTATTATGGCTCTTATCCTGTATTCTTTTACCAGAAGCAATTGAACGGCACCTTCCAGGGGGGATTGCTTCTGTCTTATCTGAAAGGAGAGGCGAACGGTGAGCTGACCAAGGAGGAGGCTGCCAATGATGCATATCGTGTGCATGCGACAACTGGAGCTACAGGCAGTAAGACATATGCAGTGTTCCATGACAATCCTGTAAAGGACATGATGCCTAAGCATTCTGTTGAGTTCGGTTATAAGGGTCTTGGAACCTTCAGTCCATATGGATGTTATGTGAACAACAGTACATTGGTGGCCCGTAAGATCAAGGAGCATTTCCAGGACGGAGATAAGCTGGTGCTCAAGGCTATAGGCACTACTGCATCTGGAGCAAAGACAGAGACTTCCATTACGCTTGCCGAGTACTCGGAGGCTAAGGACACAGTGATGTACAGCTGGACTGCCTTTCAGCTCAGTGCACTTGGCGCAGTTGACTACATTGATTTCGAGATCGAGTCCACTTGTCCGGATGTGCCTGGATACGTCTGCATAGATGGTCTCCTTGCTGGTGTGGCAATTGAATATTAACAAAAATATGAGAAAGAATCAGGAATACAAGAACGCTGCGCTGGCTGCTCTGAAGGGCAGTTGGCCGCAGGCGATTGTTGCTACAGCCATTGTTCTGGTGCTGTCGCAGCTTGCAGTGCTTATCCCTTGGGGCATGATGCGTTTATATGATTCAGGCGCATGCTCCCAGTTTGTCTGCATAGCGCTTTCCGTGGTAGTGACTCTGCTGTATATGTATCTGCTGGTCATGCCGGTGATGACCGGCTTCATCAATGCCTTCAGCTCTTTGACCTACAAGTCAGACAGAGCTCTGCTTGAAAATCTGAAGTCGATGACCTTTGAGGGTTATTTCAGATATGCTGCGGGAATGTTTCTGATGAGCCTGGCGACGTCTGTATGCTCGTTGGCTCTGATTGTGCCGGGAATGATCGCTTCGTTGGCTCTGTTCCTGACTCCTTATATACTGCACGACAATCCGGATCTCCCGCTGGTGGACGCGATACGTCTGAGCAGGAAGATGATGTACGGACACAAGATGCAGCTTTTCAAGCTGATTCTTGGTTTTATCGGATGGGGGTTGCTGAATGTGTTGACTTTGGGAATAGGAACGCTTTGGCTTGTTCCTTATATGATGTCGTCGATGGCGGCCTTTTATCAGGACGTGCGAGATCAGTACATTATGAAAGGAGTCCCTCAGGGATCTGCATCATAATTTCCTGGTACTCAGGATCAAGACCAAAAATGAAATCTTCATGGAGCGGTAGCATTACTGCTCCATTTTCTGTTTCTACCTCTATGCAAGGGTTGTTCGGAATGTCGAGGAAGTCTGTGATCTCGCCGACTTCGTAGACATCTTCTCCGTTTTCTGCAGGGGTGAGGACCGTCCATCCGACAAGGGCTGCGTAACCGTCTTCTTCAAGTGACAGTTCCGGCATATCTTCTGCTTCAATGTATACGGCCTTGCCTGCGATTTCCTCTACGTCCTCCATGCTGCGGATGTCTGTGAGGTGGACAAGAGCCTTTGTATTACCACGTTTGGTAAGGGATTCGATATAAAAAGGAACCGGAAGTCCATCGAATACGATGAACACCGGTTCCTGTAGGTTGATATCTTCAGGAGCGATTTCGCGGAAGCCCATTACGAGCTCTCCATCGGTACCGTTAGATTTCAATACCTGAGCTACCTGCTGC
>JAFZEP010000139.1 GCA_017560625.1 Bacteroidales bacterium
GCTGCATCTGTGGTGGTGTCCATGCCGATGTAGGCCAATGACACGGCTCCGAAGGTGAGCACTGTAGGGTACCAGATGGTGGATTCGATCCACTGGAGCCATATTGCCAGGAAGCCGGTTCTTGGTCCGAATGCCTCTCCGACCCATCTGAACACTCCGCCCTGCTTGTCGGAAAACATCGCAGCAAGCTCAGCGGCGACCATGGCGGTCGGGATGAGGAAGACGATGGCGGCAAAGAGGTAATAGAATGCCGAAGATGGGCCGTAAATGGCCTCGGACGGCAGTCCTCTAAGACTGACGACTGCCGTAATGTTCATGATTGCGAGCGTTACTACACTTAATTTGAAGACTTTGCCCGCATTGCCTTTCTGTGTGTCCATAACTTATTGTCTAGTGAGTGTAAACTTTTCCTTTTGTCTGTGCCTCGATGCGTGATGGGGTAGGGTATGCGAGTTTCTCAAGTTCCTCCACTGCGTTCTGGATGTCTTCAAGAAGCATGTTCGCCATGTCTCTTGACATGCCCTGACGCACCACCACTCTCATCACCACCATGTCCTCGATGTCCTTCGGCATTGTGTAGGCCGGAACCATCCAACCGCTCTGCATAAGTTTGTCCTGCAGGTCGAAGAGTGTCCATTTTGCAGTCTTCTCATATTCAGGATCGAGTGACCAGATGAAGAGAGGATTCTCGAGAGTCTGAGAGTAGTTCCTGAAGCACGGCATCTTGCCTATCTGCTGGTGGCAGTATTCGGCGATTGTCATGGAGTTGGAATGGATTTCTTTGTAGCCTTCGAATCCCAGGTGGAGGAAGTTGTAGTATTGAGCCAGGATCTGAGCTGCGGGGCGTGAGAAGTTGAGGCCTACCTGTGCGATGCTTGCGCCCAAATAGTTGACGCTGAACGACATCTGATCAGGGAGATATTTCTTGTCCTTCCATACGACCCAGCCGAGTCCCGGATATACGAGACCATATTTGTGGCCTGAAGTCGAGATCGAATAGACCCATTTGAGTCGGAAGTCCCATTTCTTCTTAGGGAAGAGGAACGGGAGAATGAAGCCTCCGGAAGCAGCATCCACATGGATAGGGATGTCGTGGCCGGTGATCTCGTTGTATCTGTCCAATGCCTTGTCGAGCGCCTCGATGTCGTCATTGAGACCTGTCCATGTCACGCCGGCGATAGGAACTATGCAGATGGTGTTCTCGTCGCACATGCTGATGGCCTCATCGATGTTGAGGGTGATGTGGTCGCGGGTGATAGGGACTGTGCGCATCTCGATCTGCCAGAGCTGGCAGAATTTCTCCCACACCACCTGATAGGCTGAACTCATCACGAGGTTCGGCTTGTCGTATGGCTTGCCCTGCGCTTTTCTTCGCTCGCGCCAGCGGAGCCATGCCGCAACGCCTCCCAGCATGCAGGCCTCAGACGATCCGATGCCCACGGCTCCGGTCTTCCACTCTGCCTCTTCAGGAGAGTTCCACATGTTTGCCACCATGTTGATGCAGCGTCCGCACATGACTGCCACGCGCGGATACTCGGTCTCGTCGATGTAATTGATGCCCACGGCTTCGTTCATGAGCTTGGTGCCATAGTCGTCCATATACGTAGTTACAAAAGTTGCGAGATTCAGTCTTGGCTGTGTCTGCGGGAATGTTTCGTCCTTGACGATCTGATAGGCTATCTCAGCCGGTGTCTTGTATTTCGGAATGTACTCTGAAGGAGCCGGTTCCCTCATCTGTGGTGATCCGAATATCGGTTCAGAAAGATTTTTCTGATTCTTTTCAATCTTGTCCATAATCTATAGTTTTAATTTGTGACGCCCGCGCTAGGTCACAAAGTATGCCGTTGACCATAGTTGGTTGAGGAATCTTTCAGGGAATGTAATGTGTTGGCGCCATATGCAGTTTACCTTTGAACAGTATGTGACATCATAAGTCAAACTAACCTAAATATCGGATATGAATGTGAACTGGATTCTGTCAAACCTCAAGGATGCGCTCTTCCTGGCCTGTGATTACGGATTAAAGGAGATGTGTGTGACTACAGCTGTTGTAGTGCTGGTTGTGGTCGTGGCTGTCAAGTTGTTTCCGAAGTATAAAAAGGTGATCCGCCGAATAGGTGTCCTGCTGACGCTGCTTGCAGTTTTTGCTGTGGGGGCAATCAGGATATATCAAAGAACAATGATGGGTTCGGATCAGAACCCTAAGCACGATAAATACAGCGTTATGTTCAACGATGTACAGAAGACACAGATCGCAGCTGCAAAGAAGTATGGCATATCTCCGATCAAAGACAGGGCCGCAGCACAGGAGGCCATCAAGTCCGGGGCGCTGGTGGAACTATCGGACTGCAGTGATTACAAACTTGCCCGGATGGGTTATTCGCTCCCGTATCTGACAGCCAATGCAGCAGAGATATTGGAAAAGATAGGAAGCAATTTCAGAGACTCGCTCAGTGCTCGAGGAATCTGTGAACATAAGATTGTCGTTACATCTGTGCTCAGGACTGATGCAGACGTAGAGAAATTGATGAAAAACAACACCGTTGCCGTCAAGAATTCAGCTCATCGCCATGCTACGACTTTTGACATATCATATATCAGATATGAGCCGGTCGGACTTGGACTCAGATCAGACATCGGAACCCTGAAAAGTGTTCTTGCAGGAGTGCTGGATGATCTGCGTGAAGAAGAGCTCTGCTACGTCAAATATGAAATAAACCAAGCCTGCTTTCATATAACAGTGAGGAAGTAAAGATATTTTCCTGCTTTGTGCGTATCCGTATACATAAACACATTTAATGTGCCCTTTCGGTCGTAGAATAGGTTACGTATGTTTAATTGAAATCCTGACACATCATCACTACCTTTGTGTCATACATTAAAACGATTAAGACAATGAAGAAACCTGACGTACTGAAACCCCAAAGGCTGTATGAGAAACTCAGCCCAAACATCCCGGATGACTATCACTGTACGATTGTGCATGCCTATTA
>JAFZEP010000028.1 GCA_017560625.1 Bacteroidales bacterium
AAGAAGTTCAAGAGAAAGTTCGAGAAGACAGGTGCAATCCGTGAGCTTCGCGCAAGAAAGAACTTCGTTAAGCCGTCAGTGAAGAAGAGAATGCAGATGCAGAAGGCTATCTACGTTCAGCAGCTTCAGCTCCAGGACGAGCAGTAGTATTTGCAATAAATACACAGAAGATTAATTTAAAGATTGTCAAGCCATAGGAAAGAGTTGCAGGTGCAACCGCTTGCTGTCTAAAACTTTTAATATTTTAAGTTTTTTATGTACGCAATCGTAGAAATTGCAGGCCAGCAGTTCAAGGTAGAGGCTGGTATGGAAATCTTCGTAAACCGCCTTCCATATGCGGTGGGCACTGTAGTAGACTTTGATAAGGTTCTCCTTATCGATCAGGACGGTGCAGTAAAGGTAGGCGCTCCTTACGTAGAAGGTGTAAAGGTAACAACAACAGTTCTCGGTAGAGCTGAAAGAGGCGTTTATGACCGTCTTAAGGGAGACAAGGTTCTTGTTTTCAAGAAGAAGCGTCGCAAGGGTTACCAGAAATGTAACGGTCACCGTCATTATTTTACAAAACTTCAGATCAATACGATCGCTTAATTAATTGAGGAGGAACAGAATATGGCACATAAGAAAGGCGTCGGTAGTTCTAAGAACGGTCGTGAGTCACATAGCAAACGACTCGGTATCAAGAAATTCGGTGATCAGACTGTAAAGGCTGGCAACATCCTCGTTCGTCAGAGAGGTACAGTTCACAACCCAGGTCTGAACGTTGGTATGGGTAAGGATCACACTCTTTACGCTCTTATCGACGGTAAGGTAAGCTTCCGTAAGAAGGCTGATAACAAGTCTTACGTTTCAGTACTTCCATTCGAGAACTAATCTCGGGAATCTGAAAAATTCATAGAAGGCAGTAATCCAATGGGTTATTGCCTTTTTTATTTTATGGAAAATATTTAACTTTGTGGCTTTGGGTTCATTGAGAAAACAGATTTAAAAATATAACCGTTATGCTTACTTTGAAATTGCTTCGTGAAAATCCTGAATTCGTGATTACGAAGCTCGCAAAAAAGAATTTTGACGCAAAGGAGATCGTAGCAAAGATCAACGATCTCGATCAGAATAGAAGAGCTCTCCAGACTGAGCTTGACGCTTGTCTTGCAGAGCAGAAAAAGAAGGCTGCGCAGATCGGTGGTCTTATGAAGGAGGGCAAGAAAGAGGAGGCAGAGGCTGTAAAGGCTGAAGTTGCCGCTCTCAAGGCACGCTCTGCTGAAATCGAGAAGACATCTCAGGAGAACAACTCAGAGCTCGACTCTCTCGTGGTTCTTCTTCCGAATATCCCATGTGACCTCGTTCCAGAGGGAACGTGTGCTGAGGACAACGTAGTTGTAAAGACGGGAAACGAGATTCCTGATCTTGGCGAGAACAACCTTCCTCACTGGGATCTTGCAAAGAAATACGACATCATCGACTTCGACCTTGGTGTGAAGCTTACCGGTGCAGGTTTCCCTGTATACAAGGGTAAGGGTGCAAGACTTCAGAGGGCCCTCATCAACTTCTTCCTCGACATCAACACAAACGCAGGTTACCTTGAGGTTGAGCCGCCAGTAATGGTGAATGAGGCATCAGGTTTCGGTACAGGTCAGCTTCCTGACAAGGAGGGCCAGATGTACCATGCTACAGCTGACAACTTCTACATGGTTCCTACAGCTGAGGTGCCTGTGACAAACATCTTCAGAGACGTGATCCTCGCAAACAACGAGTTCCCTGTGAAGATGACAGCCTACACTCCATGCTTCCGTCGTGAGGCTGGATCATACGGTAAGGACGTGCGCGGACTCAACCGTCTCCACCAGTTCGACAAGGTAGAGATCGTACGCGTCGAGAGACCGGAGGATTCATATGCGGCTCTTGACGAGATGGTAGCGCACGTGGAGTCTATCGTGAAGTCTCTCGGTCTTCCATACAGAATTCTCCGCCTCTGCGGTGGCGACATGAGCTTCACTTCAGCTATCACTTACGACTTCGAGGTGTACTCGGCAGCACAGGGCAGATGGCTTGAGATCTCATCAGTGTCGAACTTCGAGTCATTCCAGGCTAACCGTCTGAAGCTCAGATATAAGGATGCAGAGGGCAAGACTCAGCTCGCTCACACTCTCAACGGTAGCTCGCTCGCTCTCCCACGCGTGGTTGCTGCTCTCCTCGAGAACAACCAGAAGGGTGACAGAATCGAGATTCCTGAGGTTCTCCGCCCATATACAGGCTTCGACTACATTGACTAAAAATCAAACCATATTAGGCATAGATCCTGGAACGAACATTCTCGGATACGGGATTATAAGTGTGGACTCAAAAGGTCCACACTATGTCGATATGGGAGTCTTCGATCTGAGAAAGATCAAGGATCCGTTCGAGAAGCTAGCAAATATATTTGCAGGTGTCACAGAACTTATTGAGCAGCACAATCCGACCCAGCTTGCTGTGGAATCACCTTTCTATGGCAAGAATGCGCAGGTCATCCTGAAGCTTGGACGCGCTCAGGGTGCGGCGCTGACGGCTGCAGTCATGAAAGGCATTCCGGTGGCAGAATATGCTCCGAGAAAGGCGAAGATCGCGATCTGCGGCAATGGTGCGGCGTCGAAAGAGCAGGTGGCTCTGATGATCCAGAAGACGCTGAAGGTCGAGCTGGATCCTAAGTTCCTTGATGCTACAGACGCCCTTGCAATAGCATTGTGTCACCACTATCAGATGTCAAACCCACTGGCAGGAACAGGCGCCAAAACAGACTGGAAGACCTTCCTCGCCAACAATCCGGACAGAGTAAAAAAGTAATTGCTTCATTAAACCTTTGGTTTAATCGATTGTCAAACTAACTATGGAAAATAATCACAGAAATTCTTTCATCAGAACGCTGTTTGCCACTTTGGCATTCCTTCTGAGTTTTACGGCCTTCGCGCAAGGCACTTTTTCTATAAAGCTCAAGCTTGTTGATTCAAAGACCGCAGAGCCGGTTTCGTATGCGACTGTCTCAGTCTCCGAGAAGGGAAAGACTGAGGCTTTGAAGTATGTCCTTTCGGATATCGACGGAGCGGCTTCTATCGAGAAGATCAAGAAGGGCACTTATGTCCTCAAGGCTGAGCTCATGGGTTATCTTACACACACGCAGGAGATCGTTCTTGACAAGAACCTTGACCTTGGCCAGATCAAGATGGACGAGGATGTGAAGGTGCTTGATGCAGCAAGCGTTACAGCGGTAGGTAATCCTATCGTGGTGAAGAAGGACACTATCGAGTACACTGCGTCATCGTTCAAGACTTCAGACAACGACATGCTCGAGGAGCTTCTCAAGAAACTCCCGGGTGTGGAGGTGGAGGCAGACGGAAGCATCACTGCCAATGGTGAGACCATCAAGAAGATCACCATTGACGGCAAGACATTCTTCCTTGACGACCCTCAGCTCGCTTCGAAGAACATCCCAGCAAAGCTCATCGAGAAGGTGAAGGTTGTGGAAAAGAAGTCAGACCAGGCGATGTTCACCGGCATCGACGACGGTGAGGAGGAGACTATCATCGACCTCTCCATGAAGCCTGGCATGATGGAAGGATGGTTCGGTAACATAATGGGTGGCGGCGGTCATGATGTCCCTGGTGGAAGATCTGACATGAATGACTGGAGATACCAGGGTTCTGCTATGATCGGACGTTTTACTGACAAGAGCCAGGTCAGCATCATCCTCAACGGAAACAACACCAATAACCGTGGTTTCAACGACATGGCCGGAAGCATGATGGGCAGCATGCGCGGCGGTGGCGGCGGAATGGGCATGGGCGGCTGGGGAGGCCGTAACGGCATCACAACATCGTGGATGGGTGGTGTCAACGGTGCCTGGGACCTTTTCGACGATGCCATGGAACTTTCAGGAAACTACCTCTACAACGGATCCATCAGAGAAGTGATGGAGGAGAGTTCAAAGATCACATACCTTGATGATGGAAGCCGACTTCTCAACAATCAGAAGGGTAACGACCGGACTATGAGCCAGGGCCACCGTTTCGGTATCCGCATGGAGCATAAGTTCTCGGAGAACACTTCGATTCTGTTCGAGCCTCAGTTCAACTTCGGTAAGGGTGAATATCGTGAGTACTCGGATTTCGAGACTTACACTGAGAAGGGCGATTCCAAGACTCTGACAAACGACGGTTACACCAACAACACCGGAGCAAACGACAACTGGTCTACAAGCGGATTCCTCCTCTTGAGACAGCGTCTTGGCAAGCCCGGCAGAACAATGTCGGCGAATGTTCGCTATAGCTTCAGCAACAACGATATGGTCGGCGTCAATAACTCTCACACTAATGTGACAGATGCCCAGACCGGAGAGACAAGCCAGGAGATAATCAATCAGAATTTCGACCGCAATTCGAAGTCTGCATCGCTGAACGGTAGAGTTGTGTATACTGAGCCTATCGCAAAGAATCTCTTCCTCGAGGCAAACTACCAGTACGGCTGGAGTAGAAATACATCGTACAAGAACACTTTCGATGTGCTGACCGGTGAAAAGGATGACCGTTACTCGAATGAGATCCTCAACAGATCCATCACACAGCGCGCCGGTGTAAACTTCAGCTATCAGACTGAGAAACTCCGCGCTCAGCTCGGTGCTTCGATCAATCCTACAGACACGTACAACGAGACAACAGGTCATGATGCATACCGCAGCAAGGTGATCAACTGGTCGCCTCAGGCAATGCTCAACTATGAGTTCAATGACAACACCAACTTGAGATTCTTCTACTTCGGACGCTCTGCGCAGCCTTCGACTTCGCAGCTCCTTCCGGTGCCGGACAACTCAAATCCATTGAACATCTCGCTTGGTAATCCAAACCTCAACCCTTACTTCAGCCACAGCGTAAGAGGTAGATTCGGCTACACCAACAAGGAAACATTCACATCGGTGAATGTCAATTTCAGCGCCAGCCTTACAGAGGACGCGATCACAAATGCTCAGTGGTATGACAAGGCCGGAGTGCAGTACTCTATTCCTGTCAACGGCCCTGGAACAGGTTCTACTGATATGCGTGTGATGGTGAACTCTCCAATAGGAAACTCAGGCGTGTCGATCTTCTCGATGACAAATGCCCGCTACAACCAGTCGGCTTCATTCATCGGAACAAACGCTCTCGACACAGAGAAGTACTATAACGCTGAGGAGGCAAGCTTCGACTACGTAGCCTTCGGTAGAGATTATGCAGACCTTGCTGAGAGCTCTGACTTCATCAACAACAAGACTCAGACAGTAAGCTTCACTCAGAGACTTCGTGTTACTTATAGAAATGATTTCGTAGAGCTTACCCTCGGTGGACGTACAAGAATGAACAAGTCTTGGTATACAATCGAGAACAGCAACCTCAATGCTACTTGGAGCAATCAGGCAGACGGTTCGATGAACTGGACTATTCCGGGAGGAATCAACCTCATCGCAGATGTACGCTACAACTGGTACAATGGCTACACCACTCCACAGGAGGATGAGATCATTGTAAACGGTGAGATCACAAAGCTTCTGTTCGACAACAAGTGTACTATCGCCCTCAAGGCATACGACATCCTCGGTCAGTCAAAGAACATCTCGGTTTCAGACTCGGCCAACTATCACCTTGAGACAAGAAACAACACTCTCGGACGCTATGTTATCCTTTCGTTCACTTACCGTTTCGGTAACTTCGGCGGTGCAGGTGGCGCAGGTGGTCGCGGTAGAGGCCCAGGCGGATTTGGAGGTCCAAGGAGGTTCTAAAAAGAAAGAGACTAGCGTTTAAACGACTAGTCTCTTTCTTTTGTCATGAATCTGACTCCCAGTGCCAGGAGAAGAAGGATAAATATGAAGCTGCAGATGCGGCCTGTGATGTCTCCGTTTCTTACAAAGAACGTGATGTCATCGCGAAGCGGAATCTGACTTTTGATTACAGCCGGCTCCCACCAAGGGGTCGGCTGAAGTATTTCTCCGGACGGGCTGATGATGGCGCTGATACCGGTGTTTGCGCAACGCGCAATGGCGCGGCGGGTCTCTATGGCCCTGAGAGATGCATAGCTCAGGTGCTGGCGATAGCCCGGGGTATCACCCCACCATGCGTCGTTGGTGATTATGGTCATCGCCTTTGCGCCCTGTCTGATGTATTGTGTGTAGTATTCTCCGTAGACTGATTCATAGCACACTGCGCAACCAAGCGGAATGCTCTGTGACACGCTTGGGCACATGTTGAGCAGTGTTACGTTTCCCTGTCCTATGCAGCGTCCCATGACTCCTCCGAGTTTGTCGTCGATAGGACAGAAGAGTGCCGGATATGGAGTCTTTTCCACAGCTACCACCAGTTTGTTCTTGTGGAATATGTCTGTGCGTCCGCTGCCGTTCACCATAAGTGCGGAGTTGTGAGACTCACGCCAGAAACCGTCACCGGCGTTTCTGGCTGTGTGGGACGGTTTGGTTGCAGACTCGATGTATGTGCGGCTTGAGGCTCCGAAGAGCATGCTTGTCTGAGGGTATTCCTGCAGGAACGATGCGAATGTCTGCCAGCTTCTGCTTGACTTGATGTTGTTGGTGACGATGTCGTTTGTGAACGTTTCAGGGGCAAGGATCAGAAGCGGTGCTGCAGTGGTGTCATTCTTTCTGTATGCCAGATTCTTTTCTGCTGCGTTCAGAAGGAGTGCATTCTGCTCGGACTGGGTCATTGCCTGGAACTTGTTGTATGGGTCGATGTTCGGCTGGATGATGAGCACTTCAAGATTCTCATCTGCAGTCATGCAGTCCTCATATCTGCTGCCGATGATGCTTGAAGCTATGAACGGGAGCGTGAATGCTGCGATGAGTCCTGTGAGCACCGCCGTCTTTGCCTTCCAGTTGAACGTGAACCATCTTCCGTCGGAGAGACTTACAAGCAAGCCGAAGATGCCCAGATTGCATGTCCAGATCCAGAGGGATCCGCCCAATGTGCCTGTGTATTCATACCACTGAATCGAGCCGGTCGATTGTGCGAATGAGTTTCCGAGTGTGAGCCACGGCCATGATATTTCGGCATCAAAGTAGAATCTTTCCCATGCTATCCATGTGACCATCAGGAAGATATAGGGGAGCGCGCCGCTGAATTTCTTCTTGCTCAGACGGAACAGTCCGAAGATGAGTGACATCTGGAATGCGTTGGCGAAGATTGCGAAGAGGCCTCCTCCCAAAGTGGCGTTGCACACCCAGTAGGTGGTGATGGCATTCCATAGTACAAATGCTGTGTAGTGGAAGAACCACACGTGCTTCTTCTCCTGGATGGTCGCTATCCTGTCCATGCAGAGGAGCGGGATGAGTCCAAGAAGTGAAAGGAAGCCGGTGTGTGGTACGAGGAATGGGACCGACATCATGACAGCGGAAATGACAGAAAGCCCCAGTAATATGATGTTCTCTTTTTTCATGATTTCGCGAAGTGAACTTTAAGGCAAAGATATAATAAAAATTACTATCTTTGTACGATTGCATAAATTGTGTTGCTATGGATCTGTTTCTGAATATTCTCAAGGCCTTTCTGGTTGGTTTTGCGGCGTCAGTGCCTGTGGGACCTGTGGCTATCCTTGTCGTCCAGAAGACTTTGAGCAAAGGCTATAGGGCGGGATTCATCACTGGCTTGGGTGCCAGTGTGGTCGACACTCTTTTTGCGGTCATTGCTGTGTTTGCCTTGGCAGCCACGCAGGAGTTCCTCAATGCGCACGAACTGGTGATCCTTCTTGCCGGAGGTGCCATTCTGGTGGGAATCGGCCTTTCTATGGCGCTTAAGGATCCTTTCAGAAAGGTAAGGTCGGATGGAACATCCAAGGCCAGCGCGACGGATTTCCTTCAGGCTCTGTTCATGACCATATCAAATCCGGGAGCCATCTTTGTCATGCTTGCGCTTTTTGCGTTCTTCGGCATCACAGACAATTCCCCTGAGTCGTGGCGTGTAGCGCCGATTCTTCTTTCGGTGGCCGGCGGATCAGTGACCTACTGGTTTCTCCTCACATGGGGACTTGGAAGGTTCAGGGACAAGTTTACGATGACGACCCTGCTTTGGGTCAGCCGAGTTACCGGAGCCCTGGTGGTGATAATCGGTATCGCCCTTCTGACACAGGCCGTTTTTGAAATAGTATTCCACGGAGCACCTATACAATAAATCATATGGAAAATTCTAAAGTATTCTTTACCGATCTCAGGACAGTTCCTGGGAACGACATGCTTACAAAACTCGAGAGACTTATCCGCAGAGCGGGAATCGCAGACATAGATTTTGAAGGAAAATTCACTGCGATCAAGATCCATTTCGGAGAGCCGGGCAACCTTGCCTACATCCGTCCTAACTATGCGGCAAGAGTCGTTGACGTTATCCGCTCACTCGGTGGCAAGCCGTTCCTTACAGACTCGAACACGCTTTACTCAGGCGGCCGTTCCAATGCAGTGGATCATCTGAATGCTGCCAATGAGAACGGTTTCAACAGGATCGCAGCTCATGCTGATGTGATCATCGCTGACGGTCTAAAGGGAACAGACTACAAGGAAGTTCCATGTGGTGGAAAATATTGTCCTGCTCCAAAGATCGGAACAGCGATCGCTGATGCGGACATCGTGATCTCCATGAACCATTTCAAGGGCCATGGCGAGAGCGGATTCGGTGGTGCGCTCAAGAATCTCGGTATGGGATCGGCGAGTGTGGGTGGCAAGCTTGAGCTTCACTCTTCATCTCAGCCATGCATCGATGAGAAGAACTGCATCGGATGCCACATCTGCGAGAAGTATTGCCGTCATGATGCGGTGAAGATCGTTGACAGAAAGGCTGTGATCGACTATGACAAGTGTGTCGGCTGCGGACAGTGCGTAGCAGTGTGCCAGAAGTCGGCTGCTGTGATCAAGGATTATGACACATCAGAGCTTCTCAACAGCAAGATCGCTGAGTATGCTCTTGCTGTGGTGAAGGGAAAGCCTTCGTTCCACATAAGCTTCATCATGAACGTATCGCCAAACTGCGACTGCTGGGGACATAACGATGCGGCTATCGTGCCGGACCTCGGTATCGCTGCGTCATTTGACCCAGTCGCTCTTGACTGCGCGTGCGCTGAAATGGTGAAGGCGGCTCCGAGTCTTGCAGGTACAGCAATCTCTGACAAGGATGGTGAGTGCACGTGCGGCCACCATCATCACAAGGGCGAGGATAAGTTCCGTCTCATCCATCCTGACACAGATTGGGAGGCAGGTGCTGCATACGGCGAGCAGATCGGACTTGGCCGTCGTGCGTACGAATTGGTATACGTAAAATAATAATATGGCAGATAAGAAATATTTCTGGGTAGTCAAGCATCTTTCTTTGGCACTTGTGCTTGCGATCCTTTTGGTGCTTGGAGCGAAGCTGCTTCTCGACATAGGTACAAAGCATGGAAAGCATCTTGAGGTGCCGCAGTTTGTCGGCATGAGCTTCAGTGATGCGCAGCAGTTGGCTGAAGAGGTAGGAATAAGGCTCGAGATCGTGGACTCTGTGTATGCTAAGAGAGGCCGCGGCCTTGTGCGTGAGCAGAATCCTGCACCAGGCAAGCATGTAAAGGAGGGCAGACGAGTTCTGCTTGTCATGAATGCTTTAGGAGTGCAGCGTGTTCCAATGCCTAATCTGGTGGGTTATTCGACCAGACAGGCAATCGCCGAACTCAGTTCCAGAGGACTAGTACTGGGAAATCTTATCTATGGAGATGACATCGCCACAAACAATGTCCTCAAGCAGAAATACAGAGGACGTGACGTGGAACCGGGTGATATGGTTGAGGCGGAAGCGCGCATTGACCTGGTTGTAGGACTTAATCCGGCAAATTCGCAGACATGGATTCCGGATGTGACAGGAATGCATGCCGCAGATGCTTCAAAGGAGCTTAACGAGTATTACATCAACGTCAGAAGTCTCATTTACGACAGAAAGGTGAAGACTATGGAAGACAGTCTCAGATGTGTCGTGTACAAGCAGGCTCCGGAGCCGTCAGAACTGTCGGTGATGATGGGTACAGATGTGGTTCTGTATCTTCGTGCAGATGAAGTTGAAGAATAGTGATTATGGATTTCAAGGAAAATTATTTCGATATAGAAGAGGATTTCGATTCGACTCAGGTGGGCGACGAGGTGGCGTATGAGGATGAACAGCAGGAGATGTTCGAGCATTACCGCTTTGACATCGCTGCAGGTCAGGTTCCGATGCGCGTCGACAAGTATCTTGCGACGCACATGGAATACACATCCCGCCATCGCATCCAGCTTGCCATAAAGGCGGAGTATATCCGTGTAAACGACAAGATCGTAAAGGCAAACTATGTTGTGCGTCCCGGTGATGTGGTGACATTCGTTATGCCTTATCAGCGTCGTGGACTTGAGATCCTTCCGGAGGCTATTCCTTTGAACATTGTCCATGAGGATGATGACGTGCTTGTGCTCAACAAGGAGGCCGGCATGGTTGTTCATCCGGGCCATGGACATTTCAGCGGCACTCTTGTAAATGCTTTGGCTCATCACCTTGGCATTTCGCAAGGCCCTGATGCTGAAGACGAAAGAATGGGTGTGCTTGTGCATCGTATCGACAAGGATACATCCGGTCTTCTCGTTGTTGCAAAGAACGACGAGGCTCAGCTCAACCTTGCAAAGCAGTTCTTCGTACACTCGATCGAGAGACGCTATGTGGCTATCGTGTGGGGCAACCTCAAGGAGGACGAGGGCACTATCACAGGAAACATCGGCCGTGATCCTAATGACCGTATGAGATTCAAGGTTTTCCCTGACGGTGATCATGGCAAGCATGCAGTGACCCACTACAAGGTGCTTGAGCGTTTCGGTTATGTGACCGTGGTGGAGTGCCGTCTTGAGACAGGAAGAACACACCAGATCCGTGTCCACTTCAATTGGATCGGCCATCCTCTCTTCAACGACTCGCGCTATGATGGCGCAGAGATCCGCAAGGGAACGATCTATGCGAAATACCGCCAGTTCATCGAGAACTGCTTCAAACTTCTGCCGCGTCAGGCGCTTCATGCCAAGACACTTGGATTCGTGCATCCTAAGACAAAGCAGATGGTGAGGTTTGACTCTCCGCTGCCGGAGGACATGCAGTCGCTCATCAACAAGTGGCGTAAATATTCAGAGAACATGAGCCAGTTCCTTGAGGAGTAGGCTTCAAGATAAAAGGCGGAACCTGAAAAGCCTAAATAGAGTAGGGGAAAACACTAAACTAATCAATTATGCAGTACAAAGTTGTTCCTTTTAACGCTGTGATCGGCCGCAATGACGGTGCAGACCAGGCAGCAAAGCAGTTGCAGGCTCTTATCGACAATATGAGAGCTGATGGCTGGGAGTATGTAGAGATGGCTAACATCGACACATATGTTGAAGGTACAAACGGTTGCTTCGGTTTTGGTGCAAAGCCAGGCTACAGTGTATCAGTTGCAGCAGTAGTATTCAAGAAATAACTGCTATGCGCTACCTTTTGATGTTTGCTATCCGGATCTATTGGCTGATTCCTACGAAATTGCATGACAAGTGCCTTTTCAAGGAAACATGTTCCCATTATGTTTACCGGGTAGCAAAACATCATGGGTTTAAAGCTGCCTGGAAGGCTTTAAAGGAGAGGAGGGAACTCTGCCGTCCCGGTTATATGGTATATAGGTCAGAGGGTAAGATCTACCTGAAGACAGCCGGGGGCCAGATTTTCGAGGAAGAAAGCATCTCTCCAAATCTTCTTCCACCCAAAGGCAGGATCCATTTGGATTTTGACACAATGAAATACTGAACCAATCTAGACGGGACCCATACGTGGGGCCCGTTTTTTTGATTTTTGGTATGCCCTTTGTCATATGTAGTTTTGAAAAATTAAAAACTACGTATAGTATGAAAAGGATTATACTTACCATTATGGTCTTAGTCGCGGGGTTTGCGATAGCTTCTCCCGACTCCTCGGCCCAAAGCGGCAGTGGCAATGCACGTGCCAGCGGCAGACATGATGCCATGAGCGCCTGGAAGGAGGATATGGCCAAGTTCAGGGCGCGTTCAGAGCAGGACCGCAAACTCACTGAGTTGGCAGACTCCATAGCCGGTCTACAGGCCGTGGCTGCAGTCAAGAACCAGGACTTTGTGCTTCAGGCTCAGACAGTGCAGTTCCGAAACGGAACGACCGTGTTTGTCAATTCTGCCACCAATTTCATTGCTGTGAAAGGCAACCGTGCTACCGTGCAGATCTCCCCAAGTAATTATGCTGCAGGTCCTAACGGTGTGGGAGGCGTAACAGTCGACGGCATGATCTCCGGACAGGAATACAAGGTCGGCAAACGTGGATATGCCACCTATTCCTTCAATGTGATGGGAATGGGCATCAATGCACAGATCGAGGTCTATCTGACCCCTGGAACCAACCAGGCATCTGCTACCATCTATCCTAATTTCAACTCCAACACAGTCTGGGTTCAGGGCAGCATTGTGCCTTATGATAATGCTAATGTGATCGAAGGAAGTTCCTTCTAAGAACTACCTTCTAATAAACGAATTTAAACAAAAAGCAACATGAAAAAGATTCTCTTTATTTCAGCTTTGGCTCTTCTTGCAGCAGCATGCCAGATGGAGCCATACCCACAGGACAGTGACGACGAATACCTCGTCTACACAAGTCCGGCAAAGGATGTGGACTTTACACAGTTCCAGACCTTTGACATTGCGGACAGCCTTCTTATCATCGGCCAGAGTTCAAAGCCTGAGTACTCTCAGTCCAACAACGCATTGGCTCTTATCCAGGAGTTCCGCATCAACATGGAGAAGCTGGGCTACATCTACACTCCATCCAATCCGGATGCTGATCTTGGAATCCAGCTTACTTACATGGTGAAGACCGAGCGTTTCGTGCAGTACTACAATGACCCTTACTGGTGGCTTGACTATCCAGGTTACTGGTCTCCAAGCATCTGGGGTGACTGGTATGGATTCTACTATCCGCGTCCAATGGTCTACAGCTACTCCACAAACTCTCTCGTTGCAGACATGGTTGATCTGACTGCCCCTCAGGGAGCCGGCAAGTCTCTTGAGATCATCTGGTCTTGCTACATAGGTGGCCCTGCCGGTCCTACTGCCTACTACGATGTGCAGCGCTTCAAGTCTGCCATTGACCAGGCTTTTGCCCAGTCGCCATATATCAACAGAAACACAAATCAATAATTCAGGATACCATGAAAAAGTATATATACATAATGTTGGCAGCGGCTGCCATGATGGCCTTCGCTTCTGAAGCAAGCGCTCAGATGGGCAAGAGATACTATATCAACGGCGGCTGGCAGTTCAACGGCACAGTGGCGAACGATTTCGTCGAGTGCGGACAGGGTTATGGTGCATACATCGAGGGCGGTTATTATGTCACTCCTCTGATTGCTGTCGGTGGCTTTGCCAGCTTTGGAACAAACAACGAGTACATTCCGAGAAAGACTTATCCTCTTGCAGACAATGCGGCTGTCACTACAGATCTTGACAGATCTATCTACCAGGTTCCTTTCGGAGCTACGATGAGGGTGCGCTTCATGAGATATGAGTTCCAGCCATACTTCGAGGCTAAGATAGGTGCAGAGTACTCAACTCAGAGCACTTACATGTCGACCTTTGTCAACAAGCACGACAATTGGGGATTCTACATTTCTCCTGAACTTGGCATGACATTCTTCCCGTTCCACAAGAACGACATGGGTTTCCAGGTGGCTGCCTATTACAGCTATGCGACAAACCAGAACAGCAGCTATGACATCAAAGGTTTGAACAACCTCGGTTTCAAACTCGGTATAGCGTTTTAGGTTTTGGACTCACCGGCGCATTATTGCACGTTTTAGTGCTGACACACGTCATTGCGAACTTGATTCCCACGTCATTGCGAACTTGATTCCCACGTCATTGCGAGGCCTTGAAAAGGCCGTGGCAATCTTAAAAATGATCTTGTAGCAAAAAAAGCTACAAGATTTTCATTTTTTTATTAAGAAAAATTTGCAAGTAAAGAAAAAAAGCGTACCTTTGCAGTCCGATTCAAAAAAACTCAGTTTGAGGCATGGATACGGACCAAGGATTGATTCGCTAGCTCAGTAGGTAGAGCACAACACTTTTAATGTTGGGGTCATGGGTTCGAGCCCCATGCGAATCACAAAGTTCTTAAAGTACTGCTTCCCTAGCTCAGTTGGTAGAGCACGACACTCTTAATGTTGGGGTCCAGGGTTCGAGCCCCTGGGGGAGCACTAAGGCGAAAAGCCAAAAAATACATATTGAAGCAATTCAAGCAAAGCTTCCCTAGCTCAGTTGGTAGAGCACGACACTCTTAATGTTGGGGTCCAGGGTTCGAGCCCCTGGGGGAGCACAAAGATAGTCTTATATAGTCTATTAAAGTATGATGAATCGGTCTTTGAGATACCTCAGAGGCCGATTTGGTTTTTTAGGGTACGATAGAGTTTGAAAGTAATTTGCAAAAAGTGTGGTTAAAAGTGTGGTTAAAACTGTGGGTAAATTTTCAGAGGTGAATGAAACTTGCCAAAAAACTGCAAAAATTTGGTAACGTGAAAAACCCTTTAGAAATTTGAAGAAAAACACACTGGAAAAATCGCGCGCGAGAGACCCTCTACAGCGGTTGTCTGCTGACCCTTCTCGACACAAAAAAGAGAGCCACAAAAGTCGCTATAAAACTGACCCCTGCCAGAGCTATTCTGACAGGGGATTTTTTTCGTAGTTTTGG
>JAFZEP010000140.1 GCA_017560625.1 Bacteroidales bacterium
ACTTGACAGAGTGAGCGTGGGCTACCTCAAGCCGCTTCTCAAGACCGTATTCAGCGAAATCGACGGATATGCTTCAGGAGAGATCCTGGCAGACGGCCCTATAAGCAACCTCGAGTGGGAAAGTTCAGGCACAAAGATCGAGGATGGCATGATCAAGGTCGACTTCACAAACGTACCGTACTATGTGAACGGAGGCTTCACGTTCAGCAACAGGGGTCTCTTCTTCGACAGCGTGCACGCAACTGACCGTTTTGGAGGCACAGCGACAGTCGGAGGTGGCATCAAGTGGAACAGCAAGTTCCAGGACATCTACTACGACATCAACATCAGGTGCAACGAGATCGAAGGCATCAACTTGACCGACAAGCAGAACGAGCACTTCTACGGCCATATCTTCGGAACCGGAAACGTGACGTTCATCGGCCCCGGAACCGACATGGTGATGAATGTGGACGCAACCACAGCCAAAGCCGGCACGCTTCATGTCCCTATATCGAACAAATCAGTCTCAGGCAGATCCAATCTCCTGAAGTTCACCGAAATAAAGGTTGAGAAACCGCTGGATCCATACGAGATCTTCCTCAAGAGGAACGAGAAGAGCGCTGCCGCCAAGGCCAAGTTCACCACAAACATGAAGATCAACGCCATGCCTGATGTGGAGGCGTTCATATGGATCGACAAGGCCTCAGGACATATGCTTTCAGGTCACGGAAACGGAACCATCCAGATGTCGGCCAACGAGGACAAGTTCGACATCACAGGTGACTACGCCATCACAAAGGGTAACTACAAGTTCGTGGCGTACGGAATCGTGAACCGCGACTTTGAGATCCAGGATGGCAGTACGATCAAGTTCAACGGCGACATTCTCGACAGCGACCTTTCCATTGATGCCATGTACAAGACCAAGGCATCCATCGGAACCCTTATCGGCGACTCGACTTCTGTGGCGAACAGACGTACCGTTGAATGCAAGATAAAGATCACAGACAAGATCCTCAATCCGCGCCTGCAGTTCGGTATCGAGATCCCTGAGCTTGATCCGACTGTCAAGTCGCGAGTGGAAAGTGCCCTGAGCACAGAGGATAAGGTGCAGAAACAGTTCCTTTCACTGCTGCTCTCCAACAGTTTCCTCCCTGACGAGCAGTCCGGCATCGTCAACAACTCGACCATGCTCTACTCGAACGTGTCCGAGGTGATGGCCAGCCAGCTCAACAACATCCTGGAGAAGCTCAACATCCCTGTCGACCTGGGTCTGAACTATCAGCCGAACTCGAAAGGCCATGACGTCTTCGACGTAGCCGTATCGACGCAGATGTTCAACAACCGAGTCGTGGTCAACGGTAGTGTCGGCAACAAGCAATACACGGAAAATGCCCAGACAGACGTGGTGGGCGACATTGACATAGAGGTGAAGCTCAACAAGTCGGGCGCACTCAGACTCAACATCTTCTCTCATTCTGCGGACTCATACACCAACTACCTCGACAACTCGCAGAGAAACGGTGTCGGTCTCACATACCAGACCGAGTTCAGTTCGTTCAAGCAGCTTCTGAAGAACATCTTCTCAAGCAAGAAGAAGAGGCAGGAGGCCAAGAGGGCCGAAGAGGAGGCACGATTGGATGAGGAAAAGACTACGCTTAAAATCGAGTGATGATATGGCAGATAAAGGTAAATTATATTTGATACCCTCTCCGCTGGGAGAGAATGATCCGTCCGAAGTAATCCCTGCTCCTGTGCTGAAATCTCTTGAGGGCTTCAGGACTTTTGTTGTGGAAGAGGTGCGCACAGCAAGACGATATCTCTCCAAGGCAGGGCTCAAGGGCAAGATAGGAGAACTGGAGTTCCACGAACTCAACGAGCACACCGACCAGGCAACCATCGAAGGCTACATCAGGCTCTTCGATGAGGGCAACGATGTTGCACTCATCTCAGAGGCGGGCCTCCCGGCAGTTGCCGACCCGGGCGCACAGCTCGTAGCGCTGGCGCACAGACACGGCATCGAAGTGGTGCCGGCCGTCGGCCCATCTTCGCTCATGCTTGCACTGATGGCCTCCGGCCTGAACGGTCAGTCATTCGCATTCTGCGGATATATCCCAGCCAAGACAGACGAGCGCCGCAGCAAACTCCGCACTTTGGAGAAGGTGTCGGGACAATTGAAGCAGACGCAGATCATCATCGAGACTCCATATAGAAACGATTCTCTCTTTGCCGACATGCTGGCATCATGCAGCGCATCTACCAGAATCTGCGTCGCAGCCAACATAACCATGCCGGATGCATATATAAAGACAAAGAAAGTATCAGAATGGAAGAAGGAGGGTCTCGTGATCGGCAAACGTCCATGCGTGTTCCTGCTTCTTGCCTAATACCTCATTGCACGTCATTGCGAGGAGCAATAGCGACGTGGCAATCCTTTAAAACAGCCAGCACGTCATTGCGAGGAGCAATAGCGACGTGGCAATCCTTTAAAACAAAATGAACAAAAAAATAGGAACAATCGAACTGGAAGGCATGGAGTTCCGTGCGCATCACGGTTGCCTTGAAAGGGAGACGATCATCGGCAACGATTTCGTCGTGGACTTCCGTGGCGACGTAGACATGGCAGCGGCAATCGAAAGTGACAACCTGGAGGATGCCGTGAATTATGCACATATATATAATGTAGTGGCGCGAGAGATGGCCCAGCCGTCCAACCTGCTGGAGCATGTGGCTGGCCGCATTGTGAAGGCGCTGGAGGCCGAATTCCCGCAGTTCGTGTCGTTTTCAGTGAGGGTGTCGAAGAAGCGCCCTCCTGTAAACGGCATTGTCCACTGGTCCCGCATCACCGTGCACGGCGGGCGCAATGCCTAACCACCACCCGAAACCTAAGTTATTATCTCACAATAACTTACCGATTATGCTTGCCGCACAGGTGCAGCAAGCAGTTTACGTAAACAATTAATATTGAACACTATACATTTCAGACGAATGAAGA
>JAFZEP010000141.1 GCA_017560625.1 Bacteroidales bacterium
AGCAAGCATTTTGTGGAATGTATTGATGTTCAATCAGTTGGGTTTGAGCTTATGATATGATTACCTGCTTGATGATCGGTGTCTGGTGGCTGTATGGGATGAATGCCAAAGACGGGATCGGCTTGGTGATGATCAGGTTGGCTTTCTTGCCGACTGTGATTGAACCGAGGGTGTCGCTGACTCCCATAGCATAGGCTGTGTTGATTGTGCAGGCGTTGAATGACTGCTCCGGTGTCAGACGCATTCTGATGCATCCGAGCGCCATCACAAAGCGCATGTTGCCGCTTGGGCTTGAGCCTGGGTTGTAGTCTGATGCAAGAGCCACCGGAAGACCAGCTTCAATATATCCCTTTGCATTGCCATATGGAATTCCGAGGAAGAAAGAGCATCCAGGAAGCATTGTCGGCATTGTTCTGCTGCCTCTGAGGGCTTCGATCTCAGCCTCAGTTGTCTTCTCAAGATGGTCTACAGAAAGTGCATTGTGCTTCACTCCGACCTGCACGCCGCCTGATACCTCAAGCTCATTGGCATGGATCTTAGGTGTAATGCCATATTCAGCTGCCTTGCCGAGGATCTTGTCTGTGTCTTCCACTGTGAAGAATCCCGCATCGCAGAATACGTCCACATAGTCTGCAAGACCTTCAGCTGCCACTGCCGGCAGCATTTCGTTGCACACGAGGTCAACATACTCAGACTGGCGTCCTTTGTACGCACGGCCCACAGCATGAGCTCCAAGGAAGTTTGCCTTGACTGTGATCGGTGCACTCTCCTTGATACGCTTGATGACGCGGAGCATCTTGAGCTCATCCTCGACTGTCAGACCATATCCGCTTTTGATCTCCACAGCTCCCGTGCCCATTGCCATGATCTCCCTCACGCGCACCATCGACTGCTCATAAAGCTCATCCTCAGATGTCGCATGAAGCAGGTCGGCACTGTTGAGGATTCCGCCGCCACGAGCAGCGATCTCCTCATAGCTCAATCCTGCAATCTTGTCCCTGAACTCGCCGTCACGACATCCAGCATATACGATGTGTGTATGCGAGTCGCAGAAGCATGGCATCACATAGCCACCCTTCGCGTTGATGAATTCTGTCTTAGTGGTTGTAGTGGTATTCAAAACAACCCCTTCCGCTACTTTGTCGTTTCTTTCCCCTGCGGCCAGGGGGGTAGCACGGTTTTGAATACCACTACAACCGCCGACATCCTGACCAAATTCTGTGATGATGCCGTCCTCAATCACGAGGTATGCATTCTCGATGCACTCCACGTGATTCATCTCGGCACCCTCCAGCTTCAGCTTTCCCTCCGGCAGAATTCCCGCCAGCGTACCTATATTATATATTATAGTCTTCATATCTCTTTAGCCCTTATATATTAGTCGTCCGGAAAATCAGCCATTTCCCCGGACGACTCGTGTGTTTTGGCTAGGTTCGTCCGGGAAATTGGCGTTTTCCCCGGACGAGATGCCATTTTCAATATGTTTTCGTGACAGATTTATCTCAAGAACTCTACAGAAGCCTCGATGAGAGGGTGCATGTAGCGGTCGTCGTCGATGAACGGCACCACCTTGCGGTAGTGGGCGAACATCTTCTCGATCTCCCATGATGAGCGGAGTGGACGGCGGAACTCGAATGCCTGAGCTGCATTGAAGAGCTCGATTGCGAGCACGCGCTCTGTGTTCTCCACTACGCGCACGAGCTTGGTAGCTGCGTTGGCACCCATGCTGACATGGTCCTCCTGACCCTGTGATGATGGGATGGAGTCAGCCGATGCAGGCATGCAGAGACCCTTGCTCTGGCTCACGATTGAAGCCGCAGTGTACTGTGGGATCATGAAACCGCTGTTCAGACCTGGCTTCGCAACGAGGAAGTTAGGAAGTCCGCGCTGACCTGAGATAAGCTTGTAGATACGGCGCTCAGAGATGTTTGAAAGCTCTGAAAGTGCGATTGTGAGCATATCCATAGGGATGGCGATAGGCTGGCCGTGGAAGTTTCCTGCTGAGATGATGAGGTCCTCGTCAGGGAAAACTGTAGGGTTGTCAGTAGCACTGTTGATCTCTGTCTCGATCACAGACTTCACATAGCGGATAGTGTCCTTTGATGCGCCATGCACCTGAGGGATACAACGGAATGAATATGGGTCCTGTACGTGTACCTTAGGCTGTTTGATGATCTCACTACCCTCGAGAAGCTCGCGGAAACGTGCTGCTGTCTCGATCTGGCCCTTGTGTGGGCGTACCTCGTGAACATGTGGATAGAAAGGCTCGATACGGCCGTCATATGCCTCGAGAGACATGGCGCCGATCTTGTCTGCCCAGTCTGAAAGTCTCTCTGCCTGGATGAGCGACCACACGGCGTGCGAACTCATGAACTGAGTACCGTTCAGGAGAGCGAGACCCTCCTTCGACTGAAGGCGGATAGGCTCCCAACCGAGCTCAGCCCAAACCTCTGCAGAAGGACGGACTTCGCCCTTGTAGTAAACTTCACCCATGCCGATGAGCGGAAGGCACATATGGGCAAGAGGTGCGAGGTCGCCGGAAGCGCCGAGCGAACCCTGCTGGTAGACTACTGGAAGCACATCGTTGTTGAACATGTCCATCAGGCGCTGAACTGTGATCAGCTGCACTCCTGAATATCCGTATGAAAGTGACTGAACCTTGAGAAGGAGCATGATCTTCACAATCTCCGGACGTACTGTCTCGCCTGTGCCGCATGCGTGCGACATCACGAGGTTGTGCTGGAGCTGCGAGAGGTCCTCAGCAGGGATGGTGATGTTGCAGAGTGAGCCGAAGCCTGTAGTGACGCCGTATACCGGACGTCCGATGTCCTCCATCTTGCTGTCAAGGAACTTGCGGCATTTTACGATGGCTGCCTCCGAGTCCTTGCTGAGCTCAAGCTTGAGACCTTTAGTAACGATTTCATTGACCTTCTCGATGGTCAGATGTTTATTGGAAATAGTATGTGTCATTATTGTAGTTTATGAGATCCCCGGTCAAGCCTGGGATGACGTTGTTATATTATGCCGGGGATGACGTTATGATAAAATATTTCTAATCAAGTCTTCGTCTGCGATGTTCGGGATAGTGACCTTGAGGCCTGGAGTGCGCTCCATTTCACGCTTGATGGCGTTCATGGCGCCCTCGTTGCGTGCCCAGCTGCGGCGTGCGATACCGTTGTTCACATCCCAAAGGAGCATGTCCTTGATGTGGCGGTCTGAATCTGCTGAACCGTCGATAACCATACCGAATCCACCGTTCATTACCTCGCCCCAGCCGACGCCGCCTCCGTTGTGGATAGATACCCATGTAGCGCCGCGGAAGCCGTCTCCGATTACATTGTGTACTGCCATATCGGCGCAGAACTGCGAACCGTCGTAGATGTTTGAAGTTTCACGGAACGGTGAGTCTGTACCTGATACGTCGTGGTGGTCACGTCCGAGAACGATAGGAGCTGAGATCTCACCGTTCTTGATGGCCTCGTTGAATGCGAGGGCGATCTTTGTGCGGCCCTCGCAGTCAGCATAGAGGATACGTGCCTGCGAACCTACAACGAGGTTGTTGCGGCCTGCCTCCTCGATCCAGCGGATGTTGTCCATCATCTGGCCCAGGATCTCCTCCGGAGCCTCTGCCATGATCTCGCGGAGCACCTTGGCTGCGATTGCATCTGACTTCGCGAGGTCCTCAGGGTTCTCAGACATACATACCCAACGGAACGGTCCGAATCCGTAGTCGAAGAAGAGCGGACCCATGATATCCTGTACGTATGAAGGATACTTGAAGCGGCCGTCCTCACGTACTACATCAGCGCCTGCGCGTGATGCCTCAAGGAGGAACGCATTACCATAGTCAAAGAAGTACATGCCTCTTTCAGCAAGCTTGTTGACTGCTGCAGCATGGCGGCGGAGCGACTCCTGCACGCACTCTCTGAACTTCTCAGGCTCCTCAGCCATCATGCGGTTAGACTCCTCATATGAATATCCCACAGGGTAGTAACCGCCTGCCCATGGGTTGTGAAGCGATGTCTGGTCAGAACCGAGGTCTACGTGTACATTCTCCTCTGCAAGTCTTTCCCAAAGGTCAACGACGTTGCCGAGGTATGCGATAGAGATGACCTCCTTGTCCTCCATAGCCTTGCGGATGCGTGGGATGAGAACGTCAAGATCCTCGTGGATCTCATCTACCC
>JAFZEP010000142.1 GCA_017560625.1 Bacteroidales bacterium
CACCGCGAGATCAAATAATTAAGGAGGAATAGAAAATGGCAAAGAAAGCAGTCGCAACCTTCAAGGCTGGTACACTCAAGAAGATGGTTAAGTGTATCCGCATGGACAAGTCTCCAAAGACTGGTGCTTACGTATTCAACGAGCTTCTCGTTGAGGAGTCTGAGGCTAAGGATTTCTTCGCAAAGAAATAATTCTTCGCTTAGCATATATAAAAAAGGCATGATCAATCGATCATGCCTTTTTTGTGCTTTCACTGCTTTTTTATTCATACAAAAAGCAGTATATTTGTGAGTTAAACTCTAGATATATGGGTATTTTTGATAAAGGAGTAAAAAAGACCAACAGGGGCTTTTTCGAGAGACTTTCAAGAGCGATCATAGGTAAGACAGAAGTGTCTGAGGACCTGCTTGACGCAATCGAGGAAGCTTTGTTGGCAACAGATATGGGTGTGGACACAACCATGAAGATCATTGAGAATCTTGAGGAGAGAGTCCGCCGTGACAAGTACGTGTCTTTGGACGAGCTGGTCGACATTCTCAGAGATGAGATCGCAGAACTTCTCAACCTCAAGGATGGTGAGAAATCTGACGATGTCGTGATTCCGTTCGATTTCAGCAAGAAGCCGTATGTGATCATGGTTGTAGGTGTCAACGGAGTCGGCAAGACAACGACGATCGGAAAGCTTGCAAGCCACCTCAAGGCTCAGGGCAAAAAGGTTGTTCTCGGTGCAGCAGACACATTCAGAGCTGCAGCAGTGGACCAGCTGACAATCTGGTCTGAGCGCGCTGGAGTAGACATCGTAAAGCAGGGCATGGGAGCCGATCCTGCCTCAGTGGCTTTCGACACTGTGAAGTCGGCTGTAGCGAAGGATGCTGATGTCGTGATCGTAGATACGGCGGGCCGTCTGCACAATCGCATCGACCTCATGAATGAGCTCACTAAGATCCGCAATGTCATGAGAAAGGTTGTCCCTGACGCTCCACACGAGGTACTTCTGGTACTTGACGGTTCTACAGGTCAGAACGCATTCCAGCAGGCTAAGGAGTTCATGCGCGCGACTGACATCTCGGCGCTTGCAGTCACAAAACTTGACGGCTCGGCAAAGGGTGGAGTTGTGGTCGGCATCGTAGACCAGTTCCGTATTCCTATCAAGTTTGTCGGCATCGGCGAGGGCATTGATGACCTCAAGGTCTTCAACAAGAGGGAATTCGTAGGTGCTCTCTTCTCTAAGGACGATATAGAAAAATAAAAAATTACATATATGAAGATTTCGTACAATTGGCTCAAGGACTATCTTGAGTGTGACCTCTCTCCAGAGGAGGTGTCAAAAGCGCTGACTTCAATCGGACTTGAAGTTGATTCGCTTGAGCAGATCGAAGAGATTCCAGGCGGTCTTGCAGGTGTAATCGTGGCAGAAGTTGTAGAGTGTGTAGAGCATCCGGATTCGGATCACCTCCATATCACAAAGCTCAACACCGGCGAGGGTGACCTCCTTCAGGTGGTTTGCGGCGCGCCGAATGTGGCAGCCGGCCAGAAGGTTCTTCTTGCGACTGTAGGAACAGTGCTCGGCGAGGATTTCAAGATCAAGAAGTCAAAGATCCGTGGAGTGGAGTCATTTGGTATGATCTGCGCAGAGGACGAGCTTGGAATCGGCGAGTCTCACGACGGCATCATGGTTCTTGATCCGGAGGCTGTGCCAGGAACTCCTGCAAAGGATTATCTTGGTCTTGCAACAGATGCACTCATCGAGATCGGTCTTACTGCAAACCGTGTCGATGCAGCTTCACACATCGGTGTGGCTCGTGACCTCTATGCATACCTCAAGCACACCAACATCCCTTGCGAGTTCAAGCTTCCAGACGTTTCTGCTTGGGCTGACAGCGCAGAGGGTGAGGCAGTTCCAGTAGAGGTTCTCGCTGCTGACGGTGCTCCACGTTATACAGGTACAACAATCAAGGGCGTAAAGGTGGCTCAGTCACCGGAGTGGCTTCAGAAGAAGCTTCTGGCTATCGGCCTTCGTCCGATCAACAATATCGTAGACATCACAAACTTCGTTCTCCATGAGATCGGCCAGCCGCTTCATGCGTTTGACCTCGCTAAGATCGAAGGTGGCAAGGTTGTAGTGCGCAGAGCAGAGGAAGGTGAGAAGTTCGTAACTCTCGACGGCGTAGAGCGCACATTGAGCGCAGCAGACCTTATGATTGCAAACGCAAACAAGTCAATGTGCCTTGCAGGTGTGTTCGGCGGCGAGGAGTCAGGTGTGACTGAAAACACGGTGGACGTCTTCCTTGAGAGCGCATACTTCAACCCGGTATCTATCAGAAAGAGCTCAAAGAGACATGGCCTCAAGACTGATGCATCGTTCCGTTATGAGCGTGGCGCTGACCCTCTCGTAGTGGAGTATGCTGCAAAGCGTGCCGCTCTCCTTATCCAGGAGCTTGCTGGCGGTCAGATCGTTGGCAGAATGCAGCAGTTCTACCCAGAGACAATCGAGAAGAAGATTGTTGACCTCGACTACAACCGCATTGAGGCATTCGTGGGCAAGAAGCTTGGTCACGATGTTATCGAAGGCATCCTCGAGGGTCTTGCATACGAGTTCCTTGAGAAGACAGAGACAGGAGCAAAGGTTGCTGTCCCTTCATATATGATCGATGTATACCGTGAGTGTGACGTAGTAGAGGAGATCCTCCGCGTCTACGGCTACAACAACATCGAGCTTCCACAGGCTATGAGAATGTCAGTGAATGCGCCTCAGAAGCCGGAGCCAGAGCAGGTACGCAAGTCTATCGCAGACTTCCTCGCTGCAAACGGTTTCGTGGAGACAATGAACAACTCGCTTACAAAGTCGGAGTATTATTCTAAGCTCAAGACATTCCCGGAGGAAAAGTGCGTGAGAATCCTCAACCCACTCAGCTCTGATCTCAATGTGATGAGACAGACTCTCCTTCTCAACGGTCTTGAGGTGATCGCATACAACATCAACCGTCAGATCACAAACGTGAAGACATTCGAGTATGGTTCTGTATATTCATTCAACCCTGAGACAGACGGAACTACTCTTGCTTCATATGAGGAGCACACATGCTACGCCCTCTTCATGAGCGGTCAGCCGGACAAGTCTTGGAGAGTGGACCCAGGCAAGGGCAACTACTTCCAGCTCAAGGGCTACCTCGAACTCCTTCTCAAGCGTTTCGGTTGCGACATCTACTCTCTTGAGACAGATGCTGCTCCTGCAGATCTCTTCTCAGAGGGACTTTCATACAGCCTCCCTGGCTCACGTCAGCCTCTCGCAGTGATGGGTACAATCTCACCTGCAAGACTCAAACAGTTCGGTATCAAACAGCCGGTATTCGCTGCCGAGATCAGCTGGCCTGCCCTCTTTGAGCTTGTGAAGAGAAACAAGATCAAGTACAAGGAACTTCCTAAGTTCCCGGAGGTAAGACGTGACCTCGCTCTCCTTCTCGATGAGTCTGTAAGCTATGCAGACCTTCGCAAGAGCGCGTTCCGCGTCGGCAAGAAGCTTCTCAAGCAGGTTGGTCTGTTTGACGTGTACAGAGGCGACAAGATCGCAGAGGGCAAGAAGCAGTATGCTCTCAGCTTCGTGCTCCAGGATCTTGACAAGACTTTGACAGACAATGACGTGGAAAGAGTAATGAGCAAGCTCCTTTCTACATTCCAGAACGAGTTCGGAGCTACATTGAGATAGTATGAGACGCATTTTTCAGTATATACTGTTGGCATTGACCTTGTCGGTGGTGTCCCTCTCGCTGCACAGCTGCGGCAAGAAGGGGCTCATCGATGAGGATGTACTGTCTCAGATATATGCTGAGATGCTGATGACAGACCAGTGGATCAACTCGACTCCCGGAGTCAGACTGATTGCCGACACGTCTCTGGTCTACGAGCCTGTCCTGAAGAAATACGGCTACACTTCAGCGGACTACCGCAACAGTGTGGAACATTATCTGAAGGATCCTGAGGAATATTCCGATATAATGCTTGCGACAATGTCCTTGCTTGATAAGAGGATCGAGGAATTGAAGGTGCTCAAAGCCGAGAAGGAGAAGGAAAAGAACAGACAGGCCTTCATCAAGAAGATGGGAAGGGATGTCAAGTTCGACAAGTCATGGATCTTTGTCGACAGACTGAAGGATGAGAGGTTTGGCAGCATCGATTCGCTTTCATTGGTCTGGGACTCACTGTCACGCACATACAAGATGTCGTTTGTTCCTTGGGCTGAAAGGTCTGACAGCGTGGCAGTCAAGGACTCTCTGCCTCAGTTGGACAGCCTGCAGGTGATCGATAGCCTTCTTGTGAGAGACAGTCTTCATGTAATTGACAGTCTTCATGTGAAAGACAGCATCGCAGATCGTCCGAAAGGTGAAAACCTTCGCAACATTATGAAGAAGATGAATGTCGGTGATTCGTTAATCAAGATAAATCAACCACTATGAGTGTAAAAAGGATAGCAGCGGAGTTCGTCTATACATTGGACGGCAATGATCCGATAAGAAACGGTTTCGTGGAGTATGATGAAGCCGATGGCACAATCTTGAATGTAGGAACTTGTGCCGAAGGTGAGGATGTGATGCCGGGTGCGATAGTTCCTGGATTCGTGAACGGACATTGTCATGTAGAGCTTTCACATCTTTACAGGAAGTTCCGCAAGGGCACAGGAATGGCCGGATTCATCGATCAGATCAACGAACTTCGTGACTGGGCAGGAAATGACGTCAAGGCAAGACTCGTTCAGGAGTGGATGGACAAGATGTGGAATGACGGAGTCTCTGCTATGGCAGACATCAGCAACGACAGCTCTTCGTTCCAGGTGAAGAAGGCGCACAAGATGTACACACGCACATTCCTTGAGGTGTTCGGAAGCGAACCTGAGATGTGTGAAGGTGTCATGAAGGACGTGACTGCGCTCAAGGCTGAAGCCGATCATACCGGCATAGATGCAGCACCGACCCCTCACTCATGCTACACAATGAGCCCTCAGCTTCTCAGCGCATCGGCGGCTGCAGGACTTGCAGACGGCTTCCTTTCCTACCATTCTCAGGAAAGCCAGGAGGAAGAGGATCTTCTTCTGACCGGCACCGGAGCGATGTATGAAAACAGAAAACGCTCAGGCATGAGCACTCCGCCAGTAACAGGAGAGTCATCTTTGAAGTATTTCATAGACCGACTGGCTGATGCCAAGCCTGCACCATATGAAGAACACATACTTCTTGTGCACAATGTCTGCCTCTCGCAGGACGACATCAATGCTGCAAAGAAGGTCATGAAGAATGTTTATTGGGCGGTTTGTCCACTGTCTAATATATTTATACACAATGCATTGCCTCCTATTCCGCTCATGCTCGAAAATGGTCTGGCAGTGATCGTCGGAACGGATTCGCTTTCAAGCAACGACGATCTTGACATCGTGAAGGAACTTTGCTGTCTGCATGCAAATTTCCCTGAGGTGCCTATGAACCAGCTTCTTGAGTGGGCATGTCTGAACGGCGCTAAATTCCTTAAGAAGGAAGACGTGCTGGGAAGTCTGACAGTCGGAAAGAAACCTGGCGTTGTGCTTATAAGCAATGTGGATGCTGAAGGAAACCTTACAGCCGAAAGCTGTTCGAAGAGAATTGTATAATGCTGCATTTTGACGAAATAGTATTCGGGCCGATATTCAGCCGCCGTCTGGGATCTTCGCTTGGAGTGAACATCCTGCCGTCTGTAGGAAAGCTGTGCAACTTCGATTGTGTGTATTGCGAATGCGGATGGAACAAGGACGGAGCAGTGGAAGGAAGACGCTTTCCCGACCTGCAGGAAGTCGAGCAGGCCCTGACGTCCAAGATCAGCAAGGCTGCCGCAGAGGGTGTTCCGGTGGATTCGATAACATTTTCAGGCAATGGCGAGCCTACGATGCATCCGGACTTTGCTCAGATCATCGATGTGACCTTGAAGCTCAGAGATGAATATTTTCCTGATGCAAAGGTCTCGGTGCTGTCGAATGCGACTCTGCTAGGCAGGGAAGACGTGGCACAGGCATTGATGAGGGTGGACAACCCGATCTTGAAGATAGACGCTTCAAGCCAGGAACTGGTGGAGAAGATAAATAAGCCTGTGGGCACATACAAGCTTGCCGATGTGATAGATAATATGAAGAAGTTTGAAGGAAACTTCATACTTCAGACGATGTTCCTCAGATCAGAAGATTTCGACACGGTCGCATCTGGAGCCCTGGAGGCATGGAGGGATATAGTGAGAATGCTCAGACCTCGTCAGGTGATGGTCTACACCATTGACCGCGAAACGCCTGATAAGAGTCTTGGGAAATATACGGTAGAAGAGATGACTGCCATGGTGCAGCCATTGATGGATGAAGGATTTGATATACAGGTAAGAGGATGAGACTGGTAATACAGAGAGTGTCGCAGGCGTCGGTAAGCGTTCCAGCAGAGGCATATGAGTCGTCTATCGGAGGCGGTCTCATGGTGCTGGCGGCCTTCATCGATGAAGACACGGAAGAAGACCTGCTTTGGACTGCACGCAAGCTTGTGGCGATGAGGATATTCGATGATGCAGACGGGGTGATGAATCTGTCCGTGCAGGATGTTGGCGGAGAAGTGCTTATAGTGAGCCAGTTTACATTATATGCCTCCACTGTAAAGGGCAACAGGCCTTCATATATAAAGGCGGCAAAGCCGGATGTGGCAATTCCGCTTTATGAGAAATTCATCGCACTTGTGGAGGAACTTCTCGGCAAGAAGGTCGGAAAAGGAATATTCGGAGCAGACATGAAGGTGTCGCTCATCAACGATGGTCCTGTGACCATAGTTGTGGACTCAAAACTGAAGTTTTAATTTATTTTTTATTTATATGGATCTTTTGACAAAGTATGGCTATGCTCCTAACCAGGAGGCCATGAGCAGAGCGCTCGATCTGATCGCTGCAAATCTTGAGCAGGTTGCTTCTGAGCAGGTGTACAAGGACTGTTTTTCAATGATGGACCTTACTACACTCAAGACAGATGACACTCCTGCATCTGTGACTAAACTTGTAAACAAGGTAAATGCTTTCCAGCAGACCTATCCGGAGTGGCCGCTGCCAGCTTCTATCTGCGTATATCCTAACTTCGCAGCTGTTGTTGACAAGGAGAGAACATGTGACTTCAACATTACTGTAGTTTCTGCTTGCTTCCCTTCATCTCAGAGCTTCCTTGAGGTTAAGCTTAAGGAGTGTGAGATCGCTGTAGAGCAGGGCGCTGACGAGGTGGACATCGTGCTTGCACTCAACTCATTCCTCGCTGAGGATTACGAGGCTGCTGCTGAGGAAATCCGTCAGGTGCGTGCATGCATCGACGCTGTTGCTGCTAAGCAGGGCAGAAAGGTGCACTTGAAGGTTATCCTTGAGACAGGCCTTCTCCGCACTCCTGAGAAGATCGCAACAGCATCTTTCCTTGCAATGGAGGCTGGTGCAGACTTCATCAAGACCTCTACAGGTAAGGTGGACGTGAATGCAACACCGGTTGCAGCATATGTAATGTGTGAGTGTATCGCTAAGTTCTATGAGGCAACAGGAAAGAAGATCGGATTCAAGCCAGCAGGTGGAATCTCTTCAGCAGCTGACGCTCTCTGCTACTACTCGATCGTTTCTTCTATTCTCGGTAAGGAGTGGCTCAACAAGGATCTCTTCCGTTTCGGAGTAAGCCGTGTAGCTAACAACATCCTTGCTGCTGTAGAGCAGAAGACAGTTGCATACTTTTAATTAATTTCAGCCCTACCGGGCTGGCTTCGAGAGCTTTTTTTGAACCTCTCTTGCTTAAAATTTGTTTGATTTTTTATAAAAATCAAACAAATTTTGATACCTAAATCGCCCTTTGACGCGTGTCAGAGGGCGATTTTTTCATTTAAACGGGTACTTTTTCGTTACACGGATAAGTCTTCGGAACTTTGCCTCCGTAATTAAATGTTATTGTTATGAGAGGTAGAGTTATTTTGATTGCAGCGGCATTTTTCATCATGTCATGCAGCAAGGAAGAGGTCAGGTCTGAGCGTGGAATAGACTATTCCTACGGAAAGGATCTCAGGCATGAGAAGATCATTTTAGGTGACCGCCTGGACAATCCGTACAAGACGGAGAACATGAGGTTGGCCTTGAATTCATTGTATCCCACCAAGGCTGACAGAGTGGATCTGAAGACCACTGACCTTTACGTGCGTTTCCTCCCTGCAGATGATCTGGAGTATGAGACTCTCCAGTCTATGGGAATCCATCTGGTGGACCATCCTCTGGACTATGATATAGTGGTTGAGGGAGACTGGTATCACGATCCTGAGGTGCCGGAGGCGCAGATGACATGGCAGTATGCTGTGGTAGGACCTGATTTCGATTTTCCTGACATCAGATATGAGATCATCGACGAATGCTATATTGCAGAGCATGATGCTGCTACGCGCTCAGATGACTGGGTTGATTGGGACGCTGTTGAGAGGGAAGCCTACCATCTTACCGGCAATGCAGACCGTATTCAGGAGACGGCTGTCACTAAGGCATCCGGAAAAGGTGCTCCTTCCGGCAGGATCACCATTGTGGACGAACATGCCAACGGAGGCAAGCCTTTTGGCGTGGCAGGTGTGCGCGTGTCCTGCAATTCCTTTGTAAAGTTCGACCATTGCTATACTGACCGTGACGGCTATTATACCATGTCGAAGACCTTCTCTTCGGAGCTGCGCTACCGACTGATCTTCGACAACGAAAAGGGATTCTCGATAGGATTCAATCTGGTCCTTCTCCCTGCTTCTGTTTCCACTTTAGGCAAGTCCGGCCCTGAAGGCATCAACATGACCATAACCAAAGACTCCGAGAAGAAACTCTTTCGTCGCTGTGTGGTCAACAATGCGGCCTATGATTATTATTCACGATGCTCATCCGGCGATCTGGACATAGCTGCTCCTCCCGCAGATCTTCGCATCTGGCTTTTCCATACACTGGGAGCAAGCAGTGCCGTGATGCTGCATCATGGGACATTGCTCAGCAACGATATGCTGGCTTCATATCTGGGAACATATTCTTCCCTTCTTGAATTCTTTGCCCCTGACATAACACTGGGAATGTATGGAAAGGACGAATACCGCCGCATCTATTCCACAGCTTGCCACGAGCTGGCGCATGCCAGCCACTTTTCCAAAGCCGGCACTGACTACTGGGACAGATATATCGCCTACATCGTGACTTCGTATCTGAAGACCGGAGGCATGACATACGGTGATGGACTGCTAAACGGAGCCGGATACTGTGAGGTCGGGGAGATGTGGAGCTATTACCTTGAAAGCAGGATGTACAAAGACAGATACGGCGGATCCTTCCCGACATTCGGCACCTCCTACTGGTTCTATCCTCAGATCTTCAGATATCTTGACGAAAGAGGCATCTCTCCATCAGATATCTTCAACGTCCTGGATGCTACTGTGAATTCAAGAGCCGCTCTCAAGAATGCCCTTATGCTTGCCTTTCCGGCAAAGAAGGACGTGATCGATCAGGTATTCAACAGGTACAGGTAGTATGAGGCGTTTAGTTGTTACAGCACTGCTGGCAGTGCTTTCGTCATTCGCTATGTATGCTCAGAAGCTTTCAGTAGCGACCAACCTGATTGATTATGCATGTCTTGGAACCTTCAATGCCGAGGTCTCCTACACAATGTCTCAGCACTGGAGCCTTACAGCAGGGATAAAATACAATCCCTTCACCTTCCATAAAGGTGATGCCGACAGGCAGTTCCAGAACAGGCAGCAGTCTTATGCACTGGGCGTACGCTACTGGCCGTGGCACTCTCTGTCCGGATGGTGGGTCTCAGGCAGAGTGCGTTATCAGGAGTACAACATGGGTGGTCTCGTGTCCCGTGAGACAGAGGAAGGAGATAAGGTGGGACTGGGACTCTCTGCCGGATATACATATATGATTTCCAGGCATTTCAATGTCGACTTCGGAGTTGGATGTTGGGGCGGAAGAGCGTGGTACAGGAGATTTTCCTGCCCGGTGTGCGGTCTGACTGTCAAGGACGGTAAAAAGTGGTTCCTGTTTCCGGATGACTTTATGATTTCGTTTGCCTATGTGTTCTAGGATGTTGGCCCTTCTGCTTCTGTTTCTGTTGACATCGTGCTCTCCGTATTCGCGTATCCGCAAGATCGCTTCGGGTGAGATAAAGATGGAACTTTCTGTGCCTGACGATGATAAGCCTGAAGAGGAGGATGCCGATGAACTGCAGATCGACAGCATCAGGGGAACCCTTTCCGATGGCCCTATCATCATGAATGCCATCAGGGATTCCGAGACGGGAGAGATGGTGGCGACTGACGTGATCAGTGCTTCGAAAGTGACGGCGAGATTCAGGAATGTGGCCGAAAGAGCCGGGTATGTGTCCATATCATTCGACGTTTCTGTGCCTGCTGCAATGTCAGACTCGAGGTGGCAGCTCAAGATCTGTCCCAACATGCGCATCCTTCAGGACACTCTTCCTTTGGAGCCGCTCTATATTACCGGTGCAGCGTACAGGGCAGCCCAGCTTAGAGGATATGAGCGCTACAGGGCTTTTCTTGCCAGCATCATTACTGATTCGATGGACCTGGTGCAGGTCAGGCAGCTGGAGATCTTCATCAAGAGGCACTTTCCGCAGACATATGCCATGAAGAACGACAGTTCCATTGTAACCCAACCGATGGAGGAGAACCTGTTCGGAGTCACCCAAAGACAGGCCCTGGAGCACTATAAGAAGCACTTCAAGATAAAGATGAACGACCGCAGACGTGCGCGCTCCGAGAGAATGTACCGCAAGTATGTCAAGGATCCGATTGTGACAGAGGGGATAAGGCTGGACACTGTGCTTGTGGGAGGAGAGGGGGATTTCATATACCGGTACGTGCATACGTTCAGAAGCCGCCCAGGACTTAAGAAGGTCATGGTGTCCCTCAGCGGCAGCCTTTATGACCGGGGAGAGAAACTGCTCGATCTGGCGTTCCCTGAAGAGCTGACGTTCTACATAAGCTCGTTGGCCACTTTGGCCGATGAAAGGCCGAAATACAGGATGATAGTCCTTGAGAGGACGGTGTATGACAACACCAAGGCTCTGATTGATTTCCGGAAGGGACGCTCTGATGTGGATACGCTTCTCGGAGATAACGCTTCGGAGCTGCGCAGGATAAGGAAATGCATAGATGACGTGGTCTCACGAGAGGAGTTTATTCTGGATTCACTGGTTGTGGTCGCTTCATGCTCGCCGGAAGGTTCATTTGCTCTCAACCGCAGGCTTTCCCGTGAAAGATCCGAGTCGATGCTGGCATATATCCATGACTTCGTCCCCGAAACATGGAAGGACAGCCTCAGAACGTCGGAGATGCCGGAGAACTGGCCTCAGCTGGAACGGTTGGTGGAGTCGGATACCGTTGTAGGGGAAGCCGCGAGGAATCGCCTTCTGAAGATCATACGAAGCAGTTCCGCTCCTGATGAACGCGAAAGGCGCCTGTCTGCTGAAAAGGAATACAGGTACTTGAGGGAGAAGATATATCCTCAGTTGAGGAGCGTGCGCTTTGACTTTTATCTGCACCGTGCAGGAATGGTGAAGGACACAGTCCACACCACCGAGCTTGACACCGTCTATATGGAGGGCGTGAATGCATTGAAGCGTCTGGACTATAAGACTGCAGTGAGCATTCTCAGGCCGTATGATGACTACAACTCTGCCCTGGCCTTCATGTCTGCAGAGTACAACCATTCGGCGCTTGATGTGCTCGGCAGGCTTGATGACACGGACGCTAAGGTGTGTTATCTGAAAGCTATGGTCCTGTCTCGTCTGGAACAGTACGAAGAGGCGTTGAAATATTTTGAACTGGCACTCGCATACGATCCGTATCTGGAACATCGAGCCAATCTGGATCCGGAAATGTATGACTTGATAAATAAATACAAACCTTTTAAATTCAATTAGTTATGATTAAGAAATTTTTCTTTGCAGCCTTGGCTGCAGTGGCCTTTACAGGCTGTAATGAGAAGGAAGTGGAACTTGCTGAGGTGCAGAGTGGCGACAAGGTTCAGCTCACTGTCAGACTGCCGGAGGTCATGACAAAGGCAACCGGCACTCCAAAGGATGCAACTGTGAATGACGTTCAGATCTTCATCTTTGACAAGAACGGTGTCTATGAGGTGTCAGATGAGGGACGAGGTTCAAGCCTGACTCTGACTTGTACCACCGGTGAGAAGAAGATCGTGGCGCTTGTCAATGCACCTCTCCAGAATAATGTAAGGAATATTGAAGACATACGTGCCAGAGAGGCGGATCTGATGGATTGTGCCTTGAATAATATCGTGATGGCAGGAGAGATCACTCAGGAGTTGACCGCCTCTACAACTATTACAATGCCTGTGGAGCGCTTGGCCGCCAGAGTGTCGATCGCTCAGATCAAGCCTGAGTTCGAGCTCAATCAGCACAAGAATCTCGCCTTCAAGGTGAAGTCTGTCTACCTTATCAACGCTGCTTCAAAAAGAGCGTATCTCACAGCAAACACTCCTACGAACTGGTACAACAAGGGACAATATATCGCAGCCACGTCACCGACTTTCCTCTATGATGAAGTCTCTTCTGATGTCATAGCTGAGGGAGATGCTTATACAACTGAGCATTTCTTCTACTGCTATCCTAATGCGACTACAACTCCGACAAGACTGGTGGTGGAGGCTGAAGTCGGCGGCTTCACCTATTATTATCCGATCACTCTGACAGATATTGCTCCTAACACTGCCTATATCTACAATCTGACCATCACGCGTCTCGGATCGGAGTCTCCGGATGTGCCTGTATCCGATTTGGATGTCAAGGTGTCAGTCACAGTGAAGGACTGGACCATTCAGAACGTAAATGAAACAATCTAATATCCATGTCATATGAAACTTTCGGATGTGCTGGCCTTTTCAGGCTGTCTGATGCTTGTGTTGTCGTGCTCTGTGAAAGAGGATAGGGAAGTGTGTCCGTGCAGGCTTGTGCTTGATATGGGAGAAGTGGACACGTCAGTGGTTAAGTATGCGGAACTGGTGGTCAGCGCTCCGGGAGGATTTCAGACGAGGGACACCCTAAGGGCAGAGGAGTTTGTTACGGATCATATCGTGGACGTGCCCCGGGATGATATCAGTGTGGGGGTGTATTTCGGTGCAGAAGACTGTGTCGATGATGAGGGACGCCTTGGTATCAGGTACGGGGATGAATGTCCGCCCGTATATATGCATTCTTCGCTGGTCAGGGCTGAGGGAGAGAGCACGAGGGAGAGGGTAGTGATGAGGAAGAATCATTGTTTGATGACAATCCAGGTGCAGACGCAGAAGGTCTTTCCTTTCAGGCTTGAGGTGAAAGGCAATGTGGACGGATATGAGTCGGGAGGAGTGCCGTCAGAGGGCGAATTCATGTATGCAATGTACACTGGAGAAGATGGCTCGTGCTCTCTTGCGCTTCCGAGACAGACGGATTCATCTCTTGTGCTGGAGGTGCATGACGACACCCAGACACTCAAGACGTTTGCTCTTGGAGAATATGTCGCCGCAAGCGGATATGACTGGAGTGATGACGACCTCAAGGACATTGCGATAAGCCTTGATTATGCGCTTACCAGACTTGCGATTTCAATAGAGGATTGGGAGCGCGAATATGTCTTTGATGTGGTCATATGATGGAAAAGTGAAAAAATAGTTCGTAATTTCAAAACATTTCATATATTTGCATTCCTTTTCCAAGCCCGAGTGGTGAAATGGTAGACACGCTCGTTTCAGGTGCGAGTGCTTCACGGCGTGTAGGTTCGACTCCTATCTCGGGCACCAACAAAAAAGCAGATGACCGTCAGTCATCTGCTTTTTTGTTTAAATGCTGTTCCCGGGATTACCAAGCCCAGTCGAATACGATGTCGCGTGGAATGCCTGCTTCGTTGACTTTCTGGATGTCTGCCTCGAGAGCCTCACGGATGCTTGCATTCTGAGCAGCATAAGACTGAGCGAACTCGAAGTCTCCGGTAGCCTGTGTCTCGAGGATGAGTGCTGCCCATGAGTCAACAGCTGCAGCTGCCTTCTCAAAGTCGATCACCCACTTGCCTTCCTCGTTGCGAGTGAATGCACCGTGATCCTCCATGTAGTTGTAGCACATCATGTTGGCCTTTCCGTGTGACGATGCGAAACCGAAACGTACTGAACGTACGATGCCTGCGATGAATGTAGCGAGTGACTGCTCCTTGGTGATGTCTGTGATTTCACCCATGTCGATGAGCTTGCTTACCATGAACAGACCGAGGATGTCAGCCTTAGCCTCTTCCCAAGATGTCTTCTGGTCTCCCATTGCCTGGTCTACTGTACCCTTTCCGTTTACAGTCTGCTTAACGCCAAGACCGTGAGCCACCTCGTGGAAAGTCACATTCCAGAAGAATGCATCTGCGCTGAGGTACTGGATCTGTTCTGGATCCATGAGAACCTCACCGATAGGCATCATGATCTTGTCGAACTTGGCCATCATGCTGTTGTAGAGCTGGAGACGGCGTGCACCCTTTGCTGCGTGTACTCTCTCGTCGTTAGGGAGGTTGATGGCGATTGTCTTGCTGCCGGCGTTGCAGTCACCTGCATAGTAGATCGCATCATACACGTTGAGGTCTGACGATGTTCCAGGAACGAATGTCTTGTACTCAGGTGCGCATGGGAGCATCTGCTGGAGGGTAGGGAGGAGAGCAACGTACTTTGCGAGGTTTGCACTGCGTGTCTCGTCCTTGAGGAGGATGAATGCCTCGTATGCAGCCTTAGCCTCGTTGAGGTGGTCGTCGTAGTTCTCGATAGGTCCGATAACGAGATCCATGTTGCAGTCCTTCATGTCCATCCAAGCGAGGTCGCTGGCAAGATAGTCATCTGTGCGGAATGCCTTTACGCGCTCTGTGAGGTATGTGCGCATACCCTCGTTTGTAGTGAGGGCAGCAGCCTCCTCGAGGAGAGCGCAGACCTTGTCGAGCTCCTCCTTGTACTCGTCACGGTACCACACTGTCTTGAGTGCGCCGTTCTCGTCGCGACGGATAACTGTGTAAAGGCTGAGTTTGTCTGGATCGTCGAATGCCTCGAATTCAGCTGCAGTCATATCCTGTGGATAGTACTGGCATCCGAGTGGCTTCTCACCGTATCCCTCAACAAACGGTTTGTTGTTGTCAAGGTGATCCCAAGGTCCGTAGTTGATCATTGCATATGCCTTCTCGTCTGCGTCTGTGAGAGCCTCCATTTCAGCCTTGTCGCCGAAAGTCTGCTTCCAGAAGAGACCGTCCATGATGTCGGCAGCCTCACGGAAGAGTGCAACGATCTTCTTGTCATTGTCAGAAAGCGCGTCATAGAGAGGTGACTTTACCTCGACTACAGCGTAGCTTTCTACCTTTTCTTTGAGCTCTGTGTTCACAACATTCTTAGGAGCACAAGCAGCCACTGCAATGGCAGCGGCTGCTAAGACGTATAACTTCTTCATTATATGCTAATTAGAAGCTAAGTGCGATTGCCTTGAAGCTGTCTGCCTTGAGAGCTGCGCCACCGATAAGACCACCGTCGATATCTGGGCAAGCGAAGAGCTCCTGAGCGTTTGTAGGGTTGCAAGAACCACCGTAGAGGATAGAGATCTCCTCAGCGAGCTCACCGAACTTCTCAGCGAGAACCTTGCGGATCTCAGCGTGGATCTCCTGTGCCTGCTCTGCAGTTGCAGTAAGACC
>JAFZEP010000143.1 GCA_017560625.1 Bacteroidales bacterium
ACGGATGTAGTAGTTGAGCAAGTCGTCGTATCTCTGCATCTTCACTGCGCTGTAGCCACCGATGGTCTTGTGATGATAACTTGGAATCGCTGAAGAGAATCCTGGAATGCTGAGTACTCTATAGTTCGGGTCAGTGTCTTCATGCAGCATTTTATCTACTTCGCCAGGAGTGTATGCAGAAGAGAATTTCTCAGGTGTGATGAAGTGGCTCTCGTTGAGGTATCTCTTGCCTGCGCTCCAGAGGTCGAACAGAACGGCGGCGATCACACAGCCAGCAAGAATCTTTCTCCATGATTCGCTCTTGAATGTGCTGCTGAGATATGGCAGAGCCATAAGCGCTGCAGCAATGATGATCAGCACGAATGAGCGAGATGCATCAGCAATCATAAGGCCCTGTCTGTCAGCAGCGATTGCATGAGCGAACTCTCTCTGGTACTCTGCCGGCCATCCTTCAAGCATAGCCATGTCGGATGCATTCGAGAACGATCCGGCAATGCCTGGGAGCATGATGGAGATAAGGCAGAATCCGGCTGTGACAGCGAGTGCAATTCCTCCGGCCTTGAAGAATTTGGCCTTTTCGAACTTATCCTTCATGACTCTGTCCAGAGCGAGGAATCCGATCATCGGAAGTGCTACCTGAAGCACGATGAGTGCCATGGAAACAGTTCTGAACTTGTTGTACATAGGAACATAGTCAAACCAGAGTTTGGTGAACCACATGAAGTGGTTTCCCCATGAAAGGAGTACAGTCACGATGATTGCGCCAAACAGCCACCATTTCTCGCGGCCCTTGCAAAGGATCATTCCAAGCACGAAAAGGAACATTGTGATGGCTCCCATATACATTGGACCTGCTGTAAACGGCTGAGGTCCCCAGTATGTAGGCATGCCTTTTACGATCCTGTTGGCCTCTGCTCTGCCGATGGTCTGAGTGAAGAACTTGCCGGTCTCTGAGTCTATTGCGAGCTCAGATGAAGATGCTCCTCCGTTGAAGTTCGGAATGAGCAGGTTGGGCATTTCCTCGATTCCATATGACCACTGTGTCGCATATTCAAGGTTGAGACCGTCCTTGTTATGTGTCTCGCTCTCGGACGAAAGTTCCGATCCGCCGCGCATAGTGTATTTAGAATATTCGTAGGTCGGGATGAGCTTGTTTGCATTGGTTGCAATGCCGACGCATCCGATCACCAGCAGCATTCCCGACGCGACGAAGAACCTCTTCAGCATGGCGCTGCGACGTGCCTTGTCCATGCATATGTAGATAAGTTGTCCGAGGAAATATGCAAAGATCACGATGGCAAGGTAGTATGTGATCTGAATGTGGTTTGCCTTGATCTGGAAGCTGAGTGCAAATGCGAAGAGCACCGCTCCGAGAAGTGCCTTATATAGCCATAAAGATTCCCACGCTTCGCTCGGAATGACGTACCTATCGTCAGTTTTCACGTCATTGCGATGTGCGTCAGTTTTCACGTTATTGCTGGTCTCGTAGGCTTTCACGTCATTGCGAGTCTTGTCAGTTTTCACGTCATTGCGAGGAGCGGAGCGACGTGGCAATCCGCTGCTGTTTAAAGCCGCCTTGTATGTAAATATGACAGCAGCAAGCACCCAAGGGAAATAGGCGATTGCCTGCATCTTGGTGTTGTGACCGGCAGTGATGATCTGGAAATTATATGAACAGAAGGCTGTTGCTATGGCTCCGCCCACTGCCACCAGAGTGCTGGTTCCGAGCGAAAGCATCAGCAGGAATCCGCCGATGAGTGCTATCAGAAGGTAACTTGCAGGACGGCGGCCTGTGAGCAGCAGGTCATAGATGCTGTCTGTCCAGTCGCCCTCGAAGGTGTCGATTGTAGCCGTTGTCGGCATACCTCCGAACATGGCGTTGCTCCATGCTGTCGGATCTTCCGGATGTGCCTCATTGTGGGTCATAGCCTCATTTGCCATGCCCTTCCACTGGGAAATATCTCCCTGGTTTACAATCTTTCCGTCCAGGACCTCAGGTGTGAAGGCATATGCCAATGCCACAAAAAGCAGCAGGATGCCTGCATATGTTCCTATCTTCTTCAACAGATCTTTATTCATATACAATACGTCAATATAGGATTGCCACGGCCCTTTCAGGGCCTCGCAATGACGTTTGAATTCACGTCATTACGGGAGCGTCAGCTTATTACCTCATTACGGGAGCATCAGCTTTTTACGTCATTACGAGGAGCGTCAGCGACGTGGTAATCTCCTGGTTATTTTTCTATAAGTTTGTCAAACAATTGTGCCATGCGGCGGGTAAGGTTGCGGCGTGTGAACTGCGAGATGTCCGCATCCTCTACCATGAGAGTGCCGGCCAGGTGCTTATCCCAGCATATGTCGATGAATTTTCCGATGGACGTTCTGTCCTCCCAGTCAAGCACCATTCCTGTCTTTGTGTTGTTGAGGATCATCGACATGGCGCCGTCTGTCTGGCCGATTCCGAGCACCGGTCTCCACGATGCCAGGTATTCAAAGAGTTTACCTGGTAGCACAGCCTTGTACTCCGGCTCCTTTCTCAAAGGTAGAATAAGAAGAGATGCCTTTCTCTGCTGCTCCACAGCTACGGCGTGCGGCTGGTAGCCCATGTCTTCAAGATTCTGATCAAGACCGGCATCTTTGATCGCCTTCAGGATCTGCTCGTCAGTTTTACCTACGAGTCTGATTTTCATCAGCTTTTTAAACTCTGAGTCCTTGTTGCATTTTTCTGCAAGAACGTCCCAGAGTACAGTTGGATTGCCGTCTGCAGCGAACAATCCGGTGTGGACTATCACAAACTCACGCTCTGCTCCTCCTGCGGCCTCAATGCATTTCTCCGCTGCGAAGTCGCACTCGTCGAAACCGTTTGTGATCAGTTCCACCGGAGTCTGTGTCATTGCCTGGAAATCCTGCTGGACCAAAGGTGATACCGCTACCACTGCAGTAGCATCATCAAGCACCTTTTTCTCCATCTTATGATGCCACTTTTCAGTCGCACGAGTCATTGATAAGTGCTTGAAATAGAATATCTTGGTCCAAGGATCACGGAAGTCTGCAATCCACGGCAGGCCAGTTTCAGCGGCGAGCTTGCGGCCTATCAGGTGCATCGACTGCGGCGGACCTGTGCTTACGATAAGGTCTACAGGATGCTCTTTCAGATACTTCTTCAGGAACTTCACAGAAGGACGGATCCAAAGACAACGTGGGTCCGGACGGAAGAAATTGCCGCGGATCCACATGGCGAACTTCTGCATGAATGATTTGTTCTGCGCATTGACCGGATTCACCTCCACAGCCTCCTTGCTGTGACCGGACTTGCGAAGCAGCTTCTTATACATCTCGTACGGCTCCACGATGCGCCTGCGGATCACCTCAGCCTCGGTTGGAACCTCGGCTTCAAGCGAAGCGTCTACCGCCAGCTGTTCCGGATTCTCCGGCGTGTATATCACTGGCTGCCAGCCCTCTGCAGGGAGGTATTTGGCAAACTTCACCCAGCGCTGCACACCCGATCCGCCGGTCGGTGGCCAATAGTACGATATGATGAGCACTCTTTTCATAAACCGGACAAAGATAAATAAAATCCATGTAAATTAAATGTGGAATACAAATAATTGTATATCAATATTTTAACCAATAAGCCTGCATCCCCGGGGCGTCGGGCTTGTCGGTTAATGTGGTGGATATCAATCGCTTGTGTATAACTATTTTCAATTCAAATAAAAATGAGTAAATTTGCCTAGATATAACATTATATAAGATGGCAGAAAAGAAACCGACCGAGACACCTATGATGAAGCAGTATTTTGCCTTCAAGGCAGAGTATCCCGAGGCAGTGCTTCTGTTCAGGTGCGGCGATTTTTACGAGACATACGGTGATGATGCCCTGACAGCCAGCAAGGTGCTTGGCATCGTCCTCACAAAGCGTTCCAGCGCGACACCTGGCGCGATCCCGATGGCGGGATTTCCGCATCATTCCCTTGAGACATATCTTCCGAAACTTGTGCGTGCCGGCTACAAGGTGGCCGTCTGCGACCAGCTTGAAGACCCGAAGCTGACAAAAGGCATAGTGAAGCGTGGTGTTACAGAACTTGTTACCCCTGGAGTTGCCTTCAATGAGCAGCTTCTTGAGCAGAAGGAGCACAACTATATTGCCGGTCTGACTTTCGGAAGCCAGACCAGCAGGGACAAGTGCGGTGCTGCATTCCTTGATGTGTCGACAGGTACATTCCAGGTGGCAGAAGGCTCGCTCGATTATATCGGCACCCTTCTCAGTTCATTCGCTCCAAAGGAACTTCTCGTGCCAAGAGGATATGAAAAAGGCACAAGAGAGCGCTATGGCGACCACTACTATATCTCGACTCTTGAGGAATGGGCATTTGTATATGACAACGCTGTAGAGAAAATCAAGAGGAAGCTGCAGGTGGACTCTCTTAAGGGTTTTGCCATCGACAATTTCCCTCTTGGAATAACTTCGGCCGGTGCGCTGCTCGTATATCTTGAGCAGACTCAGCACCATGACCTCTCCAACATATGCTCCATCTCCCGTATCGACGAAGGTTCATTCGTCTGGATGGACCGCTTCACATTCCGCAACCTTGAAATCTTCGCCTCTACAGCAGGCAAGGAAGGAACATCGCTCGTTGACGTTATGGACAAATGCTCGTCGCCGATGGGTGCGCGTATGCTCCGCTCATGGCTCGCCATGCCGGTGATGGACCTTCAGGAGCTTGAGTCAAGATATGAGGTGGTGCAGCATTTCATCGACAACCAGGGTGATATGCAGCAGGTGCAGGCGATGCTCGGCGAGGTAGGAGACCTTGAGCGTATAATCTCACGTGCGGCTGCCGGTAAGATCATGCCTCGTGAGGTCATGCAGCTGCGCAGAGGTCTTGGACAGACAGCGCCGATCATGCAGCTTTGCCAGGGAAGAGGAGTTGCAGCTCTTGACGAGATGCTCTCGAAGATGGGGGACTGCACGGAACTTCTGGACTCTCTCGGAAGAACGATGCACCCTGAGACAGCATCGCAGCTCGGAAAGGGCGACGTCATTGCAAGCGGTGTGAATGAAGAGCTGGACGAGCTCCGCAAGATAGCACGCCATGGTAAGGATTATCTCCTTGACCTTCAGCAGCGTGAAATCGAACGCACGGGCATCCCGTCGCTCAAGATCGGCTTCAACAATGTCTTCGGCTATTATCTGGAAGTCCGCAACACACATAAAGACATCGTTCCGCAGGAGTGGATCAGAAAGCAGACCCTCGTCAATGCGGAAAGATATATCACAGAAGAGCTCAAAGAGTACGAGCAGAAGATCCTCGGCGCCGAGGAACGCATCTATGCTCTTGAGGTGCAGATATATGCGGAGCTCGTAGCCAAGATTCAGGCGAATATTGCCCTCATCCAGAAGAACTGCCGCATCCTTGCGCGTCTGGATGTTTTAACAGGCTTTGCTGACCTCGCCCAGAGCAACCGCTATTGCCGTCCTAAGATGAACGACAGCAAGGTGATCGACATCAGACAGGGCCGCCACCCCGTGATCGAGACAATGATGCCGGCAGGCGAGGAGTTCGTTGCCAATGATATCTATCTTGACAATGCGGCCCAGCAGGTGATCATCCTCACCGGTCCGAACATGGCCGGTAAGTCGGCGCTCCTCAGGCAGACCGCTCTCATAGTGCTGATGGCACAGGTGGGTAGTTTCGTGCCTGCTTCTGAGGCGACTCTCGGCTACTGCGACAAGATCTTCACCCGTGTAGGTGCTTCAGACAACATATCCCGCGGTGAGTCTACCTTCATGGTGGAGATGCTTGAGACTTCGATGATCCTCCACAACTTGTCGTCACGTTCGCTGGTGCTTCTCGACGAGATCGGACGAGGCACTTCAACCTATGACGGTATGTCCATCGCACGTGCCATCGTGGAGTATGTCCATGAATACGGCGACGGTGCAAAGACTCTCTTCGCAACTCACTATCATGAGCTCAATGACCTTGAGGAAATATACGAACGAGTAAAGAACTTCCATATTGCTGTGAAGGAGGTCGGCAAGAATGTCATCTTCCTACGCAAGCTCAAGGAAGGCGGCGTGGCTCACAGTTTCGGTCTTCATGTTGCCCGCATGGCCGGCATGCCTAAACAGGTGCTTGAGTCGGCAGAGAAGACTCTTGCTGCGCTTGAGGCGGGAAACCATGGCGACCCACATGGCGTTACTCCACGTCATTACGAGGAGCAAAGCGACGTGGTAATCTCTAAAAAAGGCAAAAACATAGTCAAGCCTCACAACGTGCGTGAAGGCCGTGTGGAAAGCGACGGCTCACTCCAGCTTTCATTCTTCCAGCTTGAAGACCCGCTTCTTTCCTCGCTTAAGGAAGAACTTGACAAGGCAGATCTCAACAACATGACACCTCTTCAGGCCTTTGATCTGCTCAGAAACATGAAGGAGCAGTTAGGAATATAGAGATTTCTCTACAAGATCGAAACGACAGTAAAAAAAGATACTATGCATAGACTGATGACCGTTTTAGCAGCGATGTTCTTGATTTTCAGTGCATCTGCCGCTCCAAAGTCCTACGAACTGAAGTCTCCGGACGGAAAACTCAAAGTCAACGTAGATGCCAAATATGGTCTTGGCTACACATTGACCCACGGCGATGATCTCCTTTTGGACAAGTCCTTTATGGCGATGTACATGATGGATGGCACCACCTTCGGTAAAGAAGAGAAGCTTGGCAAGGTGTCGTACCGTAGCGTGGATCAGACCATTGATGCAATTGCCTACAAGAAGTCAAAGGTTTCGGACAAGTTCAACGAAATGACTCTGTCGTACAAGGAATTCTCGGTCATCTTCAGAGCCTATGACGATGGCATGGCATACAGGTTCGTTTCTCATCTTAAGAAACCGGCGAACCTTCAGCATGAATTGGTGCACTTCAATTTTGCACAAGACTGGAACATGTGGGCCGCGTATGTGAGTCAGCATACGGATTCCCTTGATACCCAATTCTATAACTCATTTGAAAACCATTACTCTTATTCTTCGATATCAGAGTGGAATACTGAGAGATTGGCCTTTCTTCCTCTGATGGTGGACGGTCCGAACGGCAAAAAGATCGTAATCACAGAGTCAGATCTCGACGACTATCCCGGAATGTATCTATACACATATGTGTTCGATGAGGCTCCAGTTCTCACAGCGAATTTTGCTCCATATCCGAAGGAAGTGAAGCAGGGCGGTCACAATAACCTTCAGATGGAGGTGCAGAAGCGTGAACCGTATATCGCTGAGTGTGATGGTCCGAGGGAGTTCCCATGGAGAATTGTGTCAGTCTCTGAGAATGATGTCCAGATGGCGGATAACGGCATGGTATATCGTCTCGCTAAGCCTGCTGATCCCGAGGCTGACTGGAGTTGGGTGAAGCCTGGCAAGGTAGCATGGGACTGGTGGAACGACTGGAACATCGACGGTGTTGACTTCCAATCGGGCATCAATAACGAGACCTACAAGTACTATATAGATTTCGCATCTGCAAATGGCATCGAGTATGTCATTCTTGATGAAGGATGGTCTGTAAATGGTGCAGCTGACCTCTTCCAGGTGGTGCCTGAAATAGATCTTGAGATGCTTGTGAAATATGCCTCTGAGCGCAATGTGGGCCTGATTCTTTGGGCTGGCTATTGGGCATTCGATCGCGATATGGAGAAGGTCTGCAAGCATTACTCTGAAATGGGTGTCAAAGGATTCAAGGTTGACTTCATGGACCGCGATGACCAATATATGGTTGACTTCCATCGCAGAGCAGCGGAGACCGCAGCGAAATACCATATGATGGTGGATTTCCATGGAACATATAAGCCGGTGGGGCTCAGCAGGACATATCCTAATGTGATCAATTATGAAGGTGTACACGGTCTTGAGACCATGAAGTGGAGTGACGCTTCTGTGGATCAGGTGACATACGATGTGACAGTTCCATATATCCGTATGATGGCAGGTCCGATGGATTATACACAGGGTGCCATGCGCAACGCCACTCGAGGCAATTATCATCCCGTATACAATGAACCGATGAGTCAGGGCACACGCTGCCGTCAGTTGTCGCAGTATGTGGTCTTCGATTCTCCTCTCAACATGCTTTGTGATTCTCCTTCAAACTATATGAGAGAGCAGGAGTGCCTGAAGTTCATAGCGGAAATCCCGACTGTTTGGGATGAGACCAAGGGTCTATGCGGAGAGGTAGGAAAATACATAGCCATGGCTCGCCGCAGTGGAGATGTGTGGTATGTAGGAGGTATGACCGACTGGTCGGAGCGCACGCTTACTCTTGACCTGAACTTCCTTCCGGAAGGTGAGTACGTCATGGAAATGTATGTAGACGGAGCGAACGCCCACCGCATTGCGCGCGACTACAAAAAGACGCTTGCCGATGTACCTGCCGATGGTAAGGTTGCAGTCCATATGGCTCCAGGAGGAGGCTTTGCATTGAAAATCTACAAAAAATAATATCATGAAACGTGTACTTTTGTCGGCGGCGCTGATGTCGTTTGCCGCAGTGGCATCTGCTCAGAACTATTACCAGGATGCCGAGAATCCTGACATGCTCCGATTCGGCGATTACCGTGAACCGGTGAGAAAAGAGGTCGTTCTGCCTTGTCAGGTAGGTGGATATAATGTATATAAGTCTGACCTTCATACACATACGATTTATTCGGACGGAAGTGTCACTCCTCAGTTCCGTATCAAGGAGGCATGGCTTGAGGGACTTGACGTTGTGGCTGTGACCGAGCACATCGAGTACAGACCTTTTGAAAACGAGTTCGGAGAATATGTCAATGCGGATCGCAGCAAGGAAAGAGATCTCAATGCTGCAGTCAGACTGGCTCAGAAAGAGGCTGCATACTGGGGCATCTTCATCATTCCAGGCACAGAGATCACCCGCGACGGAACAACAGTGGGTCATTTCAATGCCCTCTTCACAAAGGACAACAACAAGGTCTATGACGAGGATCCCGTGCAGGCTATCAGAAATGCCAAAGCCCAGGGTGCTCTTGTGATGCACAATCATCCAGGCTGGTGGAGAACAAGTATCAACTACACTGAGACAGAGAGGGTTGCATATTCGGAGGGCCTTATCGACGGCGTTGAGGTGATGAACTACAACGAGTTCTATCCAGGCATCATCGACCGCGTGCAGGAGAAGGGCCTTTTCATCGCAGCCAACACTGATATCCATGCAAGTTCGGCTGAGGACTTCAACTCATATGGCTATATGCGTCCAATGACGCTCATCTTTGCGACAGAGAAGACTGAGAGAGGACTTCGTGAGGCTTTGGAGGCAGGAAGAACATTGGCGTTCGGCTTCAACACCCTTTGCGGAAGCGAGGATCTGCTTGCGGATTTCTTCAATGCTTCCGTGTGCGTGAAACATGTTTCCGGCGAAGCCTACACGCTCACAAACAGATCTTCTGTTCCTTACGTGCTTCAGTTCGGCGATGCCAATCCCGTGCATCTCGACCCGTTTACAACCATCAGGATCAGCGGCCCGCTTCAGTGCAAGGTGCTCAACATGTTCTGCGGAAAGGATGAGCATCCTCTTGTGGACATCTACTTCTAACTTTCTAAAATTGAAAAACTTGGCGTTTTTCAATTTAAAATCATTACCTTTATCGGTTGAAAATTTGAAAATAATAATAAATAACTCTTAAAATATTAATAATCATGGAATTACCTTTTGCAGAATCGTACAAGATCAAAATGGTAGAGCCTCTTCGCAAGAGCACACGCGAGGAGCGCGAGCAGTGGATCAAGGAGGCAGACTACAACCTCTTCCAGCTTAAGTCAGACCAGGTATATATCGACTGTCTTACAGACTCAGGTACAGGCGCAATGAGCGACCGTCAGTGGGCTGCCATGATGATGGGTGATGAGAGCTATGCAGGTTCAGCGTCATTCTTCATGCTCAAGGAGACTATCACTAAGATCACCGGTTTTGAGTATGTGATCCCTACTCACCAGGGACGTGCTGCTGAGAACGTTCTCTTCAGCCACCTTGTAAAGGCTGGCGCTATCGTTCCAGGTAACTCACACTTCGACACAACAAAGGGTCACATCGAGAGCCGCAAGGCATTCGCTGTAGACTGCACAGTAGATGAGGCTAAGGACACTCAGCTCGAGGTTCCTTTCAAGGGTAACGTAGACCCTAAGAAGCTTGAGAAGGTGCTTGCAGAGCAGGCAGAGCTCGTTCCTTTCATCATCGTTACAGTTACAAACAACACAGCAGGTGGTCAGCCTGTATCAATGCAGAACCTTCGCGAGGTTCGCGCAATCGCTGACAAGTACGGCAAGCGCGTGATCTTCGACTCTGCACGTTTCGTTGAGAACGCATACTTCATCCGCACTCGTGAGGAGGGTTACGCAGACAAGACTATCAAGGAGATCTGCAAGGAGATGTTCTCATACGCAGATGGTATGACAATGTCATCTAAGAAGGACGGTCTCGTGAACATGGGTGGTTTCATCGCTACACGTCACGAGGACTGGTACGAGGGTGCAAAGAGATTCTGTATTCCTTTCGAGGGTTATCTTACTTACGGTGGTATGAACGGTCGCGATATGGCTGCTCTTGCTGTAGGTCTTGACGAGAACACAGAGCTTGACAACATCGAGACACGTATCCGCCAGGTACAGTACCTTGCCGCACGTCTTGATGAGTTCGGAATCCCTTACCAGAGACCTGTAGGTGGTCACGCTCTCTTCGTAGACGCTGACAAGGTGCTCAGCAACATCCCTAAGGAGGAGTTCCCTGCACAGACACTCGCTATCGAGCTTTATCTCGAGGCTGGTATCCGTGGTTGTGAGATCGGATATATCCTTGCTGACCGCGACCCTGTGACTCGTGAGAACCGTTTCGGTGGTCTTGACCTTCTCCGTCTCTGCATCGCTCGCCGTGTTTACACAAACAACCACATGGACGTGATCGCAGTTGCCCTCAAGAACGTGTTCGACCGTCGCGACGAGATCAAGCGCGGTGTGAAGATCGTTTGGGAGACAGAGCTCATGCGTCACTTCACTGTAAAACTCGAGAGACTCTAGTCTGTTGCGAGATATAAAAATCAGGCCCTGCGATAAACATCGCAGGGCCTGTTCTTTTTTAGAAGTCGGCATAAACTCCGATACAGAGACGTCCCCATCTGCTGAGGAAGTCAGCATTCTCAGGATGCGGATATGTCGGTATTCGGTAGAAATATACCACTCGGAACAACTGGAAGATGTTCTCAAGTCCGGCACCGATCTCCATATATGGCTTGCTTGCATCCAGACCACTGGTGCCTTCAGGAAGTTCAAACAATCTTCCCGGGTGTAGGGCAGGATTGTTTTTGTCCGAGAGGCTTCCATATGCAATGTTGTAGCAGACGATTTCTCTGAGTTTCAGCTTCTTGATAAGCGGAATTCTGTTGAGAATCATTCCTTTCATGTGCCATGTGAGGTTAGCCTGCACATACTGGTCAGTAATGAACTCGAGGGCATTCATCGTGTGGAATGTCTCTCTTCTGTAAGAGAAGGCCTGATTGGAAGCAGGGAGCATCAACAAAGGATACGGTACCTGGTTCCAGATCTTTCCTCCTGTGACTTTCGCATCAAGGAATCCGGCAAACGAGAGTCTGAAACGCTTGAAGATCTCAAGGGTAGTGGCGTTGTAGAAATAGCTGTTGACAGATTTTCCGAAATTCCACTCTCCTCCGTCATATCCAGCAGTTCCTATCTTGTGAGTGAGGGTAAAGATAGGGGTGTCCTTGTCAATATTGGCTCTTTGCGAAACAGCATTGAATACCCTTTCTCCAGGAGCCCATCTTAGACTTGCTCCGAATTCAGTGGCCTTGAGATTCGTTATAAAGTCTGTCGGATTTGCCGCTCCCTGAAGTCTGTAGAACAACGTTCCGTTAGCAGGCAGGCCATCTACGAATTCCGTTGCAGGAGTATAAGAGAAGTTCTCCAGCCAGATGTTGCTTCTGAGGGAGTTGACCCACTGCTTCTCATAATTCATCTTGATCTTCTGGATATACTGATATTTTACAGCATTTCCTGACTTGAAGGATGTCACGATGTCGTGCTGCTCACCGATAGTCTCGGAACTGAAAAGATCATATGTATATGAGAACGAAAGATTGTTGAGAGGCTTTTCGTTCTTGTGGTATTCCTTCTTGTTGAAACTGTGGGTAACTTCGATGCTTCCCTTGAACTTGTTGTCCCTGATACCGTATGCAAGGTAACCGTTGGCAAACCATCTGTCGTTGAGGTTTGCTGTAGTCATACCTCCGGCTCTGACACGCCAGCCTTCAATGTAGTCCCAGCTAAGGAAGCTGAGGATAGGACCGATGTCAAACTTTGAGACTTCCTTGGATTTACCCGAAGGAATCCACTCTGAAACGAAGGCATCGATAGCTTTTGTCCAGAAAGTTATATTGGTGTTCTTCTTGAGGTCTTCGCTTACTTTTGCAATCGCTGTCTCACGATTGTTGAGGCTTGTAATACGATGTTTTTTCCAATATTCCTCGTCTTGTTTCCTGGCTCCAGGCAAAACCTTTGAAGGACCGTCGATTTTATATGCAGGATCTTTTGCAAGGGTCGGGTCGTCTGTCACAAAGTTGTCGAAACTTCTGGTGTGATGGGCAAAAATACCCTGAATACCCTCGAACAATGTAAGGTTGACATATGAATCCTCACGCTTGAGAGCCCAGAGTCCGTTATCTGTCATCTGAAACTCCTGGTCGATACGAAGGTTGTCGATCCAGTTGATGTTGCTGCTTGAAGGGAAGTTGAGCTGCACCTTCTTTACAGAGTAATTGCCGTCTGTAGTGACATAAAGACGTCCGGTGAATCCGAAACTCTGGCTGTTGAACGGAACGAATGCAAGGTCGATACATGGAATATTGTCGACCTGTACCGTATCCATTATATAATACTTATAGTAGGTAGTTGCCAGGGTTGAGGAAATAGGTGACACAAATCTGTTGGCAATGAATGCGATTTCATTGTCATAGATATCTACACCTGTGAGAAGCTGGTCAAGAGTACTGGTAAGTCCGCCGTTGCGGTCAAGTTCCTCGTCGATTCCTTCATGACGTACAGCCTTCTGTACTGTCTTTTCTGTCTTCGGTGACTTCCTGTAATAGTAATCGCAGAGTTTCTCTCTGATTGAAAAGGTCAGGATAGGTTTACCAGTGATATCG